>JAICTU010000095.1 GCA_025936205.1 Polyangiaceae bacterium | reverse complement strand
GCGTCGCACTCTGCCATCTCCACGATCTCGGGCGGGACGGGGACCAGCTGTCCGTTGGCGGGTTGACGCCCGCTGCCGCACTCCGGACAGACGCTGAGCGCAATCTGGTAGCTCGAGCGGCCCTCGTCACGCTGGCCGAGCGCAGGGCCCTCGAGCAGAGCGCCGCCGAGAACGCAGCGCGCCAGCTCGAGCAGCGCCGCATCATCGTCGAAAGAGCTGGAGCTCCGCCGGCGCAGCTCCAGCAGCGCTTCTCGAAACAGCGCGTACGTCTCGGCCGTCACTTCGAAGCGCAGCACGTAGCGCAGCGCCCGCGGATCCGCTGCGGCAGACGGTGCATCTCCCGGGCGCTTGCCCGCGACCAGCTGCTCGAGCTGGCGCACCGTCTTGCCTCGCGCCGCTTGGAGCCAGGCTTCTTCGGTTTCTCTCACCGCCACCCGCGTGAGCTCGCGCAGCGCGCACCAGCCGAGCCGGCCTTGCTCGAGCGCCGCTCGCGACGCCGGCAACTGCTCCAGCGCCTCGGCGACGCGCAGCTTTTCCGAGATCGAGCGTGGCGTGTAACCGAAGAGCTGTTCCACATAACTGACGAAACTGCCGAAACCCAGGTGCACATGCGCTCGAGCCCGCCGCGCGCGCAGCAGCCAGTGGCCCTCCAGCGCGTCGGCTGCGGCTCGCTCCCGCGCCAGCCGCGACAACGTCTCGTGCGCGATCATCCATTCGCCCATGCTTCCCTCCCACTCGGAGCAGCACACTATCACTACGATTTTTCGAGGCTCTCGCATTGCCGCCCAGCTCTGCTCGCAGCGAACCCGGCATGGAAACTGCTGCGGCCGTGCGGCCGTGGGGCTGGGCAGCGGGGGGCTGCCAGAATTGCCACTCCCTGGCTTTCGCGCCATCAGCAACACTGGCTGCAACAGCGTATGAATCTGAAACAGCTGCTCACCGCCGTTCGCTGCAACGCCTATCGAAGCAGGGGCGCGCCTCGGGCGTTGCTCCTCTCGGCGGCGCTGCTGCTGCCGAGCTGCGGGAAGGTGGCGGGCAGCAGGGTGGACAGCGAGTCGCACTTTCTCGGCTGCTCCAGCGACGCGGACTGCGGCGGCAGCCCGTGCTCGGCAGGTGTCTGTGTGGACGGCTACGCGCCGGTCGCTGACCCCGAGCCATCGCCGGTTGCAGGCACCGAGCAGCCTCCGGTTGCAGGCGCGGTCCAGCCTCCGTCCTCCGATGAGGCGCGCTGTACGGTGCTGGTGCCGGGAGCACCCATCACCGAGCAGGGCCAGATCAATCGCTTCGAGGGCTGCGAGAGCATCTACGGAGATCTGAAGCTGACGACCAGTGCCGATCTGCGGCCCTTGCATGCGCTGCGCAACCTGTATGGCAGCCTGTCCATTTTTCCGCTGAAGCAGCCGCAAGCCTCGCTGCAAGGTCTCGATCAGCTCGAGATCATCTCGGGCTCGCTGCGCCTGATGCGGCTCGAGGAATCTTCACTGGCGCACCTGGGCAATCTGCGCCGCGTCGGCACCACGCCCGACGACGAGCTGTCCATCTCGGAGAGCGAGCTGCGAGACCTGAGTGGCCTCGAGAACCTGACGGGACTGGATCACCTGGAGCTCTCCGGTCTCCGGATCGAGAGCATCGACGCGCTGCACCTCCCGGTCAGCATGAGCACCATCTCGCTCCAGAGCCTGCCGAACCTGGCCTCGGCCGAAGCCTTGCGCTCCGTCAGGACGATCGACACCCTCAACTTGCAATCCACCGGCCTCACCAGCCTCGAAATGCTGTCGGGGACGCATGTCCATAATTTGGTGCTCGATGGCAACAGCATTCTCACGGACTTGGGAGGCGTCGGCACGGTCGACGAGCTCAGCATCCGGTTCTCCTCCACGGTCACTTCTCTGGTCCTGCCGCCGCGCATCGCCGGCCTGCAGAAGCTCGACATCACCAACAGCTACATGCTGCAGAGCCTGAGCGGCCTGGCCGAGGTGACCGCGCTGGACACGCTCTCGGTGAACAACAACTACGGGCTGAGCCGCTTGAGCCTACCCGGGCTGCAGTCGTTGGCCACGCTGCAGGTGGTACAGAATCCAGACCTGACCACGCTCGATCTGCCGCAGCTGAAGCAACCGGTCGAGAGCCTGGTCGTGGTCTCGAACGCCAGCCTGCGCTCGGACACGCTGTCCTCCGTCAGCGCGCTCGCCGGGAAGGCCAAGGTCGGCGCGAACCAGGGGGATGCCGTCGGTCTCGACCCGTGTCCCTTCGAGCGCGACGGTTACTGCGATGCCATGAGCGCGAGCAATCCCTATCCGCAGACGCCGTATGAGGTGCTGTGTGCGACGGGTACCGATCTCGTCGATTGCGCCAAGGCGCCCTGAGCGCCGCGCGGCGATCCCACCCGAGCACTTGGACCAGCGATGAACCTGCAGCTGCTGATCGATTCGATCATTCGCCAGACCACCGTGCTGATCGCCCAGCTGGCGACGGCGCAGGGCGTGCGCGCGCCGCTGGCCAACGTGGCCAATCAGGTGTTTCTGGAGCTGGCGAACGAGCTGAACGAGCAGGGGGTGAGCCGCAAGGTCTGCGCGGACATGTTCGGCATGGCGCTGCGCACCTATCAACGCAAGATCCAGCGCCTGAGCGAGAGCTCGACGGAGCAGGGGCGTTCGCTCTGGGAAGCGGTGCTCTCGTACGTAGAGGAAGCCGGCATCGCCACGCGCGCCGACGTGCTGCGGCGCTTCCACCGCGACGACGCGGAACTGGTGCGGGGCGTGCTGCATGATCTGTGTGAGAGCGCGCTGGTGTTTCGCACCGGCACGGGCGCCGGCACGGCGTATCGCGTGGCGCGCCCGGAGGAGCTCGGACGGCTGAGCGGTAACGACGAGGGCGCCGGCGGCGACGAGCTGGTCTGGGCGCTGATCTACCGTGAGGGCCCGATCGCGCGCGAGGCGCTGAGCAAGCTGGCGCGCGGCAAGCAGCTCGATGCCGCGCTGGCGCGGCTGCTCGCGGCCGGGCGCGTGCGCGAGCAAGCCGGGCCCGGAGGCGAGGCGAGCTACGCGGCGAGCGAGTTCTTCGTGCCGAGGGACGCGCGCGTGGGCTGGGAAGCGGCGGTGTTCGACCATTTCCAGGCGCTGGTGAAGACGATCGTGGCCAAGCTCGCCGACGACGGCGGGCGGCGCGACCAGGTCGGCGGTAGCACCTATAGCTTTGACGTGTGGCCCGGGCACCCGCTGGAGCAAGAGGCGCTGGGGCAGCTCGCCGCCTTCCGCGAGCGCACCTCCAGCTTGCGCGAGCGCATTCGCGCCTTCAACGATCAGAGCACGCGCCCGGACAAGTTCTGGACGGTGACGCTGTACGCGGGCCAGTCCGTCATGGACAACTCGGAGCGAGAGCGCTCGCCTTCCGATCGAGAGGAAGACCAGGAGGTGGAGTCATGAGCAGAAGAGCTCTTGGAAGAGTCGACACCAGCCTGTCGTTCGACGCCGACCTGCGGCCACTGCATGCGCTCCGCAACCTCGCTGGCGGCCTATGGATCGGCGGACTTGGCTTTCCGCCGGTCAACTCGACATTGTTTAACACCACCCTCCGCGATTGACCGGTTTGGAGGGGCTCGCGGTACTGGGATATTTGTCGATCGATCAGGCTTCCGAGCTGGTGAGTCTGGAAGGGTTGTAGCTTCCCCATCAAATGCCGAACGTGTCGCTCCAGGATCTTCCCAAGTTGCGTTCCGCCGGTGCTCTGTCCTCGGCGTTGGGCTCGATCCCTGTCCCTTCGTCGGCGACGGCTACTGCGACGAACCTCCCACTGATTCCCTGTGTGCCCCGGGCACCGACAAGCTCGATTGCCGCAACTGAGACCCCGCTGGAAATGTCATGAACAGACACCTTCGACGAGATCTTTCACGGACCTGGTTCGCGCCTGGCGCGCTGCTCTTGTTGCTCGACTGCGGCATCGCTCGCGGTCCAAAACCGGAAATGGACAGCGAGTCCCACTTTCTCGGTTGCACCGGCGAGTCGGATTGCGGCGGCATCGCGGGCGCGACCTGCGCCGGCGGTTGGTGCGTCGACGTGGAGACGGGGGAGCGCATCGGGAACAATGCGCTCGGAGATGGGCTGCCGTATGATGATCCAGCCGCAGATTTGCCGGCAGAGGGTGCATCACCCCAGGCCGCCGCCACCCCGCCTGGGGGCAGCGAGTTTGCACCTGTGGACGAGCTCTATCCTCCTCCGCTGCCGTGCTACACGAGCTCCTTCCAGCCCGTGCCGCCCTACCAGAATCAGGAGCAGCTGAATCGCCTGGCGGGCTGTGACAAGATCTACGGCGATCTGGAGATCGCCTTCGACGCCGATCTGCAGGCGTTGAGCTCACTGCGCAACTTCTTTGGCACGCTGACCATTCGTCCCCCATCGGGGCAGCGCTTGTCGTCGCTCGCGGGGCTGGAGAACCTGCAGCTCGTCTCCGGGAATCTGATCCTCGCGAATCTCGGCGTTTCTTCTCTCGCGAGCCTCTCCGGGCTGGAAAGCGTGGGCGCACAGTCGAGTCTGGGACTCTCCCTGATGGGCAGCCCCGGGTTGCGCGATCTGAGGGGCCTGGAGAACTTACACATTCTCGACAATCTGAGCATCGTCGGGTTGTCCAATCTGACCAGCCTGAACGGGCTGAACCTCACGGCACGCAGGCTGCAAACGGTGAAACTGCAGTCGCTGCCCGCCTTCACGGGAGAGATCCCGATCACTGCCGATAGCATCACTCTGGACAACACCGGGATCAGGACCTTCTCGGCGTCGCCGGGCCTGTCACTGACCTTGAGCAACAACCTTCAGCTCACGGACGTGAATGTCCAAGGCGTCGACGCGCTGGTCATTGACCACAATCCGAAGCTCGTGAGCTTTACCTTGCCGGAGGGTGCAGCCACGGCAATGAGCCGCCTGGAGCTGGTCGGCAATGAGTCGCTGCAGAGCATCGTTGACGCCGGGCAGTTGACTACAATGGGCCTCCTGAACGTGAAAGAGAATCCCGTGCTCCAGGCAGTCAGCCTGCCATGGCTCCAATCGCTCGATGTGTTTGAGGTGATCCGCAATCCCAACCTGGCGTCGATCGAGCTACCGATGCTCATCCAGGAGGTACAGGACCTGAAGGTCGTCTCCAACCCGAGCTTCTCGACGGCCTCGATCTTCTCGATCACGGGCCGCGCCCGGAAGTACAAGCTGGCCGGCAACGAGGGCGATCCGCTCTTGCTCGACCCCTGCCCTTACGTTCGGGACACTTTCTGTGACGAGCCCCCCGTCGACGGCATCTGCGCTCCCGGCACCGACCGTTACGACTGCGGGAAGCAGCCGTGAGCTGATCCCTCAACCCAGCCGCACCGTGCCCGAATTCAGCGCCAGCAGCACGCCGTCCGCCTCCAGCAGCAGGTGCCCCTGGTCGTCCACGCCGCGCGCGATGCCGCTCAGCTCGCGCGCGCCGCTCACGAACACCTTGCGGTCGCGCAGGGCATCGTGGGCGCGAAACTCCTCGATCAGCTCGTGCAGCTCGCTGCGGGCGCCCCCGGCCACGCGCCGCTCCACCTCGCGCAGCACCTCGATCAGCAGCGGCTCCCGCGCGTGCCCGCGCCCGCTCAGCTCTTCCAGGCAGGTGACGTCATTCTGCAGCTCCGCCGGGAAGGACTGGCGCCCGACGTTGATGCCGACGCCGATCACCACCGCCTCGAGCCGCCCGCCCTGCAGCTGACTCTCGCACAGGATGCCCGCCAGCTTGCGCGAGCCGCTCAGGATGTCATTGGGCCACTTCACGCTCAGCGGCTGCTCGCTGAACGGCGCGAGCGCCGCGCGCACACCCAGCCCGACTGCCAGCGTCAGCGCGCCGGTCTGGCCGGGACCCGCCTCGCCGCTCGGCCCGCCGCTGCCGGAGGGGCGCAGCAGCACCGAAAACAGCAAGCTCTGCCCGCTCTCGGCGATCCAGCTCCGGCCGCGCCGCCCGCGGCCGCGCGTCTGCCGCTCGGCGAGAAACACGCTGCCGCTGGGCGCGCCCTGGCGCGCCGCCGCGAGCGCATCGTCGTTGGTCGAGCCCGTCTCCTCGGCGTACGTGAGCGGCTCGCCCCAGGACAGTCCGGGTCGAGAGCGGCGTAGCTGCGCGAAGCGCTCGACCTCGAAACGCGGGGTCAAGCCGCCATCGGCCGTTCTGGCATCGGGGTGCGAATGCCGAGCGACACGTCTGCCGCAGGAGCGGAGTGCGTGAGCGCGCCGACGCTGATCACGTCGGCTCCCGCGCGTGCCAGGTCTGCCACGCGCTCCAGCGTCACATTGCCCGACACCTCGACCAGCGCGCGGCCGGCGATCAGCGCCACGGCCTTGCGGATCTGTGCCAGGTCGAAGTTGTCCAGCATCACCACGTCGACCTTGGCGGCCAACGCCTGTTCGACCTGCTCGAGGTTGGCCACCTCGATCTCGATCTTGGAGGTGTGCGGAGCGCGCGAGCGGGCACGCAGCACCGCTGCCGCCACGCCGCCGCTGGCGACGATGTGGTTGTCCTTGATCAAGATCGCCGAACCCACGTCGTCGCGATGGTTGTGGGCGCCGCCCGCGCGCACGGCGTAGCGTTCCAGCGCGCGCAGACCGGGCGTGGTCTTGCGCGTGTCGGCGATGCGCGTTCCGGAGCCGACCGGGATCTCGCGCATGAAGCGGTGGGCCAGGGTGGCGATGCCGCTCATGTGCTGCACGAAGTTCAGCGCCGTGCGCTCGGCCATCAGAATGCTGCGCGCCGAGCCCCGCACTTCCCAGAGCGGGCGATCGGCGGGGACCCAGACCCCGTCGGGAACCAGCGTCTCGAACTCGAGCTTCGGGTCGACCGCGGCGAACACCGCCTGCGCCACCGTGCTGCCACAGGCGAGCAGCGGCGACTTGGAGATCGCCACGCCGAGCCCGGTCAGCTCCGAAGCGACGGTCGCGTCGGTGGTCAGGTCACCTCCGGACAGGTCTTCGATCAGGGCGCGCGCAACGATTTCGTGTACGACGGCGGGAGTGGGTGGTGTCGGGCGCAGGCGGGGCGATGGCGAATCCGGCATCTCCTGCAGTTTAGGCCAGGTCTCGAGGCCATTTGAAGTGGCTCGCGAGGCGGGACCGGTCGCCAGGCGCGAAACGGGCCGCGAAGAAACGTTCAGTAACTGGCTGGAGCTCTGGATTCCCGCAGAAATGCGGAGCCCTACCGCCGAGGTGGTAGAGTGGGGCCAATGCAGGCTGACCCCGCCGGGGCGATCCGGGTCCATACCTTCCATGCCGTCGCATTCGTAGAAAACATCGCGCTCCGGGAGATCGCGCTCCTGTACCCCACCGCCACGCGCACCAGCCACGAGCTGCGCGTGCCCCACTCGGCCGGGGGCCAGACGTTCATCTACCCGTTCGGGGCGGTCGTCTTTCACGACGTACCGCCGCAGGAGCGGGACCAGCAGATCGCGCGCCTGCGCTCCGCGCAACCCAAGCTGACCTCGACCGTGATCAAGGAGGAGTTCACGGTGCGCGAAGACGCGCGATCGGCCCCGCGCGTCGCCCAGGACGTGCTCACGCTCGACGGGGTCACGCCGGAGCGCGCCGCAGTGATCGCCATGACCGTCGGACAGAGCGCCGCCATGGAGTACTACGAGCGCATCGTGGAGGAGATGTTCGGGCGCACCGATCGCCTGGTGGAACAGCTCGAGCTGCGCGGCACCGTGCCGATCCTGACCCGCCCGCTGCATCGCTTCATCGGCGCCGCCATCGGCGCGCGCAATGAGGTGCTCTCGGTGTTGCACCTGCTCGACAAGCCCGACGAGACCTGGGACGACCCCGGCATCGATCGCATCTACGAAGAGCTGCGCGCGGAGTTCGACCTGGCAGATCGTTACCAGTCGCTGGAGCTCAAGCTGCGCAGCATCCAGGAAGCGCTGGAGCTGGTGCTGGATGTGGCGCGGGATCGCCGGCTGGTGCTCCTGGAGCTGGCGATCGTGCTGTTGATCTTGTTCGAGATCGGATTGGCGCTGGCGCGCGCGCATTGAGGCCGCGCCGGCGTGTGTCGCGGCGCTCCTGAATCCGTCACCCGTGCGCGCTTTTTTGGCGGTTTTCGCGCGAGCGGCGGCCGATTTTCCCTCCGGTATCGCCTGGCGGCCGCGGGGGCCTTGGGCCAGGCTAACGCCCATGAAGCGGACGCAGCGGTGGTTGCAGGTGGCGCTGTTGACTCCGAGCCTGGCCTGCGGCGGCGCAGCGAAATCCGGCTCGCACGAAGCGCCAGCGGTCACGGACACGGAGCAGACCGAGCCCGGCGAGTCCAGCGACGGACCCGGAATGGCGCCCGTTGCCGAGGGCACGGCGGCTCGCGGCGGCCAGTACTGTCCGGATGGTGTCTACCCCGACTCGATCGACATCGACAATCAGACCGAGCTCGATCGCCTGAGCGGCTGCGAGCGGATCGACGGTTCGCTCGTGCTGCGCATCTTCCCGGGCATCGACGAGGCGCCGCTCTCGTCCCTGCGCGACGTGAACGGCGGCGTGGAGGTGTACGGCGCGGCCACGACGGTTCGCGGACAACAAGCCGCCAACCCGCTCGCCGGCTTCATTGCGCTGGAAGAGACCACCCACCTGCGGCTGCAGGGGCTCTCGCTGAGCGATCTGGAGCCGCTCGCACGCTTGAAGCACATCGGCGCCGAGACCTCGCCCTTGTACTCCGTGCCCGTCGACGCCCGCTCCGGCGGACGCACCGGAGCGCTCGAGATCGTACAGTGCACGGGGCTCTCGAGCTTGCGCGGCCTGGGAGCGCTGGAGAGCGTGCTCGGCATCGTGTTGCAAGACAATCCGGACCTGCAGAGCCTGGCCGGTCTCCAGCAGCTCGATGCGACGGCGGTACTCCGCTCCACGAATTGCCCGCTGCTCGATCTGGCGGGCCTGAGCGGCATCGCGCTCTCGCAGCTGGAGATCGAGGGCTCGGCGCTCACCCGGCTCGACGGGCTCGGCGACGCGAGCGCGCTCTCGTCCCTGCGGCTCCAGCGCAACCCATCCCTCGTGTCCCTGGAGGGAGGCCAGATGCCCGAGAGCCTGATCGAGCTCGTGCTGGCGGACAACCAGGGGTTGCTCAGCCTGAGCGGTCTGCAGGGGCTGCACAGCGCACAAACCATCAGCATCAGCTCGGGCGAGGGTGTCTCGGAGCTGCGCAGCCTGGATGGCCTGAGCGGTCTGCAGCAGGTCGGCACCCTGCAACTTCTGGGACAGAGCTCGCTCACCGATCTGTCCGGGCTCGACGCCCTCGAGCACGCCAGCGAGCTGGCCTTCTACGGCAGCAGCTCGCTGGTGAGCGTCCAGGGACTCGCGCACTTGACGTCCGCGGACCGGCTCTCGCTGACGGGGTCGCCGGCGCTGGCCTCCCTCGAGGGGCTCGGCAGCGCCGCGATCGGCGAGCTGTACCTGAGCGGCATGATCGAGCTCGAGCTCAGCGGTCTCGAGCGAGGGAGCATTAGCAGTACGCTGGCCTTCTCCGATGTCCAGCGGGTGAGTGCTCCGGCCGGGCTGCCTCAGCTCGCGCCACGCGCAGACCTGGTGTTCCAGAACTGTCCGGAGCTGCGCGACCTGCAGGCGTTTGCTCCACTGACTTCGCTCGGTAGCTTGTCGTTGACCGCGACCGACGTCGAGAACCTGGATGCGCTGGCTCAGCTGGATACGCTCCGGGCCCTGAGCCTGCACGACAACCCCCGGCTCGAACAGGTCGACGCGCTGAGTGGCGTGAGCGGGCTGCAGCAGCTCATCGTCGCCGGCAACGGTGCGCTGCTGCGTTTGCCGGTCTTTGCCAACGCCGACTGCGGGAGTTGCTCGTTCGACCTGCAGGTCGTGGACAATCCCGTCCTGCAAACGGGCCCGGGGTTGCCGGGCGTCGCGCGGGCGAGCGGAGTGCTGGTCAGCGGCAACACGGCCTTGACCAGCCTCTCGGGGCTCAGCACGCTGCAATCGGTCCAGTCGCTGGCGGTGGAGAGAAATCCCCGCCTGGTCGAGCTGCCGTTGCCCGAGCTCCAGCAGGCCGACGTGCTGGCGATCCATGCCAACGCTGGCCTGGACGATACGGCGCTGACGGCGCTCCGGCAGCTGCCTGGCGCGAGCAGCGTGAAGATCGTCTCGAACCTGTCGGGGCCCGCGCAGCTCGCCAGCTGCCCCTGGCTGGGTGACGGCGTGTGCGACGAGCTGCTGGGCGATTGCGCCGCGGGCAGCGACGCGTTCGACTGCGGACCGACGCTCCGGGACTGACGCCGGAAAAGGGCTCGGCGTTGCACACGCCGGAAGCCTTCAGGATGTGCCCACCCCGCGCCAACGTGGGCGGGGCACATCCTGGCGTCGCTCGACGATGCGCAGCGGCGAGCCCAAGAAATTCGCCCGGCCTGCAATCCGTCCCTGCTGGGTGGCAGACACCCGGACAACTCTGTCACTGGCGACGGAGGGCGCGCCATTCCAAGCTGCCTTCATCGAGGCGCCGGGTGTTCCGGAGGGCGTCGCAGGCCTGGAATCAGCGTGAACTCGCAGCTGCTCATCAACACGATCGTCCAGCAAACCATGGTGTTCATCGCGCAGCTGGCCACGGCGGGCGGCGTGCGGGCGCCGCTGGCCCGCGTGGCCGACGATGTCTTCCTGGGGTTGACGCGCGAGCTGTCCGCGCAGGGCCTCAAGAAGAAGGTGATCGCGGACATGTTCGGTATGGGCCTGCGCACCTACCATCGCCGGGTCCAGTCGCTCGAGCAGAGCAAGAGCTTCGCCGGCAAGACGGTCTGGGAGGCGGTGCTGGAGTTCGTGCAGCAGCACGAGCCCGTCACCACGGCGCGCATCCTCGAGCGTTTTGCGCACGACGACACCGAGATCGTCTCCGGGGTCCTGAACGACCTCGTGCAGTCCGGGCTCGCCTATCGTTCCGGCCGCGCGCAGAGTGCCGTGTATCGCTTTGCCAACGAGGCGGACTTCCTCGATCCCGAGGGACGCGAGGAGGCCAACCGCTACCTGGTCTGGTTGAGCGCGTACCGGCAAGGGCCGATCACGGCGGAGCAGATCAGCGCCCAGTCGCACATCAGCGGCGAGAGCGTGCAGCGAGCGCTGGCCGAGCTGATCGCCGAAGGCAAGGTGCTGCGCGAAGGCGAGCGCTATCGCAGCGAGCGCTTCGATGTGCCGTGCGGGGCCGCCAAGGGCTGGGAGGCCGCGGTGCTGGATCACTATCAGGCCCTGGTGAGCGCCGTGAGCATGAAGCTGCGCGGCGGGGCGCGCGCCGCGGGCACGGCAGATACCGTCGGTGGATCCACATGGTCGCTCGACGTATGGCCGGGACATCCGCTGGAAGCTGAAGCCAAGTCGACGCTGAAGCGAGTGCGTGGCGAGCTGGAAGGTCTGCGCGAGCGCATCGACGCGGTCAACGCCGGCACGCCCGGCGCGGAGCCCGCCGAGCAGGTCGTGGTGTATCTGGGGCAGTATGTCCGGGCCTGCGGGTCCGGCGAAAGTGAGCAGTTCGATGAGACTCGAGATGTGGAAGCGGAGTGAGCGGAACGGGCTGGGCGTCGCGCTGTTGCTGGCTGCTCTGGGCTGCGGCAGGGCCAGCAGTCCGCGGACCTCGAGCTCGTCGAATTGGCTGAATTGCGAACAGGACGCCGACTGCGGCGCGGTCGCGAGCGGGGCTTACTGCGGCGAGCAGGGTTACTGTGTCGATGCTTCGGGAACCCCCTTGGCCTCTGACGGGAGCGGCTCCGAGGTCGCGGCCTCGTCTCAGACCCCACTGCCGAGCGAGGGCCGCGTGCTGCCCGAACTGTCTCTCAGTTCCGCCAACCAGATGCTGGTGGACGAGACCGGCGTGGTCTGGTTGAGCGCCTGTGAAGGCCTGTTTGCCGTCAAAGGTAGCGAGATCCACCGCTACACGTGGATCGATTCGCCGCTGCCCCAGGGTCCGTTGCAGCTGTCAGTGGACGGCAGCAATCGGGTCTGGGCATTCAGCCCCCACGAGCCGCTGGTCGTGATCGAAGACGGCGCGTTCCGCACCGTGTACGACCTCGGCAGCCCGCTCTTCAGTGTGAGCCGCGACGGCACTGCTTGGGTCACGGGCAGCGAGCCCTTCGAGGAGTTCTCGCGCGTCTGGACGCGGCAGGTCTATCCCACGCTCGGCCCTCGGATCGATGTACCGGATCCCGGTGTGAATGCCATTGCGGCAGGAGGGGGCGGCAGCCTCTGGGTTGCTACGGGCACGGGTCTGTATCGCTGGTCGGGGAGCGCATGGGCAGGGCCTCTGGCTCCGGACGTGAACCTGATCCATTATGATGCCAGGCAGGACGTTCTTTATTCTGACAGCGAGCGCCTGCGCTGGAACGGCACCAGTCTGGAGCGCGAGCCCCTGCTCCTGGATGCCTCGCCTGCGTCTAGCGAGCAAATCGGTTTCGATGCGCGCGGCCGCCTGATCACCGTGAGCGATTCGGCGGTGCGCTGGATTGAAGCAGGGCAGGTGGCAGAAAGTCAGCCGCTGTCCCTCACGCAGGCGCCGATCGGCGCGATCGGTCCGGATGGCTCGCTGTACCTCGCGAGCAGCGACAGCGTCTCCAGGCTGGTGGGAGCGGCCATGAGGCAGCTGGCCAGAATTCGACCGTTCGATCCAGAGGTGGAGTTCCCCTGGCGTGCCCAACCGTTTGGGCTCACGCTGGCCGATCCGAGCCGCGAGGCGACGCGCCAGGACCTGGCCAATCCGACCCCGCAAATCATCGGGGTCAAGGTGCATGTGCAAGGCGCCATCTACGCGGACTACGAGTCGACAGGCGTAGTTGTCGGCGGGCAAGTCCTTCCCTCTACGAGCGCGAAGGCCGCGGACGAGGTTTCGACGTTTCTGGAAGAGCGCGGCGAGCCGCCGTTTTTCAAGTGGCCGGAGAGCCGCGAGGCCGTTGCGGATCCGGCGAATGCAACCATCTGGGACCTCTATGGCTATCTCGAGGCGGGCAGCTGCTTCGACTGGGCCGCGACCCGCCAGTTCTGGGTCGTCGAGGGTTACCCGATGGACATGTCGACGAACGAACGAACGAGCCTGGCGGCAGACCTGCGCGCTCGCTATCCCGAGCCGCAGTGAGCGGGGACGCGCCTGAGCGTCAGGGGCAATCCACGGGCTGGTTTCTGCTGGTCGACGACAGCGCGCACAGCGCCGCGCCGTAGCTCTCGTTGAAGCTGGGGCGGCCGATGCTGCCCACGCTGAGGACGACGCGCAGCGGACCGGGCAGCTCGCCGCGGCGGCGCTCCAGCTCCGCTCGACTCACGAACAGCTCGGCGGCCGCGGTCACGGGCTCCAGATCCCGAGTATACGCGCTGAGCAATTCGACGAGCGGTGAGCCGTTGCTGGGCGTGGGCACCCCGAGCCGCGCCTGCGCGGCCTCCACGCGACGGCGGTCGGCCTCGAACAGCGTGTCGAGGTCCTGTTGAGACGGGTAGACCTCGGCGAGCACCCCCAGCTCTCGCCCGTTGAAGCGCCGGTTGGGATCGGTGGCGGCATAGGCGCGCAGCTCATCCACGACGGGAATCACGCCGCCGTCCGCGTGGCAGCGCATGCAAGAGGGGGCCGTGTGCGGGACGAAGTCGTCCTCGCTCGCGTCCAGGAGCACGCTGGACTCGTCCAGGCGACTGCCATCGGCGGCGGCGAGAAAGTATGCAGGCATGCCGTTGGGCAGCGTGTACAGGATCGCGCTCTCGTCCGCCGCGCGCGCGAGAGGGTCCGCAAAAGCGCTGCCGGATGCGGCGTGCGGCAGCCAATCGAGCGTGTGCCAGAAGAGCGGGGCATCCACGGCTCCCCGGTAACGGAGCACGACGCGATCCTGCCGCGAGATGCGGGATTGGGTGGTGATCGCACGCCAGTACGCGTTGGGCGCACTCTCGAGCTGCGGCGGTATACCCAGGGCGGCGCGCAGCTGGGCCAGGGTCGGAGGCGCGTCCAGCAGCGCGTAGTAGACACCGGCTGCGAGCGCCGCGTGCATCAAGTCATGCGCCTGGAGCAGCGGGGTGCGGGTGCCGAGCTCTTGCCACAGCGCGTCCGCCTCGGGCCCGCGCAGGCTGACGGCCTCGGTGGCGTTGGCGCTCAGGGCTTCCCAGCCGTTGCTGTAGTGCTGCTCGCCGATCTGGAGCGGGCGTTCCCAGCCCATCTCGCGCAGATCGATGCGCAGCAGCGCCGCCGCGTTGCCGGCGAGGGGTTCAGCTGTGGCGGCGCTCCGGGTCAGCGACAGGGAGTTGAGCAGGAGCGGCATGGCGTCTGCCACCACGTTGACGGGCGTGTCCTCGATGCACCAGGTCGGATAAGAGAAGCCGGCGCTGACATAGCGCAGAAAGGGGCGGTCACCGGCGGGGTGCGCGAGGACATCCGCCTGGATGTTGGAGAGAACGCTGTCCAGCGAAGGGACCGCGAGCTCGCATTCACGGGGCACCGGCCCGAAGCCGTTGTCACGAGGGCGCGACCCTGGCCCCGTTCCGGGCTCCGCGACGGCTGCCGTCTCCGCGATGCTCGGAAAGTGCACGTGCCCGGCGGGAGCGTGGCTCGGATGCGGCTCGTCTCCGAGCACGGAGAGGGCCGCGCGGCTGCCGCAGGCCGGCAGCAAGAGCGCGAGCGACAGCGCCACGGTCCAGCGGCTCACGGGCACCCCACCGGTGAGCTCTCGGCCGTCGCGTACAGCGCGCAGGCCGCTTCCAGGTAACGCGCCTCGAACACGGAGCGCTCCAACCTCCCCGACGTCGCGGCGGCGGCGATCTCTTCGGGCAGGCGCGGTAGCTGTTCGATCAACGACGCGCGGTCGAGAAAGAGCTCGGCCGCCAGACCATCGAAGGTGAGGGTGAGCTCGTAATCCAGGGTGAGGCGCGACACTGGCTCCGGAGTCCCCCGGGGCTGGCCCGCGCGTTCGGCTGCGGTCTGGATGGTGTCACTGTCGCCGTCCATGAGCGCCTGCAGCACGCTCTCGGGGAGGAAGCTCTCCCGGATGCGTGCCAGCTGAGCGTCCGTGAACAGCTCGGTGTTGGCCTCGGCGAAGCTGCGCGCCGCATCCGTGAGCGTGACCATGCCGGCGTTGTGGCAGCTGGTGCAGGAGCCCATGACCCAGGTGTGGCCGTTGTTCTGAGCCGGGTCGATCACGAAGCGCGCTTCGGTCAGGCGCGCACCGTCGCCGTCGCTCGCGAAGTAGGCGGGCAGCCCATTGGGCAAGGAGAACATCACCTGATGGGCGTCCGCCTGTGTCGAGAGTGGTTCGAGGTAGAGCGCATCCGAACGCGCGGAGGGCGCGTAGTCGAAGGTCTGCCAGAAGTAGCCCGCTCCGAGCGCACTGCCCCGATAGCGTGCCACGCCGCGATCCTGCGTGCTGTGCCCGGAGTTTGAAAACGCGGCGCGCGCCCACGACCCGTGCTCGAGGTCTTCATCCCCGCTGATGCCGAGCTGGAGCTTCAGCTCGCCGAGCGTCGAGGGCAGCTGCAGGACGGCGTAGTACAGCTCGCCTTTCACCGCGGTGGCCACGAAGGCGTTCGACGAGAGCACGGGCACGCGCGTGCCCAGCTCGCGCTCGAGCTCGCTGGCTGTTCCGCCTTGCAGCTCGAGAGCGATCGCGGCGTTCCGCGCGATGGCCTGCCATGCATCGGGGAAGCTTTGCCCCGAGATCGTGACGGGCTGTTGCCAGCCGTAGTCGCGCAGGTCCAGGCGCAAGAGTAACCCCTCGGGCCCCACCGCTGCTGGAACGACCGCTCGGGGCTCGCGACTCATGGAGTTGATGATCTTGCTCACCGCCAGCCTCGCCCGCTCCAGCGCGCGGTCCTGGGTGTCGCAGCTGGGCCGAAATTGCGCCGTGCTCACGTAGCGCAGGAACGGCCGGGAGGCTGCCGGCTGCTCGCGCACGTCCTCGAGCGCTGCTGCCAGCGTATCCGCCAGCGTGAGCGGGCGAGGTGGGCATTGGTCAGTGCCGCCCAGCGGCACCGGCTGCCCCAGAGACTCGTGCGGCGTCTCGGGGGGCAAATCGGGCGGCGGCCGCTGGTCGTTGGACGCTGTTCCACCACATGCCACCACCCCGATGCTCAGTGCCAACGGGAGCTTGCTCTGGATTCGGCAGCTCATGCAGAGCAAGGGTAGCTCAGCAGATCGCTGGCGGCCGGCGCAAACCGCGCCAGCGACTGCGCCGAACGCGCCAGCCTTTGCTATCCGGGCACACCAGTGAGGAGGCTCCCGACCCTGTCCAGCAGCTCCTGATCCTCGAACGGCTTGCGCAGGAAGAAGTCGGCACCGAAATCCAGGGCGTCGCGTTCGTCCTGCTCCAGCGTGCTGGCGGTGAGCGCTCCGATCAGCGCGCGAGACCCTGCCGCCCTGAGCCGCTGGATGGCCTCGAGACCGTCCATTCCGGGCATGCGCAGGTCGAGCAGTACGAGATCGGGGCACCAGTCGGCGTGAATGTCGAGCGCGACGGCGCCGGCTGCTGCCGTGCGCGTCTCGAAGCCGGTCTCCGTGAGCAGGTCCGCGAGGATCTCGCGGTTGATGGCGACGTCGTCCACGACCAGCACCTTCCGGCGCGTTGCCCCCGAGGCGCCGTTCGGTTCGAGCATCGCGGGCGCCTCCGGCTCGACGCGCTTCGCCACATAGCTGAAGCTGAAGCTGCTGCCGGCGCCCGGGGTGCTCTCCACGCGCAGGTCGCCGCTCATCAGCCGCGCGTGCGCCAGGCTGATGGCGAGCCCCAGCCCCGAGCCGCCCGCGCGCTTGCCCGCGTCGAGCTGCTCGAAGGGCTGGAACATGCGCGCGAGGTCCTGCGCCGCGATGCCGACGCCGGTGTCCGCGACCACGATTTCGACCTGGACCAGGCCTTCTGCGAGCTCCCGCGAGGACGCCTGCACGCGGACCGAGCCCTGCTTCGTGAACTTGAGGGCATTGCTGGCCAGGTTGATCAGGGTCTGTTTGACCTTGGGTCCGTCGCCGAGCAGCGCGCGCGGCAGCTCGGAAGCGCGCTCGATCGCGAGCTGGATGCCCTTGGCGGCGGCCTCGCCCGAGAACATGCGCTCGACCTCGACCAGCGTTGCCCACGGGTCGAAGCGGCCCTCGACCAGCTCGGGGCGGCCCGCCTCGATCTTCGACATCTCCAGCACGTCGCTGATCAGCGTCTGCAGGTGTTTGCCGCTGGAGCTGACCACGTCGAGCTTGTTCCGCTGCGCGCGGCCCAGCGCCGGATCGCGCTCCAGGCTCTGCGTGTAGGCCAGCATGGCGTGCAGCGGGTTGCGGATCTCGTGCGACATGTGCGCCAAGAAGAGGCTCTTGGCGCGGCTGGCGCGCTCGGCGTCTTCCTTGGCGGCGCTGAGCTCGAGCGTGCGTTGTGCCACCAGCTCCTCCAGCCGCTCGCGGTGCGCGCGCAGCTCCGTTTCGCTCGCTGCGAGGCGCCTGCCGCGCGCCGAGTACTCGCGCGACAAGAAAAGTGTCGCGCAGAGCACGAACAGAGCGTGTGGCCATGCGCCGGGGACCGGTGCGCGCAGGTGCGCAAAATCGACGAGCAGGGCGAGCACTGCGCTGCTCAGGATCGCGGCGGAGCCGAGGGCGAGCAGGAGCGAACCGCTGCGATCGCGCCGCCAGATCAGCTGGACAACGAACAAGCCATAGCAATGCACCAGCACCACGGCCACATAGAGCAGGACCAGGGTCGCACCGGGCGGAGTGCGGATCGGCAACACGCTCGTGGCGCCGCCCGGCAGTTGCACCGTTTGCAGCTCCAGGACTACGCCGCGCACCGGTACCCATTGATTGAGCAGGGCGAGCGCGACGAGCCAGCCCGTCAGCAGCAGGCGTACGGCTCGGTCGCGGCGTCCGCCCAGCTCTGCATAGAAGTGCAGGGCTACGCCATGCGCGAGCACGCCAATGGTGACGAATCGGTCGAGCGTGGCTTGCACGTCGGCGATGGTCTTGGCCCGAAAATATCCCGCCATCGCCACGCAGAAGGCGCTGTACGCGACGCATTGGAGGCAGAATACGAGCAGCACCCGCTCCTTGCGCGAGAGCCACCAGTGGATCGCGTAGTGAATGGCGGCGCAGGCAAAAAATCCCGCGAGCCAGGCGGTCAATGTGCTGAGCGTGTCCAGGGGAACCTGCCGTCGGTCTCCCCTTAGCAAGCTAGTGTCCGTTATCGGGGGCTGTACACGCCCATCGTTCGCAGTTCGGCCTGCAGTCCGTTGTGTCAATCCGACGCGCCACGCATGGCTCCGCCACCCGTGCTATCCTGCTCGAGTGTCCGGGTGCGGCCAGGTCGACCTCGAATCGCTGCGAGCCATCCGCGAAGTGCTGGGTGAATTTCCAGAGGTGAGGCTGGCGATCCTCTTTGGATCGCGTGCTCGCGGTACAGCCACGCCGAGCTCGGATCTGGACCTCGCTGTGGAGGCTCCACCGGAGTTGCTGGGTGCCTTGGGCGCGGCGCTCTCCTCGCGGCTGGGGCTCGAGGTCGATATCACCTCCGCGCCGCAGGCGTCCATCCCGCTGCTCGAGGCGTTGATCGCCGATGGCGACCCTGTCTTCGAGGCCCGCCCCGGAGCGTATGCGCTGTGGCGCTCGCGAACACTGGCGCAGCTCGAGACGGACCGGCCTTGGTATCATCGGCAGCGGGACGCCTGGATCGCGCGCGTGGCGGAGCAGGGGTTCGAGCGTGGTTAATCGCGATCTGTTGGCCGCCAAGCTCGCCGAGTTGAGCGATCGGATCGGGCGCGTGCGCGCTCACGCCCCTCCCACGTTGGAAGCGTTACAGAACAACCGCGACGTGCTCGATCTGGTGGCCTTCAACCTGATGCTATCTGTCCAGAGCTGCGCCGATATCGCGAGCCACCTGATCGCGGACGAGCGCTGGCCTGCGGCCGCTTCGCTCGCGGAGAGCTTCGGGCGCCTGGAGCAGCAGCGGGTCATCACCGCCAAGACGGCCCGAGCCCTGGCGCAGGCGATAGGCCTGCGCAATGTTGTCGCCCACGGCTACGCGGGTCTTGATGTTCCGCGCTGCTTCGAAGCTGCGCACACGGGGCTCGCCGACCTCGAAAGCTTCGCGCGCGAGGTGAGCATCTGGGCGCAGGCACAGCGCTCGAGCTGACGTGCCGGCTCAGTGGGGATAGTACCCGTCCGTGAGCCACGCCGAGTACAGATTGCACGAGGCGTGAAACAGGATCGAAGCGCCGACGCCGCCGCTGCGTGCGCGCAGCCAGCCGAACACCAGCGACGGGAAGAAGACGGCCAGCCGCGCCACGTGGGCGTGGGTTGCGAAGTGGCCGAGCGCAAATACGATGCTGCCCAGGAGCACGCCGGCGCCGAGCGGTGCGCCGAAGACTTGAAAGCGCCAGCGGAAGGCGTCGTCGAGCGCCGTCTGCACGTAGCCCCGGTAGAACATCTCCTCGGGCACCGCGATGCCGAGGATCTGGGTCAGCACCAGGTCGATGCCGGGCGGCGGTGGCCACTCGAAGCCGCGTGGAGGGCTCCACCAGCCGACGAAGCCCACCCAGAATGCCGGGAAGAACAGCACTGCGCAGGCGAACGCCCAGCGCAGGCTGGTCACGAACGCGCGCAACAAGCGTTGCCATTCGAGCGGCACCGGCTCGAACGCTCCGCCCAGGCCGAGCCCGTAGTGGCGGATGGTCTCGGCATCGCCGCGCAGCACCAGCAGGTAGGTGGCGCCGACCAGGCACAATCCGACGCCCGTCGACTGCCATCCCGGCGGAAGCAGGAACGACAGCAGCGCGACCACGCCCGTGACGGCGAAAGCCACGCTGAGAGGGCGAGCGAGGGGCATGTGGGGAAGGCGCAGGTTGGCATGAGCAGCCATGGATCGGGCAATTCCTGGGGACTCACACTGACGCGCGGCGCCGAGCCAAACCTCCTGGCCCAGAGGCCGTCGGGACGAGCCCTCCGAACCGGCCTTGAGGCTAGACCCCCATTCCGAGTAGCGTGCGCGTACTCTCGGAGGCTACATGCTCGAAATGAACGCCGCGTCAACGTCCGCAATTCGCCCGCCTCTCGCACCGCTCCCCGTGGTGCAGATGGCCAAGTGGCCCCCGGACGACGGTGATGTCGCGCGCGGCGGTGGCGGCATGGGTTACCCGGGGGGCATCGGTGATCCCGGCGGTGGCGACTTCAAGAAGGGCAAGGTGAAGCCCTTCGTCGCGCTCGGGCTGGTGGCGCTGATCGCAGCGGCTGGCGCGCTCTTCCTCGGCGTCAACACGCAGCTCGATAAAGAGCAGATGACGCCCGAGAAGGTCGCGCAGCTCACCACGCAGACGCTGATGATGAGCAAGGCGGACCAGCTGCCGCAGTGGGAGAAGTGGGCCAAGGATCCCGACGCCAACGCGCGGCTCAAGCAAGAAGCCTTGAAGCAGCTGGCCTGGGCGAAGGACCCCGCCGGTGTCGACCTGGCGATCGCTGCGCTGCAATCGCCGGACCAGAAGGTGCGCGCGCAAGCCGCCATCGCGCTGGTCGAGTACGGCCTGCCCGCGGGTGAAAAGGCCAAGGCGCCGCTGCTGGTCGCGCTGAAAGAAGCGGCGCCGGAGAGCAAGCCGCAGATCGCCTGGGCGCTGGTGGAGCTGGGCGAGCCGGAGGCGTTCGACGAGGTGATGAGCCTGTACCGGCAGGGGCACCTCTCGCAGGTGCAGCGCCTGGACGGCGCGAACGCTTTCGATCCCTACAAGATCACCAAGCTGGTCTCGCTCGACAAGCTCGCCGAGCTGCACACCGACGCGAGCCCCTCGGTGCGCCAGCTGGTGGCGACGGTGCTCTCGCGCAACCCCTCGCCCAAGTACACGGACGCGCTGATCGCGCTGGTCAACGACAAGGACCGCGACATCGCCGCGCAGGCGGCGCCGGGCCTGGGCAAGATCGGCGACGCGCGCGCGCGCAAGCCGCTGCTCGATCAGCTGCAGGGCGCCAACGTCGAGGAGAAGAAGGTGTTCCTCGAGGCGCTGCGCAACGGCATCGGCACGAGCGGGCTCGTGCTCGCGCTCGGCAGCGTGAGCACCGAGACGCCCACCAAGGAGTGGCATCAGACGCGGCAGATCTTCACGATGATCCACGATCTGGCGGACCCCAAGGGCGGGGACGCGCTGGCGGCGTATCTGGGTCAGCGCGGCAACCACATCCACTGGCAGGTGGAGGCGGCGTTTGCGCTGGCGGAGATCGGCGACCTGCGCGCCGTGCCGACGCTGGCCGCGCGCCTGCGCATGGACGAGCAGAAGATCTACGGCGACGACAGCGACTACGAGATCATGCTCAAGCGCGACAACAAGGAGCGCGTGATCGCGGCGCGCATGATCGCCGATCTGGCGCAGATCTATCCCGACAAGCACGCGCAGATCCGCGAGCAATCGGAGGACGCGCTGCTGTTCTGGATCCGCGAGATGGTCTCCCCGCACGCCAACGGCTTGCGCGCGCTCGCGACCATGGAGTCGAAGAAGGTGCTGCCGTCGCTGCGCGCCTGGGCCAACCCCAAGAAGGCCCTGCCGCTCGAGGGGCAGCAGCCGCCGATGCCGGAGGAGTGGGTCGTGGCGCAGAGCGCGCTGCGCTACGCCGGTATGATGAAGGACGAGCCGACCTGGCCCGTGCTGATCAACTCGCTGCAGCGCCGGCCGGAGAAGGCGGACGCCACCATGGAGTCGCTGATGTCCGGCGGCATGGCGATCCTGGGCATGAGCTTGCGCGCGATCGGCTGGGGCGCCGCCGACGGCTTCTCCGAGTGGGGTGACCACCGAGCCTTTCAGCCGCTGGTCAAATACATCGAAGACCCGAAGGAGAACGAGCAGAGCCGGCTGGAGGCCTGTGCGGCGCTGGCCTGGGTCGCCAAGGACGAGGACTTCGTCACGGTCGCCGAGAAGATCAAGCAGTACAGCGGCAACACCCCGCAGGATCAGGTGCGCCAGGCGTGCTTCCTGGAGACGCTGATCACGCGCCCGATCGCCGGCACCTCCGACGCGCTGATCGGCTTGCTCACGCCGGAGTCGAGCTTCCCGGTGCGGCATGCCGTGGCGCGGGCCATCGGAAAGGCGGGCATCGAGCCCAACGTCGAGACCGCGCTGTTCG
>JAICTU010000526.1 GCA_025936205.1 Polyangiaceae bacterium | reverse complement strand
GTCGCCAGGGGAGCATTGAGCGAGCGAGCGATACGGCGCAGCGCGGCGTCGGGCACGGGCTCGCTGTGCGCCGACTGCAGCAAGCTCTGCTCGAAGGCCGTGCCACCGGCAAGGAGCCGCGGGGGCCCATCGCTCGCCAGGGCGAGCTCCGTTTCGCGCTGCGGGGACGTCATCGATCCTCCCTGTCGGCGCGCGGCGGCAGCCGCGCCGCCACGTCCGAGAACTTCGGTCGCGCCCGACCGAGGCGCGACGCCGCCGTGCCCAGCGGCAGCTCGAGCAGCCGCGCGATCTCGGGCACGCTGAAGCCCTCGAGCTCGTACAATACGAACACGGCGCGGTGCTCGTCCGAGAGCTCCGAGAGCGCTCGATCGAGCATCTCCCGCATGCGTTTTTCCATGAGCAGCTGCTCCGCGTCGGGCTCGGGGGCAGCGTTGCGCTCGATCAACTCGCCAAGGCTGCGCTCGCGGCGCACGTGGGCCCGCTGGCGATAGTTGGACGACAGCCGGATCGCTGCCGCGAACAGGAAGCCGCGCGCCTGGCCGGGGCCGATGTCGTCGCGTCGGCGGCTGGCCGCGACGAACGCCTCTTGCACGACGTCCTCGATGCTGTGCGCGGGCACGCCCAGGCGCGCCACGAAGCGCCAGAGTTGCCCGGCATGGGCCCGGAACCATTCACCGAGCAACTCGTCGGGCAGGGCGGAGGAGCGGGAAGCGGACACCGGCATTCGCGCGCTCGGCGCGAGCAACGACCCGGGGGGAGCGAGGGCTGCGGGACGGGTCAACATGCCGAACCCCCTTTCATATGGGCAGGCGCGCGGATCGATCCATCAAAAGACTAAACCCAGAAAGACCCCGGCTCGCAACCCGAGCGCTGCCGGCTCGAAGACGATCTGGTCCGGAACCAGATAGAAGCGCGAGTGCCAGAAGGAAACGACGCCGCCCACCCAGGCGCCGAGCTGAACGCGATCCCAGGCGAGCAGGTCGCCGCGCAGCTGGATGCCACCGCTCACCCAGGGAGCCGCGTGCTGGTCGCTGCCGACGACCCCATGGCCCTCGCCGCTGACCCGACCGAGATCGAAATCGAGACAAGGCCGAACAGCGAGCGCTCCCTGGCTCGGAAAGCGCGTGGGGCACGCCACCGCGTGTGCCGATATGTGCTCGACGCTCGCGCTCGCGTCTGCCCCCTGACGCAGCTCACTACGGCCCCAATACGCGCCCAGCAGCAGCCAGGGTTGCAGCACTGGAGTGCGCCACGCGAGCTGGATGCCGAGACCCCAGTCGAGGGCCGTGCTCGGGCGGATCTCTCCCTGCAACAGCGTGAACGCCTGTGCGCCCCAGCTCCAGGAACGAGAGCTCTTGCCATCGCGTGCGGGCGGGTAGGGGGACGCTTCCAGGGGCGGCGCCGTCGGCGTCGGCGGCGAGCCTGCTGCCGGCGTTGCCTCGGCTGCCCGCTGGAGCTCGAGCGCGGCGATGAAGGAGAGCGCTTCGACGACCTCCTCGCAGCTCTCGCCCTTCACCTCGCGCCGGTTGCCGCCTGCGTTCGGCGCTGCACTCTGCAGTGTGCCCCGATAGCGCACGGGGCTCGGATCCCGCGCGATCCGCACGTCGAACGACTCCAGCAGCCGATGCGTGCGCAAGAGCGCCGGCAGGCGTGCGCGCAGCGCTTCCAGCCATGCGGCGTGGGAAGGGCACTCGGCGGGCGCGACGTAGGCTGCGAGAGGCTCCGCCGACGCCGAGGGGATGGGCACCCGCGCACGATAGCCTCCCGGCGGCCCCCGGTCACCAGGTGCGCCGACGTGAGCCGCGCTCCCACGCCGATGCGCCCCCGGCTGGGTGCGCGGGTGCCAGCGGCGCAGGCGGTCTCCACGCTGCAGGTTCGCCGATCCGGCAGCCCGGGCGAAACCCGAATGCTTTGAGCCCGTCGGGCTTCCTGACTACACCAGGAGCGTGGCCGACGCGGAGCTCGCCGAGATCGAAACAGAGAGCGTGCGCACCGTGCTGGTGGCGCTGGCGGTGAACGTGGCCATCGCGGCCGCCAAGCTGGTCGCGGCGCTGGTCACGGGCTCGAGCGCGGTGCTGGCGGAGTCGTTCCACGCGCTGGCGGACAGCGGCAATCAAGTGCTGCTGCTGGTCGCGCAGCGCCACAGCCGCGTTCCACCGGATGAGCGGCATCCGCTGGGGCACGGCCGCGTGGCGTACTTCTGGGCGCTGATCGCCTCCCTGGCGGTGTTCGTGACCGGCGCGCTGCTCGCGTTCCGGCAGGGCATCGAGGAGCTGTTGCATCCTGCGCCCGCAAAGTCATTCGGCGCGGCGTACGCGGTGCTGCTGCTCTCGTTCTGCCTGGAGAGCATCTCGCTGCGTCGCGCTTACCACCAGATCAAGAGCGAGGCCCGCACCCTGAGTCGCGACTTTCTCGATCACCTCGACCTGACCTCCGATCCCATCGCGCGCGCGGTGTTTGCCGAAGACGCGGCCGCCGTGCTGGGCAACCTGATCGCGGCAGCGGGGCTCGGCCTCCAGCAGCTGACCGGCTCCGCCGTTCCCGACGCCATCGCCGCGCTCCTGATCGGCGCTATCCTCTCCTTCGTCGCCTTCCAGCTGGCACGCCACAACGGCGACTTCCTGATCGGCCGCCAGGCGTCGGTCGACATTCGCAGCCGCATCGGCGCCATCATCGCGGCAAAGCCCGTTATCGCCGCCGTGGAAGAGCTCGTCGTCACCTTCCTTGGGCCCCGCCAGCTCTGGATCGTCGCGCGCATCGCCATCGAAGACACCCTCACCGGCGCGCGCGTCGAACAAATCATCGCCGAGACCTCCTGCGCACTGAAAGACGAATCGCCCTTCATTTGGCGCATCGACCTCGTACCAGCCAAGCGCTGGGTGCCGTGATGATGCGGATCCGCGCTGCGCGGATCCGTTGCGTCTCGATGCCGGTATCGATCGCGAGCTGAAGCTCGTCGCGCTCGGCGGCCCTCGCCTGCGCCCCGAGGTGTCGCTCGTCGTCGTATGGCCCGGCCCTGAGGAACAGCGCAACGCGAGGTGCCCCTCGTTTTGCGCGAATTGAAGTTCCACATGGAACATGAGAGCTTCACAAAAGAAACGCACTGCCGCGCGTGGTGAGAATCAGACAGGGCTCGGCCCCACAGCTCCCCCCGCGTCGCCAGGATATGCCCGCTGCCACTCTCACTTCATCACCAGTGGGGCCACGAGTGGGCACTGCCGCGAGCGGGAGGAATCAGCAGGGCGCCCTGGGAGAACACGGGCCTTTCCCGCCCGTTCGCGGGGGATTGCTCAGGGGCCCGGGCCACGGCCATTTCCCGGAGCTGATCCGGATCCGCCTCACGCAATGGAGCGCACGACGCCGCCATCCACGCGCAGCGCTGCGCCGGTGATCGCCGATGCTTCGCTGCTGCAGACGAAGGCGATCAGCGCTGCGACTTCGTCGGGTGAGGCGAAGCGTTGGATGACGGAGGAGGGCCGTGCGTCGCGGAAGAATTCGCGCTCGACGACGCTGGCTTCGACCTGGCGGGCGGCGGCGAGTTGCGCCACAAAGGCACCCACGCCTTCGGATGCGGTGGGGCCCGGCAGTACGCTGTTGACGGTGACGTGGGTGCCGGCAAGCGTTTCCGAGAGGCCGCGCGCCACCGCCAGCTGCGCCGTCTTGGTGACGCCGTAGTGGATCATTTCGGTCGGGATCTGGAGCGCGGATTCGCTGGAGATGAAGACGATGCGGCCCCAGTCGCGGGCGCGCATGCCCGGCAGGTAGTGGCGTGAGAGCCGTACGCCGCTCATCACGTTGGCTTCGAAGAAGCGCAGCCAGTCGGCGTCGGGGATGCTTTCGAAGGGCTTGGGCTCGAAGATGCCCATGTTGTTGACCAGTACGTCGACATCGGGATGGGCCGCGATCACGGCGTTGCAGCCCGCGGCCGTGCTCACGTCGGCAGCGACACCGGTCGCGTCAGCTCCGGGAACCGCCTGCCGCAGCCGCTCCAGCGCAGAATGGACGCGCGCCTGCGTGCGGCCGTTGACAATGACGCGGGCCTTCTCCCTCGCCAGCCGTGTTGCCGCCGCGAAGCCGATGCCTGCCGTCGATCCGGTGATGAGCGCGCGCTTGCCTGCCAGTCCGAAGTCCATGGCCCGGAGCTAGGGCCCGGCACCGGCCGCGTCAATCGCGCCCCCGCATCCCCCGTCGGAGCGCTACACTGCCCCGGAACATGCTGCGCAACCTGCTCCTGGCCCTGATCGTCGTCTTGCTGCTCGAGCTGGGGCTGCTGGTCTGGATGGTGCATCTGATCGGCTGGGCTGCGACGGTGGGCATCGGCCTGGTCACGACCGTGCTCGGCGGGGCCATCGCCAAGCGCGAGCGGCAGCGCGTGTGGGGCGCCTGGCAAGCGGCGCGTGCCTCGGGGCAGCTGCCGGCAGCCGATGCCGTCGAGCCGATGCTGGTGGTGGCGAGCGGCGCGTTCTTGATGTTTCCGGGCTTCCTGACGGATGTCGTCGGACTGCTGTTGTTGTTGCCGCCGCTGCGGCGCGTCTTCGGTCGCTGGCTCTGGCCCCGTCTGCAGCGCAGCTTCGGCTCGCTCTTGCAAGGCTTCCAGGTGGGGCCCGTGGGCGGAGCACCACGCAGCTCGCCTGCCGCGCGCTCGCCGCGAGGTGGCAGCGTGATCGATACCGAAGGCGAGGCCGTTCCCGGCTCCGACGGGGCGCCCCCGCAGCTCCGCTGATCGTCAGAGGTACGAGAGCAGCTTCCGACTCAGTTCTTCCGGTCTGGAGAGCGCGATCAGGTGCCCGCCGGGCAGCTCCTCGATCGACAATCCCAGCCGCTCGCGCGCCACCCGGCGCTGAAACTCCAGCGGGAAGAAGCGGTCCTCGCGCCCGGCGATCACATGGATCGGCACCTGGGGCCAGGCCTCGAAGCGACACGGCTCGCGGAAGATGATCTTCGCCTGCTCGTGCTGCTCGGATGCGCCGGCCTGAGCCACCGCCGGGGGTACGTCGTGCAGGAAGTAGGTCGCAATGTCGAACTCCGTCGAGTAGCCACCGCGCCGGGCCGCCTCCACGCGCGCCGCCTCCGAGCCGGTGTTGCCCCACCATTCGCCGGCTGTCTCACCGGGCTTCGGCAGCATGGCATTGACGAAAACCAGCGCATGCACGGGCGTGCGCGCGCAGACGAGCGGCGCGGTGAAGCCGCCCAGCGAGCCCGCCACCAGCACGATGTCTTTGCGCTCGCCGATCGCGCGCAGCACGCGCTCCGTGTAGATCGCGAGCCCCGCGCTTTCGTCATCGCCCGGCAACGCCACCGCCACGGCCTCGTTCCGGCCCTTCCCCGGTAGCCCTGCCTCGAGCAGCGGCAGCACGCGATGCCAGTACCATGCCGCCCCCCCGGCGCCCGGAATCAGCACAAACTTCGCCATGACCACGAACCTGCCGCAGCGGAGCGCGAAAGGGAAGGGGATCAGTGCTTGCCGTAGTTCAGGGTCTTGCCTTTGCGTTGGGCAAGAATGTAGGCCTCGAGCGCGCGCAGCTTCGGGTCGTCGGCGTCGAAGGCTTTGCCGCGCACCGGGTGCTCGATGCACCAGTTGATCATGTCGCGCAACAATGCCACGCGCCCGAGCTGGGGCTGAAACTTGGGATAGGTCTCGGGATGGGTGTTGGCGGCGTGCGGATGGCACATGTCGCAGGAGACGCCGTCCGTGCTGCCGAGGGCGCCCGCGTCGTGAAACACGGTGGAGCCGGCGAGCGCCACCCGCTCCGTCTCGGTCTTCCACAGCGCCACGTCCTGGGCGGTGATGCTGCCGTAGGTCTGGCCGTTGACTCTGCCGACCAGATCGTCATTGTCAGCGGACGGCTCCAGCGTGTGGCGCTCGCGCTCCTCCGCTTCCCAGTTGGAGTTGGGGTTCTTGCGCAGCCACTGGGCCATCAGCGCGCCGGCGATGGTGGTCCCGGCGGTGCCGGGGGGCACCACCGTCTTGGTCTGGCCGTCGCAGAGCAGGACCTCCATGCCGGGACCCGCGGCGCTCTCGCTGCCCGCGCTGGCTGTGCTGGGTGTTT
>JAICTU010000581.1 GCA_025936205.1 Polyangiaceae bacterium | reverse complement strand
GTAGCAGAGGGCGGCGAGCAGCGTGCCCGCCCGCAGGCAGGCGTGCAAGGTCGCGAGCTGGTCGCTGGCGTCCATGACCCCAGTGCTCAGATCGAGCAGGGTTTCGGCCAGCGCCACGTGCGCATCGCTCGAGAGCGGCAAGAACTGGGTGAGTCCGTGCACGAGCCCCAGGCAAATGGCGTCCTCGAGCCCCAGACCGTAGATCATCCGCTCTCGGTATATCAGAGCTACGGCGCGGGTTGGCGAGCGGCTGCCTGGATGGCGCCTTCCAGCTCGGCAGGGCCGAGCACGCCTACATTGACGTCAGCGACACGTCCCGAGGGGTCGATCACGACCAGCGTCGGCAGGCCCTCGGCGCCGTACGCATTCGCCACTTCGCCCTCGTCGAACACGCTCGGATAGGGCAGGTCGTGGGCCTTCGAGAAGGCCTCGGCGCGCTCGCGGGTATCGGAGGTATTGACGCCCACGAACATCACCTTGTCGGCGGCGTGCTTGGGGGCGAGCTCGCTCAAAATGCGCGACTGGGCCAGGCACGGCTTGCACCAGCTCGCCCAGAAGTCGAGTACCACCACGTTGCCGGCGAGCGCGTGCAGGCTGATGCGGCTCGAGCTGTCGCCGCCGTGAATCACGGGCAAGCTGAATTCGGGCGCAGGGCCCCCGAGCAGCTTGCCGCGGGGCGAGACCTGCCGTGACAGGAAGGGCAGCGCGAGGTAGCCGAAGAGGGCGGCGGCCACGAACACCGCGATCGGCGTCGACCAGGGGCTGCGCGGCGACTCGTTGGAGCGCGGGTTGTTGGAGCTTCGAGGGATGTCGCGTGCCATATTTAGTCCTGTCCCGCGCGTGCGACCGCAGCCCCCAGTGCGGGCTCGGAGTGATCGAGGTCGCGCTGAGGTCGATCGTCGCCGGAGTCGTCGCGGGGCAGCACGATGCTGATGCGCGCGCCGCCGAGTGGGCTGTCGCCGACATCGATGGTGCCGCCGTGCTCGACCACGATCTTCTTCACGATCGCGAGGCCGAGCCCGGTGCCTCCGGCGGTGTGGGTGACGTAGGGATCGAAGATGGTGGGGCGCAAGGCCTCGGGGATGCCCGGGCCGTTGTCGTCGACGTGCAGGCGCAGCCACTTGCCAGCGCCGCCTTCGGCGACGATGCGGATCAGGCCCGACTCGCTCGGGGTGCGGCCCGTCGCTGCGCCCTGTGTCGCACGGCTGGCGTTGTTGATCAGGTTGATCAGCACGCGCCGGAACATCTGCCGGTCGAGGCGCACCGGAGCGCTCCCTTCCGGGATCTGAAACTCGACGCGGGCCGTGCTCTGCGATGTGGCGCCCAGCAAACGCTGGTCGCGCTGCGCCTCCAGGAAGGCGTACAGGTCGTCCGCCGAGACCTTGGCCTTGGGCAGCCGCGCGAAGTCCGAGAACTCGCTGACCAGCCTGTGCAGCGTGCCGACCTCGGCCTCCACCACCTCCAGCGTGGTATTGACCACCTGCCGGTACGCGGGGTCCGAGCCCGTGTAGCGCTGGTGAATCTCCTGCACCGCCAGCTGGATGGGGGTGAGCGGGTTCTTGATCTCGTGCGCCAGCCGTCGCGCCATGCCCTGCCAGGTGGCGAGCTGCTGCAGGTACTCGATGCGTCCGCGGTTCGTCTCGATCTCACCCAGCATGTGATTGAAGGCTCGCGCGAGCTCGCCGATCTCGTCCTGGCCGCCGACCTTCACGCGCAAGCTCAGATCGCCCGCGCCGACCTGCTCCGTCGCCGCGACCAGCCGTGCGAGACGGCTGGAGACGCCTTCTGCCAGGGCGCTGCCGACGCCGACCGCCGCCACGATGGTGATGCCGAGCAAGGCGGCGAAGGCGTATACGTAGGTGCGCTCGTCGGCCTCGCGGCGCTGCGCGACCTGCGCATAGGTATCGACGAAGCGGCTCATGTCCTCCAGCTGCTCGAAGCGCGCGCGATCCGTCGCAAACACCGCCTCCAGCTCCGCGTCGTCGCCGAGCTCCTGGTGCACCTCCAGCTGCAGCTCGCGATCGGGATCGATCGGATGGCCGCGATCGGTCCGGGCGAGCTGCACCTCGTCCGCGTCTTTCAGCACCAGCGACACCAGCTCCGGGCGCCGCTCGAGCTCGGAGTGAAGCGCGGTCGCCAGTGCGGCCGGGTCGCGCGCTCGCGCCGCCTCGCGCAGCGCCGGGGAGCTGGCGATGGCCTCCGCGTCCGCGCGCATGCGGCCCTTCACGGCAGCGGCCAGCTCCTGATACAGCTCCAGCGATTGTCCGAGGCGTTGCCCGATCTCCGGCAGAAAGAAGCGCGCCGAGCTCTGGCTGAGCATGCTGCGCGAGAGCCAGATGGCCGCGCACACGGGGATCAAGGCCGTGAGCACGATGGCCAGCGCCAGCCGGCGGCGGATTCGACCGGGCATCGCGTCTGGGACTACCGCCAGCGCCGGCCCAATGCAACCGGAGGGCAGAAGGGGGCCAGCGCCAGGGATCAGGGGTCAGGGCCCCTTCGGGGATCTCAGACCCGGAGAGCGAGGGGCTTTGCGCGGGCAGAATCCGCGTCTGCCGAGCTGTCGGGCGCGAGCTCTCGGGCTTTGCCGTAGCGCTGGGCCGCCATTTCCGCGCGCGCCTGCCGCGCCTGCCGCTCCGCTTCGGCGGCCACCTTGCGATCGGCATCCGAGGGATTGGCCGGCGCGGTGGCCGCGCCGCGCACGATCTTCATCTTGCGCAGCGTTTCCTCGGGGTCGTTGGGCACCGGGGAGACGTCGATCGGCGTCGACCCGGCGACGGCATAGCGCCGCCCGTCAGGGCCCACCTGGTAGTCGAGCTCGCTCGAGCCCGCGTATTCTCCGCCCGCATTGCGGTGGGTCCGCTCTTGGCCGCGCACCTCGCGATCGCGCTGGCGCAGCTCGTCGAGGGCGCGTTGGTCTCCCGGTTCTGGCTCGCGCTCCGGGCGCTGGCTCTCGGGTTCGGCCGTCGCCGCCTCTGACTCCTCGCGCTGCTGCGCGCGCTCCACCGCCTGCGCGCCGAGATGCAACACCGCCGCTTCGCCCTGGGTGCGCGCGCGCGCGGTGCCCGCATCGTTGCCCGATCGGATCGGACGTGGCTCGCGCTCTTCGTGCGCGCGCACCACCTGCGATCCGGTGACGGCCGGAGTGGCGCCGAGGCGCTGGGTCGTTTGCAATTGCATCAGAGTCAGCCCGGAGGGGAGCGCTTTCGACCCGAAGCGAGTCGGATCGCTGGCGTTCTTTGGCTGCTATCGGGAACGGGTGAGTTGCGGATGACTTGAGCAGAAAAGCGAGTGTGCGGCTTCACCCGTATCGTTGAGAATCGCTCTGCATCGAATCAGCGCTGCAACAGTCCAAAGTAGGTGAGGGCGCCCAGGCCCAGCAGCAAGCAGGCCAGCGCCAGCCCGATCCACCAGCGCTGGGAGCCGAGCTGGAGCGCATCGGGGCCGGACTGCTGCACCGGGCGCCGCAGCTCGCGCGCGAACGCGGCCAGGGTCAGCGCACCCACCGCGCCGAGCAGCAAGGCCGCCGTCCAGCGGCGCTTTCGCCGTTGCGCGCTCTCGCGCGCCAGCACTCCGGCGCTGCCGTCGAGCAGCAATTGGTCGGGCGCATCGAAGCTCGAGGCGGGTTGCACTCCGACGTGCAAGGGCCAGCCCACGCTGCTCGCCGAGCGCTTGTCGGGCTGGCTGGAGACGACCGCGAAGACGTCCTCATTCTGCAGGCGCTGGAGCAGGGGCGGCGAGAGCTCCACGCTGGCGCGCGCACCATCGGCATCGGGCGTGAGCTCGAGCACGTAGCCAGCGAGCCGCCGCTCGCTATCCACCAGGCTGACGAAAGCCACATCGCGCGGGATCGGCGAACGCACCAGCAAGCGGGTGCCGTCCAGCTCCGCATGCAGCGCGCCCGGCGTCACTGGGAGCGCGCCGTACCACTGCCCCGCGAGCTCGGGCGCGCCGGGCAGGGAAGCCCGTGCGTTCAGCCGCAAGACGATGGCGTGCTCCTCAGGGCGGAGCTCGACGCGAGCGCGGCCCTGGGCATCGCTGCGCGCCCGGGCGGTGGCGGGCTCGGCTCCGCTCAGCTCCAGCTCCAGCGTGGCGCCGCCCACCGGCTGCGCGCCGGACACCAGGCCGCCAGATGCGGCAGCCAGCGCCGGGCCCTGCGTGACCTCGATCACCAGCTCGCTGGAGAACGGTACGGCGAACGTGCCCTCCGAGGGAGCCACGCGCAGCCAGAGCCCGCTGTCGGCTTGCCCCGGAAGCTGCTGCCCCGGAAGCCAGCCACCCCGTCGCTGGGCGCTGCTGCGCCAATTCTCCCCACTCAGCGCGACCACCCCTTCGGCCAGCACTGCGCCGTCGCCAGCCTCGATGCGGACCAGCGGATCGGTGTCGAGCGGTCGTGCGAGCTCGAGCCGCACTTCGGCGAGTCCCGAGCCATCGGTCTTGCCGGTCCAGCTCGCATTTTGCGCGCCGGCGCTCGCCCTCACCCGCAGTGAGCGCCCCGGACTCGGGCTGCGTTGCCCGGCGTCCAGATGCTCCACCAACACCAACCAGCTCGCGCTCGTGCCGCCCCGGGTGGGACCGCCGAACATTCGCGCCACCTCCACGGGCCTGGCCCAGCCTGCGGTCAGGACGGCCCAGAGCACGATCGCTACGGCCATCGCCGGCAACGCGAGCAAAAGCCGCCGCATCGTGCGGAGTGTACCATCGCTGGCGAGACCTTTCCCTTTGGCCGCTCCGGGGAGGGCGAGATAAGCTCTCGCCGGTGTCCACCCCCCTGACCCCCGAACTCGAACGTCGCTTCCTGGCGCTGCCGAGCGCGAGCTCCAAGCTGGGCATCGGGCTCGTGGCGCTCGGTTGTGCGGGGCTCGGCGCCGGCGTGTTTGGGCTCTGGCTCGCGCGCGACCCGATCGCGGGCTCGGGCTGGGCCCTGCTCGGCGGGGCGCTCGCGGCGGCGATCGGCCTCGCCCTGTGGCTGCGCGAGGCGCCCCCGGTACGGGTGGGGGCTCGCGGCGTCACCGTCGGCGATCCAGGGGAGGCGCAGTGCTTGCCCTGGTGTGACATGCAGCGCATCCACGTGCAGGGCTCGGAGCTGCGCATCGAGACGGCGCGCGGGCCTCAACAGGTGTCGCTGGTGGCGCACGGGCGTGCGGCAGCTCGCATCGTTGCCGAGGCGGCGCAGCGCAT
>JAICTU010000677.1 GCA_025936205.1 Polyangiaceae bacterium | reverse complement strand
CGTGCGCGTGGACGCGGAGACGCAGATGACGCGCGTGCCCGGGCTGTTCGCCTGCGGCGAGGCCGGCGCCGGCATGCACGGCGCCAATCGCCTCGGCGGTAACTCGCTGAGCGACCTGATCGTCTTCGGCAAGCTCGCAGGCGACGGCGCCAAGAAGTACCTGGACGGCCTGAAGAGCACGCCGCGCGCTGACGACGAGCAAATCAAGGCCGCGTTCCGCCGCGCCACCGCGCCGTTGCAGCGTGATTCCGGAGAGAACCCGTACGTGGTGCACGAGGAGCTGACCAAGACCATGGGTCAGTGCGTCGGCATCGTGCGCAGCAAGAAGGAGCTGGAGCGCGGCATCGAGGAGCTGCAGGTGCTGAAGAAGCGCGTCAAGTCCGTGAAGGCGGACGGCGCGAGCCAGTACAACCCCGGCTGGCACGAGGCGCTGTCGCTGGAGTCCATGCTGGTGGCCTCCGAAGCGGTGGCGCTCGCCGCGCACATGCGCGAGGAGAGCCGCGGCGCTCACACGCGCATCGACTTCGAGAACGAGCGCCCCGAGTGGCTGAAGTACAACATCGTGATCACCAAGGGTCCCGATGGCCAGCCGCGCGTCGAAAAGGTGGAACGCAAGCCGCCGCCCGACTATTTGAAGCAAATCGCCGAGGCGAACATCGACGATCTGGAAGCCGGTAAGGTCGGTCAGAACGCCCCCGAGGACTGAGCAGCGGAACCCGCGGAAAGCAGCGAGAACTTAGCGATATGGCAAACCGAACGTTCAAGGTCTGGCGGGGTGATCAGAAGGGCGGCAGCTTCCAGAGCTACGACACCGAGGTCAGCGAGGGCATGGTGGTGCTCGACGTGCTGCACGCGCTGCAGGCCTCGCAAACGCCGGATCTGGCGGTGCGCTGGAACTGCAAGGCGGGCAAATGCGGCTCCTGCAGCATGGAGATCAACGGCAAGCCGAAGCTGGCCTGCATGACGCGCATGAACAGCCTGCCGCCGGATCAGCCGGTCACCGTGCAGCCGCTGAAGACCTTCCCGGTGATCCGCGACCTGGTCACGGACGTGTCCTGGAACTACCGCCAGAACAAGCGCATCACGCCCTTCAAGCCGATCCCGCCGGGACCGGATGGCAAGCGCCGCATGTACCAGGAAGACGCGGATCGTCCGCAAGAGTTCCGCAAGTGCATCGAGTGCTTCCTGTGCCAGGACGTGTGCCACGTGCTGCGCGACCGCGAGGGGCAGGACAAGTTCGTCGGTCCGCGCTTCATGATCCGCGTCGCCGGCCTGGAGATGAACCCGCTGGACGCGGAGGACCGTATCCCGGAGCTCAAGGAGCACTACGGATCCGGCATGTGCAACATCACGCGTTGTTGCACCGAGGTGTGCCCGGAGCACATCGGCATCACCGACAACGGCATCATCCCGATGAAGGAGCGCGTGGTGGATCGTTATTACGACCCGCTGCTCGCCGTCGGGCGCCTGCTCACCGGCAAGAAGCTGCGCACCGTAGCGAAGCCGGAGCGCTGAGCGGGATTCAGCCGGCTTTCCGCGCCCGCCCGTCTGAGAGCGAATCGAGGCGAGGGGGCGCATTGCGAGTCCTGCTCTGGCTGCCGAATCCGGTGCCTGCGTTCGAGCCCAGCGCGGGGCAACTCGCGGCCTTGGCCGCGCAGATTGCGCAGGAGCTGGTCACGGTGCAGACCGAGTCCGACTTCCTCGCGCAGCTGGCAGCAGCCGATGCCGTGGTCGTGTGGCGCTTTCTGCCCGAGTGGTATGCGCTGGCGCCGCGCCTGCGTCACGCCTTCACGCCTTCCGCCGGTCACGATCCATTGCCGCTCGACCCTAGCGGGCGCGTGCAGCGGCACTTCGGCAGTTTTCAGGGGCTGCTGATGGCCGAGAGCCTGGTCGCGATGATCAGCTTCATGAATGCGCGCTTCGGTGTGGCGTTGCAAGCGCAGGCGGAGCGCCGCTGGGAACGTGCCCCCTTTTCCGAACGCCGCCGTCTCTACGGGCAGGTCGCGTTGATCCTCGGCTATGGCGCGATCGGACAGCACTGCGCGCGCTTGCTCTCGGGCCTGGGCATGGTCGTGCACGGTCTGCGCCGCGACCTGGCTCGACCCAGCCCCTGGGCGCAGCGCATGTTCGCCCCCACCGAGCTGCGCGAGGCTCTCGCTCTCGCCGATCACGTGGTGTGCGTGCTGCCGGCAGACACCGGCACGGACCACTTCCTCGACGCGCCCGCCTTCGCCCGCATGAAGTCGAGCGCCTGCGTGTACAATCTGGGGCGCGGCAACGCGATCGATGCCGCTGCCTTGCACGAGGCGCTGACTCGGGGCCGCATCGCCGGCGCTTTTCTCGACGTCGCGCCCGAAGAGCCGTTGCCCGCGAGTTCGGAGCTGTGGACAGCGGCCAACCTGTACCTGACGCCCCACGCCTCGGCCATCGGCAGCGAATACCTCGATCTCTACTTCGAGCAACTGGCGCGCGAGCTCGACGGGCTCGCATGAAGCCCTACCGGAACAGCAACGTGTACGCGATCGAGCCGCCACCAGACAGCCGGGCCAGCGGACTGAGCTGGCGTGGCTTCTTGCAGCGCTCGCAGTGAGCCGCTGGACGAGCTGGCTCCGCTGGTGAGGATCGCCGGATGTCGAACCTCGGGGTGGCGTTGTTCGAGGCCAGTACGAAGATCAACACCGCGCTGCGCGGGCTGAAGCAGAGGGAGAATGAGGCGAGCACCTGGATGCAACGCTTCATCGGTCGCGAGGTGGAGCAGCGCTCGCGCACCCGTGGGGCCGACTACTGGGACCGCGTTTTTCCCGGCTTGCCCGCGGAGGAGCGCGCCCGGCGTCGGATCCGGCGCATGCTCACTCGCGCGACCGTCGCGGGCGTCAGCGCCGCCTCGGGCGCCAGCGCCGCGGAGGTGCTGTCCGTCGCCGGAGACGGCCTGGGAGCTGTCGCAGGCGTCCCGCTCGGCATGGTCTCGGTGGGCGCCGAAGCGCTGTACACGACGGCTTTGCAGATCGATCTGGCCTTTGACCTGGCGGCGATCTACGGCGTTCCGTTCGGCAGCGATGACGTGGGGGAAATCTCGACCCTGCTGGCATTGGCGCTCGGGATCAACCTGGTTTCTGAACCGACGCAGCACGACAAGCCCTTCGTTCCGGGGGAGCTGAAGCCCTGGCGGGTCCTGCGACAGATGAAGCGCACCGATTTCTCGGAGCGGCTGAGCCGAGGCGTCGTCGAGCACGCGGTGCTGCGCAACGTCGTCCCAATGCTGGGGGTGTTGGTGAGCGCGGCCTGGACCCAGATCGTACTGCGGCGCTTCGCCCGCCACGTGCACACCGTCGTGCGTCAGCGGCTCGCCATCACGCGCGCCTGCCAGGATCTGCAGCTCGGCGAGCAACAGATGGCTCGGCTGATCCTGGACGGCGCCTGGTTGATTGCCACCGCGGACGGGGAGATCCGTCATCACGAGAGTCTGGCGCTGGCCGTGCTGATCGACTCGCTCACGTTGCCCGAGCGCATTGCCGTGCAGGAGGCGAGCTTCTCCGATGACGAGGAGGAGTGGTTCCGTCGTATTGCTGGCTTGCCGCCAACCGCGCACGAGTCACTCGTGAACGTGCTGTCGCTCGTGGCGAGCGTCGACGGAGAGCTCACGACACCGGAGCGCCGCTTTCTGAAGCGGTTGGGGGGCGCCCTGGGGCGCACGATCGATCTCGATCTCGTCGAGCGCGGGCTGCGGCGAATTCGGGCCGGAATCGCCCCCAACGGGGCACCAGAGGCCGAGTCCGCGCCAGGGTTGGCGCTGGCGCCCGCGCTGTGATGCCCGGTTTCGGCGCTGTGACTGCGGGCCGCGAGTGATCGTCACCGATTCGTAGCGGCTGCGTGCCTGCGCGGGCGCGGGCGG
>JAICTU010000070.1 GCA_025936205.1 Polyangiaceae bacterium | reverse complement strand
CGGTTTGATGAAGGTCATGCATTGTGAAACGCGCCTGGCGAGCGCGTTCGGTCGGGATGCATAAGCTCCGCGCGCGTGATGTTTTCATGCTTCCCGTTTCTTCGAGTTCGCGCAAGAAGAGAACCTGTGGGCCTGATTCCAAGGCGTGGCAACAGCCGGAGGCTGGTTCCCCTATTGACGGCCGTGCTGGGTCTGTGCGTAAGCACCGCGTGGGGAGCGCCGCCCAGTCCGCCGGAACGCCCCACGCACCGACCGCCTGCTCCGGGCGCAACTTCTCCCGCTTCATCCCTCTCACTCCGACCTTCATCTTCCGAGCCACCTCCTGCCCCTCCTATCGCCGAAGCCGCGCCGGTAACAGATTCTTCGGGGGCCGCCTCGCACCCCCTGCCGGAACCACCCATTGACTACCAGGGTGGTGCGTTTTTCCACCCGGATCTGGAGCGAGCCCTCGCGGATTGGTCCCGCTCCAGCGGAGGCCCCGCATACACTGCCCTGCGCGAACTCTGGCAGACGTGGGATCGGGCGGAACCGGCTCAAGTTGAGGAGGCGTTGCACGAAGCCAGCGTCGATCGCCGGTCGCCGGCCCCTCTGCGCGCCTACGCCGAGCTGCTCGTCGCTTATGCAAGGCTCCGCCGGGGAGACAACAAAGCGGCCGAGACCCAGATCCGAGCCCTGGGCTACGTCGATCAGTGGTTGGTGCTCGGGCCCTTCGACAACACCGGCAAGTCGGGCTTCGACGTCCCGCAGGGTCCGGAACCTGAACTGGCTGAACCTATCGCCTGGGGCCGGGGCTACCCGGGCAAGGACGGTCGGCAAGTTCGCTGGCGCGTGGTGCCGCCTGCGTTCCCGTATGGATGGGTGGACGCAGGCGCCTTGCTTCGGCCTCGTCAGCAGATGTGCGCCTTCTTCGCTACCTACGTCAGCGATCCGGAGCTGAAGCGGCGGCGCCCGATCAGTCTCTGGGTGGGTGCACGCGGCGCCTATCGGTTGTTCTGGAACGGCCAGGAGCGCGCGCACGACGTCGCCTACCGCGGTCACGACTTTGATCGGCGGTCGGCGCCGGTCTGGCTCGAGCCGGGTGAAAATCGACTCCTGATCAAGATCTGCAGTGATGACTCGGCGCCGATGCTCTCGCTGCGGCTGGCGGACCCGAGTGGCGCGCCCGATCCCAAGCTGCGCTGGCATGCCGACGGCAACACGCTGAGCAAGGTCGCCGCGGGCTCGTCCGCGCCGCCCCCGGCGAATGCCGTCGGCCCGCTCGATTGGTTCGAGCGCGAGACCAAGGGCGCGAACGCCAGCCCCGCGCAGCGTGAAGCCTTCGCCCGCTACCTGGTGATCAGCGACGGCGACGATCCCACCACGCACCAGGCGCGCAACCTGGCCCATGCCGCGGCCGCGGCGGCGCCCACCGTACGCCGCCTGCTGCTCGCCGCCGAGCTGGCGGAAGACCGCAACGATCAGGCGCGCTGGCTCGAGCGAGCCCGGGCCGAGCTGCCGCGCTCGCCGGCGCGCGAGCAGCGCCGAAACCTGGAGGAGCTGTTGCTCGCCGAGGCGCGCCAGCTGGAGCAGGGCGTCAATCCGCGCGCGGCGCTACCCGTGTACGAGCAGCTGCTCGCGCTGGATCCGGACGACGTTCGCGCGCTGTCGGGCCGGGCGCGCATCTACGACGGTGCCGGGTTGAAGCACAGCGCGCTCGCCTCGGTCGAGCGCGCGCTGGAGCGCAGCCCGCACGCCGTCGCGCTGCTCAACATGGTGGCTTCGGGCCTGGCCGAGCTCGGCGAGTCGGAGCGGGCGCGCAGCGTGGAGTCGCTCTACTCGGCGCTGCGCTTCGACGATCACGGCCCGCTCGTGGATTCGCTGCAGCTCGGGGTGCAGGGGGGGGACCGGCGGGCGGCGGAGCACTGGGCTGGGCGCCTGCTGCAACTCTCGCCCGACAGCACCTGGGCCAACAGCATCGCCGCGCACGCCTGGCGTCAGCTGGGCGACAGCGAGCGCGCCCTCGCCGGCTTCGACCGCGGCCTCGCGCTCGCCCCCGATGACGTGGATGCGCTGCGCGAGCTGAGCGACCTGCAGGGCGATCTCGGTCACAAGGAAGCGCAGATCGGCCTGTTGCGGCGCGTGCTCGGCCTGACGCCGGAGGACAACGAGGTGCGCCAGTACGTGGCCGCGCTGGAGCCGTCGGTCGATCGGGTCGACGAGACGTACGCCTGGAAGCCGGAGCGCTTTCTCGCGCACCGGTTCGACGCGGCGCCCGGGCAGCACCGGCGGACGCTGCTCGATCTGACGGTCACGCACGTCTATGAGAACGGCCTGGCCGGGCAGTTCCGGCAGATCGTGTTCCAGCCGCTGACGGACGCGGGGGCGGCGGTGGCGCGCCAGTATGCCTTCACGTTCCAGGCGGACCGCCAGCGCGCTCAGCTGCGCGGCGCGCGCGTGTACCGCGCGGCAGGCAACATCGACGAGGCCGTCGACAGCGGGGAAGGGCCGGCGGACAACCCCGAGCTGTCGATGTACACGTCGGCTCGCACCGTCTACGTACAGTTTCCGCGGCTCGAACCGGGCGACGTGGTCGAGTTGCAATACCGGGTGGACGACACCGGCGAGCGCGGCGAGTTCGCGAGTTACTTCGGCGAGCTCGAGTATCTCCAGTCGGAAGCACCGGTCGGTCACGCCGAGTACGTGGTGATCGTGCCCAAGGAGCGCCGGCTGTACGTGGACACGCAGCGCGTCCCCCAGCTGCAGCAGAAGGTCGAGGAGCGTGGGGCGGAGCGCGTCTACAGCTTCCAGGCGGATAGCGTGCCGGGAATCGAGCCCGAGCCGGCCATGCCGCCCTGGTCCGAGGTGCTCGGCTTCGTGCACGTATCGACCTATCCTTCGTATCGCGATCTGGGCTCCTGGTACTGGGGGCTGAGCCGCGATCAGCTGGAGCTGGACGGTGCGACGCGCGAGCTGGTGCATCGCATCGCGCAGGGCGCGACGACCCCGCGCGCCAAGGTCGAGGCGGTGTACAACTGGGTGGTCAAGAACACGCGCTACGTGGCGCTGGAGTTCGGCATTTACGGCTTCAAGCCGCGCCGCGCCGTGCAGACCGTGTCGCGCGGCTGGGGCGACTGCAAGGACAAGGCGGCAGTGATCGTGGCCATGCTGCAGGAGCTGGGCGTACCCGCGACCATGGTGCTGGTGCGCACCGGCTTGCGCGGGCGCTTCCGTTCGGAGGTGGCCAGCCTGGCGCCGTTCGATCACGCCATCGCTTACGTGCCGGAGCTCGATCTGTATCTCGACGGTACCGCGGAGTTCACCGGTTCGACGGAGCTGCCGTCGATGGATCAAGGGGCGCTCGCGCTGCGCGTCAACGCGGGCGACGCCAAGCTGGTCACGTTGCCCGACAACGATCCCGCTCGGAACGTGAAGAAGCGCGAGGTGGAGCTGCGGCTCGGCGCGAACGGCGGCGCGGAGATCGAGCTGCGCTACGAGACCAAGGGCGCCAGCGCCCCCGCCTGGCGGCGCCGCTACTCCGCGGAGGCGACGCGCCGCGCGCGCGTGCAGGAGGACCTGGCGAGGGAGTGGCCGGCGATCGAGCTGGTCGAGGGCGCGGGGGCGGTGCAGATGAGCGATCTGACGAACTTCGAGCAGCCGGTGAGCGTGCAGGTGCGGGCGCGCTCGCCGCACTTGTTGCGTGAAGAGGGCAGCACGCGGAGCCTGGTCGTGACGCCGGGCGAGCGGCTCGGGCAGACCTACGCCAGCCTGCCGCGCAGGGATCTGGACGTGGATATCGGTTCCTTTCCCAGCCTCGACGAGACCTTCGTGGTCCAGCTGGGCGCCGGCCATACCGTGCTCGGCCTGCCGAAGCCGGAGCAGCTGGACACGCCGTTCGGTCGCTACAGCGTCGAGGTGAGCGCCGACTCCGCCGAGGTCCGGGTGCACAGCACGCTCGCGCTGAAGGTGTCGCGGGTGAGCCCCAAGAGCTATGCGGATTTTCGCCGCTTCTGCCAGCAGGTCGACGCAGCCTTCGAACAGCGGCTGGTGCTGGGAACGCACGCGCGATGAAGAGCTGGCTGTTGTACTGGGCGGGGGCTGCTGTGCTGGCCGGGATGGGCTGCACGCACGGGGCCGGGTCCGTCCCCGCGACGCCGATCGCGGAGCTGCGGCGCGACGCCGAGCACAGCTCGGATGATGCGGAGCTCGGGCGCTGGCTGCTGGGTGAGCTGTTGTCTCCCGGTGGCGATGCCCGGCGCGCGCAGCAAGCGCGCCAGCGGCTCGAGCAACACGGCCCCGACCACGCCTGGGCGGAGCTGGCGCTCGCCCTGGATGACATCTGGCACGGCCGGCTGAAGAGCGCGCCCCAGCACTATGTGCGCACGCTCGAGCTGGCCAGCCAGGAAGATGGCCCGGAAGCGCGGCTGCTGGCCTGGTTTGCCGCCAGCCAGGCCGCGAACCTCTCGGACCATGCTCCGGAGCTCTGGGACCAGGCGCACGCCGACGTCGAGAGATTGATTGAGCATCCGCGCGGCATCGGTTGGCGCGCGCGCGCGCAGCTCGTGCAGTGGTGGCTCGACGAGCAGGCGGAGCGCGGGCAAACGCGCATCGACGAGTCGCTCGGGCGGCTCGGCTGCATCACGGCGCTGCGCCTCGCAGGGCCGTTCGGTTCGCCGGCGCCGGTCCATTTGCAGCGTCACTTCGCGCCCGAGCAGCCGGGGCCATGGCCGCGGCGCTGGCCGATCGACGCCGCCAGCGGGGCGTCTCCGGAGCTGCTGGCGACCAGCGTCGAGGGCTGCGAGGTGATGGCCGAGGACGCGCAGCCCGCGGGCGTGTTCTACGCCGAGTCCTACCTGGACCTGAACCAGAGCGAAGACGTGATCCTGGCCGCACAGGGCGCGATCGCGCTCTGGGTCGACGATCGCCTGGTGCTCGACCGCGATCCGCGCGAGTGGGGCGTATGGGCACGCTTCGGTGTTCAGCTGCGGCTCGCTCCGGGGCGCCATCGTGTGCTGGCGCGGCTCAGCGAGCCGCGCACGCTGCTGCGCGCGATGCACGCCGACGGTACGCCGCTGGTGGCGCGCGCCAGCACCGAAGCCGGCGCTCCCTACGCGCTCGGGGCGCCTCAGCTGCTGCCCGATCCCAATGATCTGATGCAGTACATCGGGCCCGACGGGGCGCGCGCCGAGATGGACGATGCCACGCGCTTCCTGGTGGCGGAGCTGATGCATCTGGAAGGCGAAGACGACGTCGCCAGCGTGCTGATCGCGCCGCTGACCGAGCCCGAGGCGCGGGCGACGGGGCCCAGCCTGATGAATCTCTCCGAATGGACGGCAGGGGATCCGATCCTGGGCCGTACCGAGGCCAGCGATCGGGCACGTCTGCTGCAGGACACGGCAGCCAAGAAGGACCCGGGGCTGTGGCGGCCGCAGCTCGGGCTCGCGCTGGCCAAGGCCAACGGCGGAAATATGGCCGATTCCGTGGCGCCGCTGCGCCAGCTCTCGCAGCGCTTTCCAGAGGTGCCCGGCGTATGGAGCGCGCTGGGCGCGGTGCTCGGGCGGCTCGGCTGGAAGCCGGAGCAGAACGCCGTCACGCTGGAGATGGGGCGCCGCTTCGCCGACCCGGCGGCGCTGTCCGCCGCCGCGGCCGTATACGAGCAGCGCGGCGAGACGGAGATCGCAAACTCGCTGATCCAGAAGAGCGCGGCGCTGGACGCGGGCAGCGAAGCCTTGCTGGAGCGCGCGCTGCGCCACCGGGACTACGCTGCCGCGCTGGCCGAGCTGGATCGCCTGGAGAAGGTGCGGCCGCACCGGCGCGCGGAGTGGCGCCGGCGCCGGCAGGAGGTGTTGCTGTCCTCGGGGGATCGCGCGGCGCGCGAGCCGCTCTTGCTGAGCTCGGTGGAAGAGCACCCGGAGAGCGGCGCGGCGCAGCTGGCGCTGGCCGACTTCCGGCTCGGCGCCGGCAATCCCGCGGCGCTGCACGAGGGTCTGGCGCGCGCCATCCAGGCGGGCAGCGACACCGCGCCGCTGGAGCGCGCGATCGACGCGGTCGAGGCGCGCAGCGACTTCGCGCCGTTCCGGCTCGATGGGCGCCAGGTGATCCGCGACTACGAGCGCGCCGGGCGCAACCAGTCGGGCACCGCGGAGCGCGTGCTCGACTACGCGGCCGTGTGGGTCCACTCCGACGGCTCCAGCCGCATGCTGGAGCACGAGATCGTGCGCATCCAGAGCGACGAGGCCATCAGCAAGTTCGCCGAGCAGCGTCCGCTGGGCGGGCTGGTGCTGAACATGCGCGTGATCAAGCGCGACGGGCGCACGCTGGAGCCCGAGCAGGTCGCCGGCAAGCCGACGGTGACCTTCCCGCACCTGGAAGTGGGCGACTACATCGAGACCGAGCACGTGCAGGGCGCGCCGGCCGAGGAACGCGGGCGCACCTACACCGGCATGCGCTGGTTCTTCCGCGAGGAAGACGTGGCCTATGCGCGCAGCGAGTTCGTGCTGATCGCCCCGCAGCACCGGCCGCTCGAGATCGAGATCACCGGGCAGGTGCCGGAGCCGGAGCTGAAGCGAGACGGCCTGTTCGTGACGCGGCGCTGGCGCGTCGATCGCAGCCCGGCCGCGCCCGTCGAGCCCTTCAGCGTGCCCGTGCAGGAGTTCTTGCCCAGCGTGCGCGTGGGCTGGGGCAACGGAATCGAGCGCCGGCTGCGCCTGCTCTCGGAACAGGTCGCCGACACGCTGCCCGTCGATCCGCGCATCCGCCAGCTGGCGCAACAGATCGTGGGCGACACGCCCGCGAGCGATCCGCTGGCGCAGGCGCGCAAGGCGTATCGCTGGGTGCAGGACAACGTGAAGGACGGGCCGGAGGTGGAGGGGCCCAAGGTGCTCACCAGCGAGCAGGGCAATCGCTGGTCGGCGCTGCGCATGCTGCTACGCGCGCTGGACATCCCGGTCAACTACGCCGTCGTCAAGAATCGGCTGGCACCCATCGCACCGGGACCGATGTCGGAGGCGGAGGCGTACAACGTTCCGCTGCTGCATGTGGGGGTGGGGAGCGATGCGGTCTGGCTCGCGCTGCAGGAGCGTTACGCGCCCTTTGGCTACGTTCCCGTGGAAGCGCGCGGCATGCCCGGGCACGAGCTCGCGGTCGAAGGCCAGAAGCCGGTGGTCCTGCCCGCGGCAGGCGATCAAGATCGGCTGGAGTACGAGGGCACGGTCGAGCTCGGGGAGCGCGGGATGGCGCGCATCACGCTGCGCCAGCGCTTCATCGGCAAGTACGCGATGCAACTGCGCGCCGGGCTGAAGCAGCTGCCCGAAGGGCGGCTGCGCGAGGTCGTGGAGTCGCGCTTGCTGGGGCAGGCGCTGCCCGGCGCGGAGCTGGTCGAGTTTTCGTTCGATGCCGTGGAGGACGTGGAGGCGCCGCTGGTGCTGCAGATGCAGGCCGTGGTCGGGCACTTCGCCGAGCAGCGCGAGGAGGGCCTGGTGATCGAGCCGCCGCTGATGCCGCGCTTGACGCGCCTCTCGGCCTTGCCGGCGCGGCAGACACCGCTGCTGATCGCTGAGGCCATGCACCAGAGCTCGCGCCTCACCTTCCAGCTGCCGAAGAACGTCCACGTCTGGGGCACCAGCGAGGGCAAGCTGGAGCACGGCGAGCACCGCGTGGTGAGCCGCGACAAGGTGGAGGGTGACACGCTGATCCTCGATCGCGAGGTATCCATCGCCGCCGGACGGGTCGCCCCGGAGGACTATCCTGGCTTCGCCAAGTTCACGCGCGATGCCGAGCAACTCCTCTCTCAACCCATCGTGCTGCGCCGGGACGCGGGCGCCCCCGCCGCACGGGGAGGATCGTGACGCAGCTGGCCCCATTTCCCTGGGCCAGCGTGCCGCGTGTGCCGCGTGCCGCGTTGCGAGCGCGGCGGGAGCTCGTGCAGCGCGTGGACGCGGCGCTCGACTGGAGCGGCATCGGGCGCGCCCTGAGCGAGCTGCTGGGCGACGACGTGCAGCTCGGCCCGGTGCAGACCGACTGCCGGCGCGAGGGGGTGCCGTTCGCCGGCGAGCAATGCCTGGAGCTGCGCTTCCCGGTGCATGGGCTGCGGCTGTGGCTCGAACCGGAGCGCGATCTGTGGCGCTCGTGCGTGGCGCGCTTGCTCGATCAGGAGTTCCAGCTCGGCTGGGCCGATACGGCGATCGATGCCGCGCTGCGCGGAGCCGGGGCCGCTCTGGCGCTGGAGGTGGCACGGCGCGCGGCGCGCGCCGAGGCTCCGGAGCTGGTCAGCGAAGAGCCGGCGGATCCGGGCTGGTTGTTGCACGCGGGCGTCAGCCTGCAGCTCGGCGGCAAGCCCTACCGGGTCGCGGCGTGCGCCGCGCTGGAGCGGGCGGGGGCGCCGGGACTGCGCGCGCCGACCGAGCTGCGCCGGCTGGGGCCGCTGCCTTTGCGTGTGCCCTGGGTCGCGGCGCTGTCGAGCGCGCCGCTCAGCACCCTGTCGTGTCTCGCTCCGGGGGACGTGTGGCTGCCGGGCGCGGACGCGTGGGTAGCCGGGGAAACACCGCGCTCGGCGGGCCTGCTGGTGCCGCCGCGTTCGCGGCGGGGCATTCCGGTTCGTGCCCAGGCTGGCCGAACCGTGCTAGGTGCCGAAATCGTGGCGGTGCCGGAGGATGTACTGCCGGAAGAGATGGGAGCTCCGATGAGCCAACAGGAGTCCGAGCTGGAGCAAGTCGTCGGCGAGACGCCCGTGGTCGTGCGGCTGGAGCTCGGAGCGATCGAGATGAGCGCTGCCGAATGGGCGGCGCTGCGCCCCGGCGATGTGCTGGCCAGCGGTTGCCGCGTGGAGGACGGGGTCAGCTTGCGCACGGGCGGGCGTGAGATCGCACGCGGTGAGCTGGTGGAGATCGACGGCGAGATCGGTGTGCGCATCACCCGGGTGGGGGCCGCGCGGGTCGCTCCATGACGACGGCCGGCGTGGAGCTGGTGGCTCCGGCGCTCGCCAGGGTGCGCGAGCGCATCCGGCGCGCGGCCGAGCAGAGCGGGCGCGCAGCGGGCGAGGTGCGGCTGGTGGCGGTCTCCAAGCGCCAGCCGGCGGAAAAGATCCGCGCGGCATACGCTGCCGGGCAGCGCGACTTCGGCGAGAACTATGCGCAGGAGCTGCTCGCGAAGCAAGCGGAGCTCGCTGATCTGCCCGGCTTGCGCTTTCACATGATCGGCGCCCTGCAGCGCAACAAGGTCGCAGGGCTGTGCGGCGTGATCTCGGCCGTGCACAGCGTGGACTCCGTGCGGCTGATCGAGGAGCTCGGGAAGCGAGCGAGCGCTCGCCCCGTGCCTGGGCAGCGCGCGTTGCTGCCCGGCGGCGAGCTCGCCGTGTTCCTCGAGGTGAATCTGGGTGAGCAACAAAAGGCCGGTTGCGAGCCGGCCGAGCTCGCCCGGCTGATCGACGCGGTGCTGGCCCAGCCGAGCTTGAGCTTGCGCGGGCTGATGGCGATTCCGGCGGGGTCGGGCGACGCTGCGAGCACGCGGGCGCAATTCGAACGTCTGTTGGAGCTGCGCGAGCAGCATGGCGGGGTGGCGCGCCTGCCCGAGCTGAGCCTGGGCATGAGCCGCGATCTGGAGGTGGCGATAGCATGTGGCAGTACCTGGGTGCGCGTCGGTACGGACATCTTCGGAGAACGGGCGTGAATGGGCGCAGGCGTGTCGGCGGTCAGCTAGGAGTTGGGCTGTTGGCGGCCGCATTCAGCCTGGCCTCGGCGCGGGAGGCGGGCGCGTATTGTCGCACGCGCACCTGCGAGTTCCGCTCGCCCAGCGAGTGCCCGATCGATACGCGCACGGGCTGCTCGCAAGAGGGCGAGTTCGTGTACTGGAAGTCGGGCTGTATCTCGTACGCCGTGCAGCGCGACGGCTCGCGCAAGGAGCGGATCAGCGCGCAGCAGGTGGCGGACCTGCTGGACGAGGGCTTTGGCGTCTGGAGCGGCGTCCGCTGCCCGCAGGGCGGGACCCCCCAGCTGTCCAGTGCCCGGCAAGGCCTGATCGCCTGCGACCAGGTCGAGTTCAGCTGCATGGCGGGGGATCAGAATAGCAACCTGGTGATGTTTCGCGATCGCATCGGCAGCGACTCCGCGCTCCAGGCGGGGGTGATCGCGCTCACCACCGTCACCGCCAACCTGGTGAACGGCGAGATCTTCGACGCCGACATCGAGATCAATTCTCAGGACGAGGACTTCTACATCGACGCCCCCGCCGTCGTGGGGGACTCCCGGAATCTGCGCGGCGTGATCAACCACGAGCTGGGGCATCTGCTCGGGCTGTCGCACAGCAAAGTCACCGGCGCGTTGATGCGCTCGCTGTACGAGGGGACCACCGAGCCGTCCAGCGACGACAGCGCGGGCATCTGCCAGGCGCTCGAGAGCGGCGGAAGCGATCCGGCGTGCTCGGCAGAGCCGCTCGCCTCCGATGCGCAGTGCCTCGGATCGGATTCGAACTGCAGCACCATCGGCGGGGACAGCCCGACCGAGTCCGATGGCGGCTGTAGCTGTCGCGAGGCGCGCTCGCAGCCCATTGGGCCGGTAGCCTGGGGCTGGGCCCTCGGGCTCGGTCTGTGGGTCCTGCGGCGGAAGAGCCAGGCTCGCCAATCGGTGCTATAGCCGAAAACCCGGGCGTTTCCCGCACCTCCGTTTTTGGGGGAACCCCCGCATTCCCCAATGCAACGACTCTTCTTCGGGCTGGCGCTGGCCTGCGTGGCGCTGGGGCTGCCCCGTTCCGCCGCCGCTTTCTGCCAGACGCACACCTGCGAGTTTTCCGGCACTCAGATGTGCACCTGGGACGCCGCTGCTGGTTGCTGGACCGGGGGCGCCATCGCGCATTGGGGCAATGGCTGCATGGACTTTGCCGTGCAGCTCGACGGCTCCCGGCAAGAGAAGGTCAGCGCTGCCCAGCTAGCAGGTGTACTCCAGGACGGCTTTCAGGTCTGGTCGCAGGTGAGCTGCGGCTCCGGCCTGACCCCGGAGCTCACGGCGAGCTACCGCGGGCTGACCCGCTGCGACCGCGTCGAGTACAACTGCGGCGCGAAGGAAGACAACGACAACATCGTGATGTTCCGCGATGGGGCGAGTGATCTGCCGGAGACCACCATTGCGCTCTCCACGATCATCGCCAACACCGCCACGGGCGAGATCCTCGACGTCGACATCGAGATCAACTCTCGAGACTTCGATTTCTACCTCGATGACGCGGACGCCACGCCTCGCGCGCATGATCTGAGGCTGGTGCTGAATCACGAGCTCGGCCATTTCCTCGGCCTCTCGCACACGCAGCAGAAGGGCGCGCTGATGCGCGCGGCCTACGACGGCTTCGACCGCTTTCCGGCCCCGGACGACATCGCCGGCATGTGCCAGGCGTTGAAGCAGTCGGGCACGGACCCCGCCTGTTCAGTCGAGCCGAGCAGCGGACAATGTGTCGGCATCGACGCGACCTGTCCCGCCGAAGTGCAGTCCATCGATGACGGCGGCTGCGCGCTCTCGGCGCCCGGCGCGCCGCCCGAGAAGCTGCCCCTGGGCACCGGGCTCGCCATCGGCACAGGGCTCTTGCTCTTTGTGCGCGGCAGGTCTACGCGCCGGCGGCGCCGCAGCAGCTAATCACGCCAGAGAATTTCCAGCCATGGCCCCCAAACAGAACGCACAACCCCCCAAGGGTACCCGCGACTTTTTGCCCGTCGATGTCCGGCAGCGTCAGTACGCCATCTCGGTCATCCGCAAGGTGTACGAGAGCTACGGCTTCGAGCCGCTGGAGACGCCGGCGGTGGAGCGGCTGGACGCGCTGAGCGGCAAGTACGGCGAAGAGGGGGACCAGCTGATGTTCAAGGTCCTGCTGCGCGGGCAACCGCTGGTCGAGGGCATCGAGCGCGCCTCCGCGCTGCTCACGCAGCCCGGCGCAGTGATCGAAGGGCGCAGCGGCAAGACGGCGCCGGGAGCGGCGCCGCTGCTCGCGGATCTGGGCCTGCGCTACGATCTGACCGTGCCCCTGGCGCGCGCCTACGCCGCGCATCAGGCGGAGCTGCCGCCGGTGTTCAAGCGCTATCAGATCCAGCCCGTCTGGCGCGCCGATACGCCGGGCAAGGGGCGGCTGCGCGAGTTCTATCAGTGCGACGTGGACGCGGTCGGCTCGACCTCGCTGCTGGTCGAGGCCGAGGTCTCGGGCGCTGTCGCCGAGTGCGTGCGCCGGCTCGGTTTCAGCGACTTTGGCGTGCGGCTGAATCACCGGGGCCTGTTGCGCGCGGTGGTGGAACGCGCAGGCATCGATCCAAAGCAAGAGGTGGACGCGATCACCGCCATCGACAAGCTCGACAAGGTGGGCCGCGACGGAGTCGATCGCGAGCTGGGCGAGCGCGGCGTGGAGCCGGGTGCGCGCAGCGCGCTGCTCACGCTGCTGGAGAGCGGAGCCAGCCTCGATCGCGTGGCGCAGTTTCTCTCGGGGCACGCCGCTGGCGAGCAAGCGATCGGCGAGCTACGGCGCGTGCTCGAGCTGAGCCAGGAGACGGCGGCTGCCGGCCTGCTGCGCTTCGATCTCGCGCTGGCGCGCGGCCTTGGTTACTACACCGGCTGCATCTTCGAGGTGGCGAGCCCGAAGTTCAGCGGATCGCTCGGCGGCGGAGGCCGTTATGACGGCTTGATCGGCCTGTTCCTGGGCCGCGCCGTGCCGGCATGCGGCTTCTCTCTCGGCTTCGAGCGCATCCTGCTGCTGATGGAGGAGGGCGGACTGTTCCCCACGGATCTGGCGGGGCTGGACGTGCTGCTCGGCGCTCCAGCGGAAGACGGCGCGCCGGAGCTGCTGGCGGCCGCGCGCGAGTTGCGCGCGCTCGGGCTGCGGGTGTCGCTGCTGCCGAAACCGGAGAAGCCGGGCAAGTTGCGCAAGAGCGCCGAGGACCAGCGCGCCAGCCACGCCGTTTGGCTCGAGGGCGGCAAGTATCACGTGTGGACGCGCGAGGGCGACAGCACCCTGCGCGATCTGGAGCGCCCGGCGCTGGTCGCGCGGCTAACTTCTCTCACGGGGGAGCCGGCGCGCTAGCGCCGAGGGCGGACGTGGCGCGCAGCCGTGGCCGCACCCCGCCGGAGCAGGGCGAGCTGCTCGGCGCTCCACCGGGGCCGTCGGAGCCGTCGTTCCGCTTTCACACCGCGAGCGAACGCCGCCCTGAGCCGGCGCGGCCGCTCGCGGATCGCTTGCGCCCGCGCGAGATCGCGGAGGTCCGCGGGCAACCGCACCTGCTCGGGCCCGATGGACCGCTGACGCGAGCGATCGCCGCCGACCAGCTGCCGTCGATGATCCTGTGGGGGCCGCCCGGCTCCGGCAAGACGACGCTCGCGCACGTGATCGCGGCGCGCACCGCGCACGCCTTCGAGCAGCTGAACGCCGTGCTGGGCGGTGTCGCAGATCTGCGCCTGATCGTGCAGCGCGCGACGGAGCGGCGCGAGCGCGGGCAGGGCACGATCGTGTTCGTGGACGAGATCCACCGCTTCAACAAGGCGCAACAGGATGCGTTCCTGCCGCACGTGGAGAGCGGGCGCGTGATCTTGATCGGCGCCACCACCGAAAATCCATCCTTCTCGGTCAACGCGGCCGTGCTCTCGCGCTGCCAGGTGTTCCGGCTGGAGGCGCTGGACACGCCGGCGCTGGTCGAGATCCTGTCGCGTGCGCTGGAGGATCGCGAGAAGGGGCTGGGCAACGCCGCCGTGCGCGTCGAGCCGGACGCGCTGGAGCAACTGGCCCAGTCTTCACGCGGGGACGCGCGGCGCGCGCTCGGCCTGCTGGAGAGCGCGGTGGAGCTGGCGCGCCGGGGCGACGGCGTGATCGACCTCCGCGTGCTCGAGCGCTGCCGGAGCGAGCAGCCGCTGCTCTACGACAAGGCGGGGGAAGAGCACTACAACGTGGTCAGCGCGCTGATCAAGTCGATGCGCGGCAGCGACCCGGACGCCGCGATCTACTGGCTGATGCGCATGCTGGACGCGGGGGACGACCCGCTGTTCGTGTCCCGGCGCCTGATGATCTTCGCCAGCGAGGACGTGGGCAATGCGGACCCGCGCGCGCTGGAGGTGGCGGTGAACGCGGACCGCTCCTTCCGGCGCATGGGCATGCCCGAGGGCGTGTACCCGCTGGCTCATGCCTGCCTGTACCTGGCGAGCTGCCCCAAGTCGAACTCGGTGGGCCGCGCCTTCAAGGCGGCGCGCGCCGCGATCGCGGAGCACGGCGCGCTGCCGGTTCCTTTCAAGCTGCGCAACGCCGTCACCAAGCTGATGCAAGACGACGGCTACGGACAGGGCTACCAGTACCCTCACGAGCTCGAGGGCTCATACGTGCCGGGCGAGACCTACCTGCCCGATCGGCTGCTCGGGGACCACTACTACGAGCCGTCGGAGCAGGGTCTGGAGAAGTCCATCGGCGAACGGCTCGCGCGCTTGCGTGAGGAGAGCAAGAAGCCGTAATCTGATGATCCACGGATCTCCGCCCACCCCCACCGCTTACGTCGATCCCAGCCATGCTCGTCCGCTCCTGCGCGCTGCCTGCTCGATGAATGTCCGCAGGGCGTGAGAATTCGCTACAGGACGCGCAGCGTGGCGCATGCGTGCGGAAGCGTTTCAGAACGGCAATTTTTGATAGAAGAGCGCGGAGGACACGGCGGCGTTGTGCGTTCGCTTGGCGGGATGCGGCGGCGGCCGCGATGCGGACGCGGGTGCGTCGAGTGCCTCGGGCGGCAGCGGCTCGTCACCCCCGATGCCAAACATATCGTCCACGGTGTAGACGTCAGCTCGCTTCTCCGCGGAGGCGCGTCCCGCTCCGGCTTGCGCTCGTGGCGCCGCGGGAGCCGAGATCGCATGCGCCGTTCCGGAACGAGCGGGGGGAGTGGGTACAGCGGAGGACTGCGGAGCTTCGGACTCGAGCGCGGCTCGCGGCGCGTCGCGGCCCGGTGCCGCCGGGGGCTGCAGCATTGCTGCGCGGGACTCCAGCTCAGCGTCGACCCGCGAGGGCGCGCTGTTCGCGACCTCGACGCGGGGCGTGCTGAGCTCGTGTGGCGGCTCGGCGGGGACGCTGGGGGGAGGCAGCGTCGGCATGACGACCTCCGTGGTGGCTCGCCAACTCGGCGAGACCGGCCCCAGGAAGGCCGTCAGCAGCGCGACCACGCCCAGCGCGACGGCCGCGCCCTGCAGCCATCCGCTCGCCTCCGGGGCCGCGCGCAGCCCGAGAGCCTCCGGCGCAGCCCGTGCGCCTTCCCGAGCAGGCGGGCGTGCGCGGACAGCGACCGCTGCGTTCGAGCCGTCCTTCACGGGCCGAGCGGCCTCCCTCAGCCGCGACACCTCGAGCGCCCGCTCGGCGGCGCGCTCTCGCGCTCGGCGGGCGAGCGCTGACAGGGGCCGCTCGCTCTCGACGGCGGCGTCGAGCATCTCCTCCAGCGGGCTCACCCGCTGCAGCTGGCTTTTCCGTTCGCCCGTGCCCGTCTCACTCGCGACTGTCATGTCGAGCTCCGTCGCTGGCCCAATGCAAGGCAGCTGCCAAAGTGCGCCCAGCGCGTGATCCGGGCATGGAGCCGTTCGCTCTACGGGCACACCGTCGCTTTTGCCTCGCACGAGGCGGATTGCACTCGCCAACGTGTCTCGGAAGGTGCTCGGCGCAGGGGGCACTTCTGGTGTCGTGCGAGGTCCCTGTCGGCGCACTCTGGCGGATTCGTACATGGGTGACCTCGCCCGCGCGATGAAATGTAACGCTCTGCACTGGTCGGGGCGGCAGCTTTCGTCACGCTGAAGGCATGAGGACCCTGCACTGGACGGCACTGCTGCTTTCTTCAACAGCGTGCTTCGGCGGCGCTGACGACCCGCAGTATGCGTTGCTCGAGCCCCGGCCCGGCACACTGGGCATCGGGGCCGTTCAGCAACTCGAAACCACTCGACAGCCCGGTGGACTGCCGCGCCCGGTGTACGGGCACTTCGAGCTTTCGGAGTACGCCTTCGAGCGCTTCGAGTCGCTGGAGGCGAGGGTCACCGTGTCCAGCGGCGGGTCCTTGCCAGGCAAGGGGTTTCACGGAACCTGGGGCGATGAGTCCAGTGGGCTGCCGATCCAGGGCCGCTTCCAAGATGATCTCTCCACGATCTGGGCGGCGGATCTGGTCGCTGATGCCTGTACTCAGCTGCCCTGTGTCGTGAGCTTCGCGATCGCGCCGGCGGGGGTGTGGAACAGCCCACCCGTCTTTGAGCAGCAATCCACGGAGCCATTGCAATACGAGCTGCGCGCCTGGCTGGAAGTGAGGGGCCAATATCGCTCCGAGGTGGAGGAGCTCGACGACGCTCTCGAGATCTCGTTGGGGGAGGCACCATGAAACTTCGCCGGAGCGCTACCTCGATGCAGAACTCTCGCCCGCTACTGGCGAAGCTGGTCATTGGCATCAGCGCGCTCGTGGCTCTGGCCAGCTCTGCGCCGCCTCAATGGTTCGCACTGGAGCAAGGGCAATTGCACCTGGTGTTCGACGAGCGGAACGAGCGCAAGGCGATTCTGAGCATCGAGGTCACGGGCAAGCTGTACGCGGCTGCGCAGGGCGGGACGGTGGAGCTGGTCACGACTTCGGATCGCGACGCGAGCGACCTTGTGCTCTCCGCACGCCCCCTGCCGTCCGACACGGCCGTGCTGGATCCGACGGACGCGCCTCCCGACGCGGAGGCACAGCAATCGCTGTCGCTACTCGGGGCGCTGGCCGCTCCGGATCTGAGCAGCCCGACCATGGCGTGGCTCTCTGTTCCGCTCGAATGTGCGCAGGACGATCCGCCCGCACGGCGTCCGAAGAGTTGTGTCGAGCAGTTCGAGATCACGCTGACTCGTTCGTCGCAGCAGCCGCTCTCCGTCGATTTGACGGCGACAGTCGAAGTCGACGGCCCGGGACAGACCCCGCCCGGCACGCTGCAGGTGTTTCTGGTGGAGAGCGCCCCGTGAAGACCAGCCTCTCCCGTTCCAGCGCGGCGCTGCTGCACCCCGTCACGCTGACGGCTCTGGCGCTGTGGGCGATCAATGATCACCTGCTCAAAGGCTGGGGTCCGGCGCTGCTCACTGGGAAGCTCAGCGACCTCGCGGGCCTCGCGGTGTGCCCGACGGTGCTGCTCGGCATCGTCGAGTGGTGCGCACCGCAATTGGTGCGGCGCCACTGGCGTACGCTGCTGATCGCGAGTTGCGCCGCCATCGGCCTGCTCGTGGTGGGTCTCGAGCTCTCGAAAGCGGTGCAGCTCGCCTATCAGCACACGCTGGGCGGTGCTCGCTTCGTCGCTGGCACCCTGGTTGCCTGGCTCTGCGACAGTCGCGCTCCTGCCTTCGTCTTGGTCAGCATCACACCCGACGTGAGCGATCTGCTCACGCTGCCGGCGCTGGCGATCCCCTGCTGGCTGGTCCACTGCGCCGGTGGGACACGCGAGCTACGGCGCTGAAACGTCGCTGAGCAGGCGGTGCTGCCAGCGCTCTTCGCGCAGCAAACTTCCACGCAGCGCGATGTTTTTGTAGGGCTCGGTACCGGCGCATCCCCACGACTCCAGGAGTGCCTGCCGGGCACGCGTGCCGGGCTTCGAGTCGCGCTGGCCTGCCGCGAGATCTCGGCAGGAGGGCACATTCTAGCGTCGCTCGATGCGCGCGCTGGCGAGCCCTTCCGCGCCATGTGTTGCTTCAGAGCAACTACTGTGGGGTGCCTCCGCCTTCGCGCTGTGGCGCTCCGCCCCATGCATGGCGCTATGGCGTAGCAGGCGTTCCTTGCCGCATCCGTCCGGTTCTTCTGATGACGCGGCGGCGGTCGATCGATCACTCGCGCGCTGATGATTTTTGCTTGCCGGGCGTCGCTTTGCGCGCGGAGCGCCAAGCACTCGGGCTTGCTGAGAAAAAGGCTCCGCGTTGCCGCTTCTTCTTCGAGCAGCGAGCGGTGCGGGTGCGCGAGCAGCACAAACGGGTCAATCGTGAAGAGCAAAATCTTCTGCAGTAGCGGCTCGTGCATGCAGGGCGCTGTCTCTTGACGCTCAGCGAGAAACAGGCGCATCTGAGCGCCAGAGCCACGGAGTGCCAGCGAGCCCTCCGTGATGATCTGCGGCTGTGAACGCAGCCTGCACACAATGGTGAGAAGTAAAATGAACCCTATGCGTTTCAGGTTTGAGGTTGGGATATCTGTGCTGGCCGGCGCCCTGTTGGCGACAGCTTGCGGGTCGAGTGCTAGCGACAACGGAGCAACAGCTGCTCCCGATACCAGCACCAACCCGAATACACCTGCCGGGAGCGGGACGGGCTCCGCGGGGACGAGCGGCGCGGGTGCGGCGACCGGCGTCAACGGTGGGAATGGCGAGACGGGCGCTGGCAACGTCCCTCTCGCCGGCGCGATGGGAACCGGCAACAACATGTCCGCGGGCACCAGCGCGCCCGTGAATCCGGTGACGGGTGGCAGCGTGCCTTGCGGCGCCGCGGGGACGTTCTGTCAGCAACCGAGTCCCACGTGCTGCACGGTGCGCGCCGCCGGCGGGGGCATGGGCATGGGCGCAGGGGCCAACACGTTCAGCTGTGCGGTGGACGCGGCGAGCTGCCCTGCGGGCACGGTGACGACGGCGACATGTTCGAGCTCGGCAAGTTGCGGGAGCGGCGAAGTCTGCTGTCGCACTCCGAACCCGCCGCCCGCCGGTGCCATGGGCGGAGGCAACAACGGAACCACCGCGGCCTGCGCGGCGGCCTGTGCCATGGGCGCGACGCAGCTGTGTCTGGGCGACGCGGAATGTGGCACCGGCAACATCTGCAACATGGGTAACAACGGCACCGGCACCTGTGGCCCCGCACCGTGCACGGCGACCAGCTGCGCGGCAGGTGAGATCTGCTGCCGTGGTAACGGCGGAGGCGGAGGCGGTGCCCCCGCCTGTGTCGCCCCTGTCGGCGGTTTGTGCCCGAACGGGCGTCAGCAAGTTTGCGCCACGGCTGCAGACTGCCCGGCGGGCAGCGGAGACACTTGTGTTGCACCCGGAGGTGGCGGAGGGGGTGGGGTGCTGGTCTGCACCGCTCCTCCTTGCACGCCCGGGAGCTGCACCGGCGCCGGTCAGCTCTGCTGCGTGGGCGGTGGTGGCGGCAATCCCACTTGCCAGGCATCGGTCGCGCCCGTGGCACCTGCGACCAACGCGACCTGCCCCAACAACGCGCGGCAATTTTGCGCGGTGGACGCCGACTGCACTGCCGTCCCCGGCACGGTCTGTCTGGCAGGCGGCAACGGTGGCCAGCTCTCCTGTCGGCCGCCGGTGTGCACACCGGGCAGCTGTGCTGCGGGGGACCTGTGCTGCGTGGGTCAAGGTGGCGGCGCACTCCCCGCCTGTGTGACCCCCGCTGCGCCAGCTGCTGGCGCAGTGGCGGCGTGTCCGGGCAGCAACGCCAACAATTCGCGCCTGGTCTGCGCGACAGACGCTGACTGCGCATCCGTCCTGACGGCAGTTCCCGGCGCGACCTGCAACGTCGGGCCAAACGCAGGCGCCACGACGCTCACTTGTAGAGTTCCACCGCCACCCGCGGCGGCCGCAGACGCAGGCGCCGGAGGCTGAGACGGTATGGAACGGCGACTCCGCGAGCCGCGCGGAGTCGCCGCCCCTGGCACTTGCCGGAGAGCCGCCGGTTCGTTCAAGCTGCGCAACGCCGTCACCAAACTGATGCGAGACGACAGGGTATGGAGACCGGTATCCATGCCTTCATGCTCTCGAAAGCTCGCAGGTGTCCGGACGGATCTCGCCGCCGGAGCGGACTGGATCCGGCACGTTGGCTCGTCTCGGCGCTGATCAGCGCGCTGCTGGGTCTGGGGTGCGCGGGGCAAGCCAGCGCCGCAGAGAAGGCCGCGCGCTCCGTGCAGTTTGCCAGCGTGGATGGCACGCCGTTGCTGCTCGATGTGTATCCGGTCGAGAACGGAGCGAAGCCGCTCGGTTTGATCGTCTGGGTGCACGGTGGGGCGTGGCGCGCAGGGTCGCGCGCGTCGCCGGATCTGCTGGGTTTGACCTCGCGAGGCTGGGCGCTGGCCAGCGTCGACTACCGACTGTCGACGGTGGCTCGTTTCCCTGCGCAGGTCTTCGACATCAAGGCCGCGCTGCGCCATCTGCGCGCGCACGCCTCGGAATACGGCGTCGCCGGCGTGCCGTTTGTGATCGCCGGCTCTTCAGCGGGCGCGCACCTGGCGGCGCTGGTGGGCGTGAGCAATGGCGAGGCTGCGCTGGAGGGTAGCGTCGGGAGTGAGTTGAAGGCGTCCTCCGACGTGCAAGCCATCGTGAGCCTGTACGGGGCGAGTAATCTGACCAGCATCCTCGGCCAGTCGAGCCCGCACGGCCTGAGCGTGCGCGTGCCGGCGCTCGATCTGCTGCTCGGCGCGCAGCCAGACGCGCAGCCCGCGCTGGCGAAGCTGGCGAGCCCAGTGTTTCACGTGGATGCGAGCGATCCGCCGCTCCTGATGTTTCACGGTGATCGGGACGACCAGATGCCGATCCAGCAGTCGCGCGAGCTGGAGGTGGCGTACCAGAACGCGGGCTTACCCGTGCAGCTGGAGGTCGTGCCGGGCGCAGGCCACGGCGGCGCGGTCTTCAGCGACGCGGCGCACCTGGAGCGAATCGATCAATTCTTGCGCGCACGGCTGCTCATGACGGCGGCGGTGCCGAGGGCGAAGTCGCGCGCGAGCCGCTAGCAGCGGCAGCGAAGACTTGCTCGTGAGGCAGGTTCTTCCTATGACGGCTGCCGTGGATGGGCTTCCGCCTGGAGGTGTTGCAGCGTGATTGTGGTGACGACTCGCTTCGCCGTAGCAGAGGGTCGAGAGAGCGACTTTGAGCAGCTGCTGCGCACGGGAGTGCAGGGCCTGGAGCGCCCGCCCGGGCTGATTCGCAACGAGGTGCTGCGGCCCTGCGCGCTGAGCTTCGACCCGCGGCAGGGCCAGTTCCTGCCCGCTGCCCGGCGCACGCTGCAATACGAGGTCAAGACCTGGTGGCGCAACCTGCAGGACTTCGAGGACTGGGGGCAAAATCTGGAGGGGTCGGCCCGCGCGGGCAGCGCCCAGCGTGTGCTTCGTGAAACATTCATGGCCGCGGAATCGCTGGAGGTCCACGAGGTCTTTCTGGAGTTCCCGCGCTCCGGGCCGCGTTGAGCCAGCCGCATCCCCCATCTCTGGGGTTGCCTCCGGCGGGCAGCTGAGAGACAAGGGGCCTCGAGGTCGGTGGGGTCGATGGCAGAGGAGAGGGGCGGCATCCGGCGCGCGGCATTCGAGACGGCGCGGCTCAAGCTCGCGCGCGTGCGGCTGGAGAGCGGTCAGGCAGTGGGCAGCGGGCTCGCGCTGCTGACACAGACGGTCGCGGACGCGATGGACGTCGATCGTGTCGGGGTTTGGTTTCTGGAGGATCAGGACCGCACGCTGGTCTGCCGCGAGCAATTCATTCGCTCCGGGCGGCGCCACATCTCGGGCACGGTGCTGCGCTCACGCGACTTTCCCCAGTACATGCGGGCGTTGCGCGAGCGGCGCGCGATCGTCGCGGACGATGCCCTGCGCCATCCCATCACCAGCGAGCTGGGGGAGGCCTACCTGGGTCCGAACCAGATCGCGTCCCTGCTGGACGCGCCCATCATCCGCCAGGGTCGCGTGATCGGCGTGGTGTGCCACGAGCGGGAAGATACGCCCCGCCCCTGGAGCGAGCGCGAGGTCGACTTTGCCGGTTCCGTCGGCGACCTGGTCGCCTTGCTGCTGGAGCAAGGGGAGCGCGTGGAGCTGGAAGCCGCGCTCAAGATCCAGGCCGAGCAGCGCCTGGAACGGCAGAAGCTCGATGCGCTGGCGCTGCTCGCGCGCTCCGTCGCGCACGACTTGAACAACGTGCTCTCCGTGCTGCTGGTGGCAGCCGGCGAGGTGGAAGAAAAGGGCTTGACCGAGGTGGCGCAGTCCATGTCGGCGGCGGTCGACGCGGGCCGCCACCTGTCCAACCAGCTCTCGGATCTCGGCGCCCGCAGCGTGAAGCAGCCCGGCACCACGGACGTGGGCAAGCTGGTCCAGCAGCTGGCGAGCTCGTTGCGAGCCCTGGCCACGCCGCGTGTGAAGCTGCGCATCGACGTGCGCGATCCGGATGCGCAGGCGCAGATCGGCGAGGGGGCCCTGGAGCGCATCCTGTTCAATCTGGTCGCGAACGCGCGGGATGCGGTGGGCGAGGGGGGCGACGTGGAGATCGTGGTGCGCCGGGCCGAGCCGGAGGACGAGGTGCCGCCGGATTTCGTGGTCCTGGAGGTGGTGGACAGTGGCTGCGGGATGGACTCGCGCACGCGCATGCACCTGTTCGAGCCCTATTTCACCACCAAGAGCCAGGGCCACGGCCTGGGTCTCGCCACCGTTTATGGCCTGATCACGCGCGCCGGAGGCTCGATCGACGTCGCGAGCTCGCCCGGCGAGGGCAGCACGTTCCGGCTGGCACTGCAGCGCGCGAACGGCTCTCTGCACCGGCATTAGTGCAGGGGCGCTGGCAGTAGAACCCGAAGTCCGCGCGGGGTTTCTACAAATGAAGAAGAAGTACCGAGTGCACGAGGTAACTAGCACCTCGAGCAGATCAGCGCAGCCCGTACGGTGCGCCGTCGACCGTCACGGCCAGTAGCCAGTCCGCGCTGTCCAGATGCTCCAATACGGTCAGTCCGCCGGAGCTCCGCACGCGTCCGTCGCGCGCGCCGGAGGCGACCGCGTCACGGACCTCCGCGATCTCGAACGGCACACGATCCAGCGCTTGATTGTCATGGATGCCGGGGCCGTGGCGCAGCTCGCGCGAGCGCTCCGAGAGCACCACGTCCCCGTGCGCATCGAGCAAGGCAGAGCCGCGATAGCCCTCGACGCCCGAGACGTGCAGCAAGTTCAAGACATCATCCAGGGTCATGTGCAGGGCGGCGACGCCGGCGAGCTTGCCCTCCGCGTCGGGGAAGGCGCTCGAGCATGCCAGCAGCAGTGTACCGCTGGTCGCGTCCGGATACGGTGAGCCCCAGACGGGACCCCAGTGCCCGCGCGTGGCGGTGTACCAGCTGCGCTGGCGCGCCTCGAAGCCCGCGGGGAAGAAGGTGTTGCCGGGATAGACGAGCACCACGCCGCTCTCGAAGGCCAGGTCCGTCCAGCGCAGCGCCGCGCGATCGCGCGCCACCGCGCGACGTTGCGCATCAGCGAAGCCCAGGGCCTCGTCACCGACCGCCGAGCGCGCCGCGGTGCTGACCAGCAGCGGCTCGAGATCGGCGAGCCGCGCCAGCACTGGCTCGATCGCGGCGGGCTCGACATCGGGCGAACGCACGTAGACGGAGCGCTCGAAGGAGACACGCTGGGCGTAGCGCGAGCTCTGCGCGCCCAGCCCGCGCGCGCTCAGCTCGCTCGGAGTCAGCGCCGCCAGCTCCCCGCGCGCGGGCCGTTGCAGGATCTCGGCGGCGGAGCTGCCGAGCCCCTCCAGCAGCAGCTCCACGCGCCGGAACTGCGCGTCGATCCCGCGAGCGGTGCGATCCACGGCGCTGGTCAGCGCGAAGATGCGCTCCGACTCGATCGCGCTGCGCTCGTTCGCTGCCAGCTCGCGCGCCAGAACCAGCACTGCGAGCACACTGGAGACGAGCACGCAGGCGACGATCGTCCCCAACACCAGCGACGGGTGGCGCTTCACGCGGCGCCAGAGCCGCAGCCAGCGCCGGTCGGGCAGCACCGAGACCGGTTGGTCGCGCACGAAGCTGCGGACGTCGGCCGCCAGCGCGGCCACGCTCTCATAGCGGTGCTCGGGGCGCAGCGCGGTGGCCTTGCGCACGATCGCCAGCAGCTCGCGCGACAGGTGGCGCGGAAAGCGTGGCTCGAGCCGTGGCGGAGTGCCGAGCAAGGCATCCGCGAGCTGCTGTGAGGGGGAGCCGGGGCGGGGCGCGGAGAGCGTGAGCAGCTCGGCGAGCAGCATGCCGAGCGCGTACTGGTCGGTGGCCGGAGTGACCGCTTCGCAGCGCGCCTGCTCGGGCGACATGTACGCGGGCGTGCCGATCACTTCCCCGTCGCGCGTCACTCCGGCGTCGGCAGCGAATGCGAACGGGCGCAGCGCGTCCACTTGCTCCGGCCCATCGCCGAGCACGCGCGCGACCCCCCAGTCCATCACGTAGACCTCGTTGTGTGTGCCCAGCATGACGTTGCTGGGCTTGAGGTCGCGATGCACGACCGCGCGCGCGTGCGCGTACTCGACGGCGTCACAGATCTTCAGAAAGCGATCGAGGCGGCTCCACAGGTCGTACGGAGCCGTACGGCTGCGTGCCTCCGAGCTGGCGCACTCGCCGAGGTAGTCGTCGAGCGTCTCACCGTCGATCAGCTTCATCGCGAACGCCGGCCGCCCTTCCGCCGTCGCCAGCAGCTCGTAGAAGGGCACGATGTTCGGGTGCTCGAGCTGGGCGCCGAGCTGCGCTTCGACCACAAAGCGCCGCACGAGGCCGTGATCGCCGGCGGGGTCGCCCAGCACCTTGAGGGCCACGCTGCGGCCCAGCAAGCGATCGCTGGCGCGCAATACGGCGCCCATGCCGCCGCGGCCCAGCTCGGCTTCGATCTGGAACTCTTCCACGCGCGAACCGATCAGCCCTTCGCGCAGGGCGTGCTCCACCGGCTCTGGTCTGCGCCGTACGCTCGGGGTCCGCGGCGGCTCACGTCCGGTTCCGATCGTCATGCTCCCACCTCGCTCCCCCGCTCAGCATAGCCGGGCCCGCGCTAGCCGTCGTGTGCTTCCGCCTCTCGCGCCGCAGGTACGTCGCCTTCCGGCGTGCTCGGGTGTGGGTCGGGCG
>JAICTU010000195.1 GCA_025936205.1 Polyangiaceae bacterium | reverse complement strand
GATGCCGTGAGCAGCGGCGAGCTCGACGAACGCATCCCAGAACCCGAACTCGTACTGGCCGCGCGCGGGCTCCAGCTCATCCCAGCCGAGCGATACGCGCAGGGTATGCACTCCCATGGCCTGCAACGCCTCGAGGTCGCGCCGCACCCCCTCGATCGATCGCGTCTCTTCCGGATAGTCCTCGCAGGAGCCGATGGGTACATGCCGAAAGCTCACGCGAGCCTCCGGCAGCGGCGCCTCCGCGGTGCGCGGGGCGCATGCCAGCCCCAGCAGGGCCGTACAGAACCCGAGCGCGCCCGCCTTCGACCAGCGCCTCATGCGCCCAGTGTCGGGCCGTGCCGCTGCGGCAACAATGCGGCAAAATCACACGCACCGTTCGATCGAGAACACAGGGAGGGCTCGGCCCCGCACGGCCTTGCCCTCCCCAGGATGAGCCCACCTTACGCCCGCGGCTCAGTCGCCCTCGGGGTCGCCCGATTCCCCGGCCGCGCCGTCCGCGCGAGCGTGCTCCGAGGACTTGCCGTGGCCCACGCCTGCGTCCGCGGCTCCGCGGTGGCCGCCGCTCTCCTCTGCCTCGTCAGCGTCGTCGTTGCCTTCGTCGGCGTCGTTGTCGACCTCGTCGGCATCATCGTCGACCGCTTCCATCGCATCGTGCGCCTTCTTCGCGTGCTCTTCGGCCTGGTTCGCGCCAGCCTCGCGTTCCTGCCCGGCTGCCTTTACCAGGCTGCTGACGCGATCACATGCGGCGGCGATGTTATCGCACGATTTGGCGGCGGCCGCCGGCAATGACGCGACCCGCGTCAAGCAGGTCTGTACCTTGTCAGCGCACTGGATCACCGTGTCGCGATCCTCGCTCGCGCCGATCGCCAGCGCATCACAGCTGCTGACATCCCGCGAGCACTGCGCCTGCTCGGGCGCGTGCTCCTGGCAGGCTTGTACGCCGTTCAGACAGCCCACCACGTGCGAGCGCACCTCATCGAGGTGTTGCTGCAGATCGGCGCAGTGCTGCGCCAGGCGCGGACACACCTCGCTGGGCGCCGCATCTGGCAGCTGCGTCTGGCAGCGCTGCACCGCCTGGCCACACTGCGCGACAACCCCGTCGTCTTTGGCCGTGAGCGCCTCGATCGCCGCACTCGCCTGAGCCGTCGCCACGCTTTGGCTCGGTTTCGTCGAAGAACTGCAACCGAGAGCCAGAAGCAGGGCAACGGCGAATGATGATTTGAGCGTCATATTCCTCCAAACCGCTGGATTACCGCCGACTTGGGACTCGATGGTCGAGGCCAACGCAACCAGCGCTCAGGAGGTGAGTAGCCGCCCTGGGAGTCGTTTATGACAGCCGTCGTCTCTTTGCTCACCCACCGTTCGCTTTCGAACCGATCCAAGGTGGGCCAACAATTCAGAACGGCGGCAGCGCGCCCGGCGGCAAATAGCTGTAGCCGTACCCGCATTGAGAGGACGACGACGCGCAGACCGAAGCGAGCGTGACGATCAGCGCCACGTTGGCGATCACCGCCAGCACCACCCAGCCCGGCTCGGGCTCGGACTGCTTGGGGATCTGCCGCACTGTGAAGCAGGCCGAGATCGGAGGTACGTCGTGATCCGAACAGCGCACCCCCGCAGTGATCTCGAACCCCGGGCACTGCGCCAGGCACTGTAGATAGCCCTGCGGTGTGGTCTGCGCCTGACAGGAGCCATAACACCGGAATGCTCCGCCGGGGTCCACCGGGTTTTCTCTCAGCAGCAGCCGGTAGCGCGCGACGCCCGGGTCCTGGAGATCAGCAGCGGTGTTTCCCGGGTGGTTTGCGCTGGAACAGGCCACACTGGCACCGAAAACCAACGCAGCCAACGCCCGAAGCCTTGGACCAGCCATGGCCTACAATACGGGCCACGGCCCCCTTCGAACTAGCCCGATCGTGATTTTCGAGCTCAGGCGTGGCGCTCAGCCAGCATTTCCGCCCGCTCCTTGACGCGCTCCGCGACGGCTCGCTGTCCACGACTGATGCCGGCGAGGCTGCCCCCGACCGCAGCAATCAGCCCGAGCAACATGGCCAAGAACATCCCGATCAGCCCCTTGCCCGTGCTCTCCGCCGCGCGCAAAGCAGCCGTCTCGGCATGAGCTCCGCTCGGGGTGCGATCCAGCCGTCGCTCGAGCGAGTCCGCGATGGCCTGGGCCTGCTCGGAGCTGAGCGCTGTGGAGTCGGTCAAGGCGCGGACCAGAGCCTCCCGCGCCACGCCTCCATTGCGAATCGTGCTCTCCATCACCACCTGAAACGCAGCACTCATCTGCTCGGCGCTGATCGGCGGATTGCCCGAGGCCTGCAAGCGATCGTTGATCGGTCCCAGCAGCTCCTGGGCGCTAACTTGGTTCACTGCCCTCGGAGCCACCGAGCTCGCGATCCCGCCCACGCCCGCACCGGCTCCGAGCCGGACCGCGCCTCCGATCAGCGACGCCATCAGCGAGACCAGCGCGACCATCGAGGCGATGCTCGCCAGAGACCACAACACGCCGCCCTGGATCGCCGCGGCCGTACGGGTCATCGCGCCGCCCACTTTGGCGGCGGCCAGCCCGCCCACGAACAGGGCCACGATCGGGACGATCAAGGACCAGATGCCGGTGGTCATTCCGGCTCCATGCAGAGAGCCGGGGTTGTCGGGGTCGATCACGGTCAGGCCCACGCCCAAGCCGAGCAAATAGAGCAACAGCCAGATGCCCAGGCTGAGCACGCTGCCAGCGAATACCGCGGGCCAGCTGAGGCGCCAGGGCGGCTCTGCAATCTGCGGTCGGACGGAGAGGGGGTCACGCTCGTCGTGCTGTAGGGTCATGCTGCGCCTCTCAGGATCCGGATGGCGGGTAGTTTGTCGTCGTAGAAGGCCAGCCGATTCTTCAGCGCCTGGTGCTCCTCATACGGCTCTTCGTAGGACCAGATCGCGTCTTCGAAGCGCTGCCCGCCTGCCGTGAGATTGAAGTAGTGTGCGGTGCCCTTGAACGGGCACTTCGTCGTCGTGTCGGAGCGCTGCAGATGATCCTGGGCCACATCGCCTCGAGGAAAGTAGTAGCGAGCGGGACTACCGTCTTCATCGACTCGGATCACGTCGCTGGAGTCCGCGATGGTTTCGCCGTTGATCTCGACCTGTATCCGCTGGCCGAGATGTTCCTCGCGCACCTTGTGTTCGGGATGTTGTCGATGTCCGGGTGACTTGTTCATAGCTGACCTCCCATCAGAGAGAGCGAACGCGCTCGAACCACCTCATGCGAGACTGGGGCCAGGTCCGCTCGAGGCGACAAGCTCGACGCAGCGGGACACTTCGCCTCGGCGCTCATCCGCCGGCGCGGCCCGCCAGCGTGCCGGCGGCGCGCTGAATGAAGTCGCGCACGACCGGGTAGACGCGTTCGCGCCAGCGCCGACCACTGAAGATGCCATAGTGACCGGTGCCCTCGACCAGGAACTCCTGCTTCCGCTCGGCGGGGATGTTCGTGCACAGCTGGTGGGCCGCGCGCGTCTGATCGCGGCCGGAGATGTCATCGAGCTCTCCCTCGACGGTGAGCAGCGCGGTGTCCTTCAGCGCGGCCGGCTCGACCAGGTTGCCTTCGATCCGCCAGAGTCCGCGAGGCAGCAGGTATTCCTGGAACACGATGCGAACACAGTCGAGGTAGTACTCACCCGGCATGTCGAGCACGGCGTTGTACTCGTCGTAAAAGCGCCGGTGAGTATTCGCATCTTCGAGATCGCCTCGAACCAGGTGTCCAAAGAAGTCCCAGTGCGATTTCATGTGATGACCAGGATTCATCGCGACAAACCCGGCATACTGCAGGTAGCCCGGGTAGACTCGACGCCCGTAGCCGGGGTAGTTGGCGGGCACTTTTTGCAGGAGATTGCGCTCAAACCATTCCAGCGACTTCGTTCTCGCCAGCTGATTGACCTGGGTGGGGTTGTTGCGGGCATCGATCGGCCCACCCATCATCGTGAGGCTGCGCGGCACGCTCTCGCCGGCGCTCGCCATCAGGGAGACGGCGCCGAGCACCGGCACGCAGGGCTGGCAAACGGACATGACATGCAGCCGCTCAGCGCCGATCGAGCGGATGAAATCGCGCACGTAGCCGACGTAGTCAGCCAGTGAAAAGGGGCCCTGATCGAGCGGCACCAGGCGCGCATTCACCCAATCCGTGATGTACACGTCGTGATCGGAAAGCAGCGTTCGGACCGTGTCACGCAACAATGTCGCGTGGTGACCGGAGAGCGGAGCAACAACGAGCACTCTGGGGCTGCGCTCCAACAAGTTCTGTACCTGCTGCTCGTCGCTGCTGCGCTGGAAGTGCAACAAACGGCAGAACGGCCTGCGCAGGACGACCTGCTCGATCACCCTCACCTGCGCATCCCGTACCTGGGCCACCTCGATGGCGAACTCCGGCCGGGGATAGTCCTTGCCCAATCGATACAGAAGCTCGAGCCACGCCGCCATGACGGACGCTCCGGGCAACGCTCCGTACCAGCTATTCGGCCCTGAAAGCGCCCGCGCGCCGGCGTGCGCGAGCTCGGCGAAAGGCCGCAGCAGCGCGCGGTTGGCCTCGTACAGTTGGTAGAACATCTCCGGCGGCATGGGAACGGGCGCGCGCGAACGTCACGGCGAGGCGCGCTGGTAAAGAGCTCTCGGGGCAGGAACTGAAACATCGAAGGGTGCAAGTCACGAGCCAGCAGCAAAAAAGCTCGGTACGTGTCTTGCACACGCTCCGCCCTCGCAACCTCGAAGGGGCCTGCTTCGCAGAAGCAGAGAGCCGCAAGGAAACAGGAGGGAATCCCATGTCGATGTCGGAACAAGAGCAGAATCTCGAAAGGCCACAGGGCTCAGACCAAAGCTACGCCAATGACTCGAGGTCGGACGACCGCGAGCGAGCCTCGAGGCGTTCCTCGATGGAGCGCGCCGCGTACGAACCATTCTCTGCCCTGGGAGCATTCAGCTCGGACATGAACCGATGGTTCGATCGCGTCGTGGCCAACTTCTTTGGTCCCAGCCTCTTTCCCTGGACCAATTGGTCCGACACGGCGAGCCGTTCGATGGGGGTCGGGCCTCGTGCCTTCTGGCCCCAGCTGGAGGTCCAGCATCGCGGAGACAAGCTGGCCGTTCGCATTGATCTTCCCGGCCTCCAGAAAGACGACATCGCGGTGGAGGTGCGGGGCAACGAGCTCAGCATCTCGGGCCAGCGCCGCAGCCAAGGGGAGCATCGCGAAGGCCGCTACTACCGAGCCGAGCGCAGCTACGGGAGCTTCTGCCGCAACCTGCGCCTTCCGGATGGAGCGAGGCCCGACACCGCCTCGGCGACGTTCGAAAACGGCGTGCTCGAGATCGAGATGGAGGCGCCCGGCGGCGAGCAAGGTCAGAGCCGGCGCATCGAAGTGCGGGAGGGCACTCTACACTGAGCTAGCTGGGTACAGGATCGGGACTGGCGGGCGGCTGACTTCCGTTACATCGGCGCAGCCGCTCGACCGTGAGCGCCACACCTCGAACGATGCCGAAGCGGTGAACGGCCTGTTCGGAGTACTCCGAACAGCTGGGGACGAAGCGACAGCGAACATGGCCTGCGAGCAGCGGCTTCACCCAGCTCCGGTACGCCCCGATCCCCTCGCACCAGAGGCGCACGCTGAGCTGCGCATCGGGCGCGCGCGCAGCATCCAGCGCACCGGCGAGAACGACGCCGAGAACGCCGCCGAGCACGCCGCACAACCACGTCTCCGGGCGCTTCAGGCGTTTCCGCAGTGCGGACACTTCGCGCTCGCCTCCAGCCTCTTGTTTTGACAGCTGGGGCACGACCTCAGCGCGCCGGTGGGGCGCGAGAAGAAGTAAATGATCAGTCCGAGAGGCCCCGTGAAGAAGACGAGCAGCACCCACAGCACCGCCCCGTCCATGCCCCGGCTCTTGGCATCGCGCGCGACCCACACCAGCATCACGATGTTGGCGACGGCGATCGCAATCCCCATTGCGATGAAGAATCCCCCGCAGGTCAAACACCCCAGCGCTTCAGCGTCGCTCTGGCTGCGCGGCGTCTGAAGCAGCGCTGCAACAAGGGTGGTGCTGATTGGAAGAGTCCCCGCGTGCATGCGCGGGGACGCTAGTTGCCCAGTCGGCCTACGTCAATCGTATCGACGTTCTCCCGCGCGTCAATGAACCGGCCCGCGTCGGGCCACAATGCTACCTGCGAGATGCGACCTAGCCGGTCAGGAAGTCGATCAGGCCGTGCCGCGCGTTGTCGTGGAAGCAGAGCGCGTGGGTTTCTGCGGCCTCGACGGCGGCCTTTGCGCTCCGGAGGAGCACGACCACCCCGCCGAATTCCTCGCCGGCATCGATCTCATCCTCGCCGGGCTCCCTCCCCCTCGCTCTTAGTTGCCCTGCTTGCCATCGCCGAAGCGCTTTGCCAGCGTGTCGAGCCCCGCGCGATAGATGCCGCGGATCACGCCGATGGCGTCTGCCTCGGTGGCCCCCGACGGCGTGAACTCGCCCGACCAGTACACCTCACAGCCCCGAGCAGGGCCTCGATCCCGCACGCTGATCGTGGAACGATAGCTGGCGACGGGCAGCGGGCCCTCTTCGATCGTATAAGCGTAGTTCCGCTCCCGCTCGCTGAACGCATGCAGCCGCTCCAGCAAGCCACCGCCCCCGCGCAAGGACAGGCGCCGCATCCTGCCGCCGTCTTCCAGCACGCTCCGTTCCACTGCCGGATGCCATTCCGACAATGTGTTGTATCCACCGATCAGCCGCCACACCTCGTCCGCTGAAGCCGCCAACGCCTGCATCTCATCGACTCTCGCCATCGCTCACCTCCAAAATTGTGCCGTCAAAACGCCGCGCCCAGGCCCAGGTAGCCGATGGCGCCCACGTTGAGCCCCGGCTGTAGCCGCAACTGGTTGACGGCCAGACCCGTGCCCCCGATCACGGCAAAGGAGCCCATCGTGAACGTGACCGTGGGCCCCGCCAGTAACTCCCACTCCCGTTCACCGGGCGGCTCGTCGTCGTTCCGCTCCAGGTCCACGCGCAGGCGAGAGTCCAGCCCGAGCTGCAATTGCTGGCTCGCCTGGTAGATGCCAGCCAATCCCGCGCTGCCATATTGCTCCGCGTCTTCGAGCCCGCGCGCGTAGCCGACGTTGGCCAGGAGCTGAAGCTTGCCCAGGCTGCGCCCCAGCGCCAACGTGCCCGCCACCGCCGGCACTTCGTTGAAGCCGCGCGACTCGTAGCCGCCGGCAAATGCGAGATCGACGCCGTTCTGCTCCTGGCGGAGCGCGTCAATCTTGCCCTCGAAGCGCAACCCGAGGCCGCGACTGCTCGAGGAAGAGCTGGCGGATGAAGCACTGCCGGTAGCACGCACGGAGAGTCGGTTCGCCAGCTGTACCTCTGCGCCGCTGTCGAAGGTCGCTCCCTTGCCGGCGCCGTCGTAGCCACCCGTCACTCGCGCCGTCGCGCGTTGCGTGTCGCTGCGGGCGGTCGTCGTCCAGTTGGAAAACGCTCCTGCGGACGCAGACTGCTGCGCGGAAGCCGGCGCGGACGACCCCGTTCCTGCTCCGCGATCGTCCTGCGCCCAGGCATGCGCCTCGGCTCCGCAGACCGCCAGCACCAGCAGCGCCGCGCACCAGCGCCCACTCCCAACAATGCCTTCGAGATGCATGCGAGCTCCGTTCACGATCCGACGGCAGCGAAGCGCTGCCTGCCCCGCCGCCCGCGGCGAACATAACAGATCGCGCGACTCGCAGAGCCTCTCGGTGAGAGGTGTTTTTTGCGACGGATTGTCAATCGCGTGCGGCGAGCAGCCGCCGAGAATTCTCGTCACTCCGAAACAACAACGGCAGCGAGCGACGTCCGCGCGAGGCCGCCTCTGCCTGCGTGATGCGCGCATGCTCCGCGAAAGGTCGCAGACGGGAGCTGCATTCGTCGCATCGCCCGCGAGCAGATACGCCTGGCAGCGGCAGCCGCCCAGATCTTTCCACTTTTCCGGACAAGAGCGGCAGGGCTCGCGCATCCTTGCTTCGTGGCAGGGCAACGCGACTCCGTCCGGAGCAATATTCAAAAAGGTAGTTTCCCAGCCGTTCACACAACGCTTCGGGCGCGTCGCGTGAGAGTCGGGCACCACGAAGTAGATCTTCATGTGCGAGCTTTGCGCCCGCGATCGTGATGAACGTCGTGCTGCGCCGGATCAATATCGACCAGGGCAGTCGTACTGCTTCACTAGCTGTGCAACGCGTCGCTTCAGCTCGAAGGTGCGAGTGCTCGACAGGAAGTCGTTCAGCTCGCGCGTGGAATCCTGAAACAACAACTGAATGTGGTGTAAGCCCGCTGCCCTGAGCCGCTCGGTTCCCAGCTCACGCGCCTGCCGCAACACCGAGCACCACTCGTCCGTAGGGTGAGCTCCGCGTTCAACCACAGCGGCAAAGGTGCGACGGGCGCAGAGGCGGTGCTCATCGCTGATCCTCCTCTATAAAGAGGCAGGCCCCGCTGATGCGGGGCCTGCCCTGATCCTCACCGATAACCGGAATACAAGGTCACTTCGAAGCCGAGCCGCAACTCGACGAAGCGAGGCTTGGCCCACGGTTGCGGTTGCAATCTGGTCTGCTCTGTCTGGGTGTTCGTGCGCATGAGCTGATTTCTCCTGCTCTTTTGGAGCGCACCGAGGCGCGCTGACGGTACCTCTGACGTTGCTGTCACCCCGCAGCGCGCTCGAAGCGCCCGAGCATTATCGCCAGGTGCGCAACGGATGCCATCGCGATCCGCGTCGAGGCAACAACCGACGCGATGCGCGTAGAGCTTTGCAGCCCAGCGAGCCTTCCATCGATCATCGACCATGTCTCTGATCGACCCTGTGTAACCTTTTCCAGACACCCGCAAACACAGCGCACGCGCGTCACTGCGTTATGATGTGTTGTGGCGTTACGATCTGTTGTCATCGTGTGGTGCTACACCCTTCGATGGATGACCATCCGCATGCCGCTCGCTTGCTCGCTGTAACAGATGCGGCTGATCGCTTGCGCTTCGCATCGCACCTGAAGACACTCGGCGCGTGCAGTATCGAATGTGGCGCTCGCCATTCGACGCGATCGCCTTTGCACCTCTCGCATTGATGGCGCTCGCTTGCGATCTGAGCTCGAGCAGGCAGGCAGATCTGATCGCGCCTGGGCCCAAGGGCGCAGATCAGCTCGTCGTATTGGTGAGCAATGAAGCCTCCAACGACATCTCCTTCATCGACGCGGCGTCGGATTCCGTGCTGCGTTCGTTACCGGTCGGCAAGCGTCCGCGCGGGATGAAGGTGAGCGTGGACGGCAGCAAGCTCTACGTCGCCTTGAGCGGCAGCGCGCGTGGAGGCCCCAACGTCGACGAGAGCCAGCTGCCGCCACCCGACCGCAATGCAGACGGCATTGGTGTCGTGGATCTGACCGGCTTGAACCTGGGAAAGCCCGGCGACGCCGTCACTCGCGTCGCGGCGCTGCAACCTGGAGGAGGGCAACCTGGAGGAGCTCAACCTGGAGGAGCGCAATCTAAAGGAGCGCCGCCCAGCCAGGCGAGCACGCTCCAGGCCAAGCTGCAAAGCGGCAATGATCCCGAGACAATCGATGCCACTCCCGACGGACGGGTGCTGGCTGTCGCGAATGAGGACTCGGCGCAGGTGCGCCTGATGCAGGCAGACAATGGCGCGCTGATCGCCACGATTCCCGTGGGGCTCGAGCCCGAGGGCTTGCGGTTTCGCCCCGATGGGCGTGTCCTTTACGTAACGAGCGAAGCCAACGACCGCCTCGACGTGATCGACGTCGCCGAGCATCGCGTGATCGCCACGTTGCCCGTGGGCAAGCGGCCGCGCAACATCCTCTTCGACCCGGAGGGCGAGCACGCTTACATCACCTGTGAGTTCGCCGGGCGCGTGGACGTGATCGACGCCCGCGAGCACCGCCCCCTCACCTCGATTGAAATCGAGGGGACGCCCAAGCCGATGCCGATGGGCATGGCTCTCGACGCCTCGGATCGACGCCTGTACGTCACCCTGGGCAGGGCGGGCGAGGTCGCCGTGATCGATGTCCGCTCCTTGAGGCTCTTGCAGCGGATCGAAGGTGTGGGCGCCCGGCCTTGGGGCATCGCTCTCACCCCTGACCGCAAGAAGATCTACACCGCCAATGGCCCGTCGGGCGATGTGTCCGTGATCGACGCCAAGACGCTGCAAGTCACGCAGCGGATCCCGGTGGGCCAGCAGCCTTGGGGAATCAGTTTGGTACGCGTGCGCGGCAGCTGAGCCGCCACCCAGAAAGGACCGAAGAAAAATGAAGCGCTCGACTCTTCCTCTTTCGCTCGCGCTCTTAGCCGCGACGGCCTGTGAGGCTCGGCCCAAGACCACCGCGCCCGCCACAGAGACCGCCACGCAAGCCCTTGCTGCCGCCCCGGCGAGCCAGCCAGCACCGGGAACTGCGGCGGCAACGGCGCCGGCTGCGCCACCTGCCCTGACGGACGCCGAGCGCGCCGATCACGCGGCATACGCGAAGGAAGCAGGAAAAGAGCTGAGAACGCTCCAGGCAGACGACAAGCAGTGGACCACGCCCGGCAAGAACTTCGCGGGCACCCGCTATAGCACGCTCAAGGAAATCACCCCGGCCAACGTGGCGAAGATGAAGGTCGCCTGGTCGATGGAGACGGGGACAAACAAGGGCCACGAGGGCGCGCCGCTCGTCATCGGCTCTACGCTGTACGCGCACAGCTCCTATCCCAACCACGTCTACGCCGTGGACCTGACGAAGCCGGACCATCCGGTCAAGTGGAAGTACACGCCCGAGCAGGATGACAAGGCGGTGCCCGTCGCCTGCTGTGACCTCGTGCACCGTGGGCTCAACTACGCCGAGGGAAAGATCCTGATGATCACCCTGGATGGTCAGGTCATCGCGCTCGATGCGAACACAGGGAAAGAGGTGTGGAAGGCGAAGAACGGCGACCCGTCAAAGGGTGAGACGATCACCGGTGCCGGGCTGGTGGTGGATGGCAAGTTCATCGTGGGCATCTCGGGCGGTGAGTTCGGCGTCCGCGGCCACATCAGCGCGTACGACGTGAGGAACGGCAAGCGGCTCTGGCGCGCCTACAGCACCGGCCCCGATGAGGAGTTGATGCTCAGCGACAACTTCAACGCCGCCAACCCGCACTACGGCCAGAAAGAGCAAGGCACGAAGACCTGGTCGGGCGAGGCCTGGAAGCAAGGCGGCGGCACCACCTGGGGCTGGTACTCGTACGATCCCCAACTCGACTTGCTCTATTACTCCACCGGCAATCCAGGCACGTGGAACGCGGATCAGCGGCCCGGCGACAACAAGTGGTCCATGACCCTGTGGGCGCGCAATCCCGAAACGGGCAAAGCCACGTGGGCCTATCAGATGACACCCCACGACTCCTGGGACTACGACGGGGTCAACGAGAGCGTCCTGGTCGACCTCAGTATCGGAGGAAAACAGGTCCCGTCGCTCGTGCACTTCGACCGCAACGGCTTCGCCTACACGCTGGACCGCAGGGACGGCACGATCCTCGTGGCCGAGCCCTTTGCAGCCGTCAACTGGGCGAAGGGAATCGACAAGAAGACGGGGCGCCCGATCGAGGACATCAACAAGCGCACCAAGCAGGGCGTGGTGACCAAGGACATCTGTCCCAACGCCATGGGCGGCAAGGATCAGCAGCCGGTGGCCTATTCGCCGCGCACGGGGCTTTTCTACGTCCCGAGCAACAACATGTGCATGGACTACGAGGGGACCGAGGTGAAGTACGTCGCCGGTGCGCCCTATGTCGGCGCCAACGTGAACATGAAGCCGGGGCCCGGGGGCAACCTGGGCGAAGTACTCGCCTGGGATGCGACCACCGGCACGAAGAAGTGGGGAATCAAGGAAAAGTTCCCGGCCTGGAGCGGTGTCCTCGCCACTGCCACCGACCTGATCTTCTACGGAACGATGGATGGCTGGTTCAAGGCGGTCGACGCCAAGACAGGCAAGGTCCTCTGGCAGCAGAAGCTCGACTCCGGAATCGTCGGTGCGCCCATGACCTTCGAGGGACCGGACAAGAAGCAATACGTGGCGATCTACTCGGGAGTGGGCGGCTGGTTCGGCCTCCCCGTCTCGAATGACCTTCCGAGGACGGATCCGTACGCGGCGCTGGGGGCGGTGGGGATCGCTGACAAATCTGGCCTGTACGAGGCCACCGCCAAGGGCGGCAAGCTCTACGTCTTCTCGATCTGACATCTCACACGAACGGCTCGGATGACTGCAAAGACTGCGAAGAAGAAGTCACCCTCTCGATGGGGTTGGTTCCTGGCTGTCTCGTCGCTCGGACTGGCGTCGGTCCTCTTCCCGCAAGGGGAGACGGCCGCCGCCAACGCGGCCGAAAAGAAAGTGCTGCGGGTCTGCGGCGATCCCAACAACATGCCCTTCTCGAATCAGAAGCTGGAGGGGATCGAAAACAAGATCGCGGCGGTCGTCGCCGCGGATCTCGGATGGGGCGTCGAGTACACCTGGTGGGCGCACCAGCGCGGGCTGGTCAAGCGTGTCCTCAACACGGAGCGCTGCGACGTGCTCGTCGGCATCCCCAAGGGATACGATCTCGTCCGCTGGACCAAGCCCTACTACCGCACGGGATACGTCATCGCTTATCGCAAGGAGCGTGTCGGCGAGATTCGCTCCCTGGATGACCCGCAGCTGAAAACGCTCGAGATCGGAGTTCAGGTCAACACCCCGCCGCACGCCGCGCTGGCGCGGAGAGGAATCGTGGGCGACAACGTCGTGGCCTACCAGCTCCTGTTCGATCCGAACGAGCATCCCGAGGAGTATCCGGGCAGAGAGCTCGAGGATCTGATCGCCGGTCGCATCGACGTGGCCCTCGTTTGGGGGCCGCTGGCGGGCTACTTCCAGAAGAAGAAGGGTGCGTCGTCCCTCGCGATCGTGCCGATCGACGAGCCGGGCCAGCAGTTTGCTTTCGACATCTCGATGGGAGTCCGAAAGGCGGATACGGAGCTGAAGGCACGGCTGGAGCAGGCACTCGACGACAAGCAAGCCGAGATTCGAGCCATTCTGGAGGAGTTCGGCGTGCCGCTATTTCCCGCCAGCAAGGCAGAACCATGACCTGGAGCAAGTACGTTGCGGCAGCATTGCTCCTGATCCCTTTGGTAGGCGGTTGCAAGGCCGCCAATGGCAAGGCCACCGCCGTGCAGGACGTGGTCGACGGGCGCAAGATCTACCTCACCTACGGCTGCGTCGGATGCCACGGCGTCAGTGGCGGCGGCGGGATGGGCAAACCCATTCTCGATGATCAGTGGGTTTTCGGCAGCGACGATGCGACCCTCTTCAAGCTGATCCGGGGCGAGGTACCGAAGCAGACGATGCCGAGCGCGATCGGCAAGGTGCTGACGGACGACCAGATCCACCAGGTCCTCCGCTACGTGCGCTACATCTACAAGGGCGATCCAGCGAAGATCAACTGGGAGGTGCCGCCCCCCGTTCCGGACGAGCTGATGACGGCTTCCGTCAGTACCGGAGACCCGCTCAAGGCCGGCAAGATGCTCTTCCTCTCGGCCTGCGTGAACTGTCACGGAGAGCTCGGCAAAGGCGATGGGCCCGGCTCTGTCGCCCTCAATCCCAAGCCCAGGAACCTCACCGAGGGCGCCTACATTTCGCAGCTGAGTGATCGGCATCTGTTCGAGCTGATCAGCCGCGGCGGCATCGCGGTGAACAAGTCGCAACAGATGCCGGCGTTCCCTCTGACCGCGACGGACATCAACAACATCATCGCCTACGTGAGGACGCTGGGCAGCGGACCCGTCGTCCAAACGGCCAGTGACAAGCTGTAGCCTTCATGCAGCTCTTCCGCCGCTCCCTGAACAAGCTCCCGCTCGTGTTGTTGATCGGAGTGGGTAGTCTCACAGCTGCCGGCACCGCCGGCAGCTGGTACTACTTCTCGCCCAAGAACCTGCAGGTCGGGTACGCACCGAAACAGCCCATCCCGTACAGCCACAAGCTGCACGCCGGTGAGCTCGGTCTCGACTGCCGCTATTGCCACGCCAACGTCGAGCGCTCTCAGGAAGCGATGATCCCACCGACGCAGACCTGTATGGGCTGCCACGCGGTGATCAAATCCGAGTCGCCCCAGCTCGCCACGCTGCGCGACAGCTGGAAGAGCGGCGACCCGGTGTCCTGGGTCCGGGTCAACAAGCTCCCGGAGCACGCCTACTTCGACCACAGCGCGCACCTCTCGGCTGGAGTGGGCTGCGTGAACTGTCACGGTCGGGTCGACCAGATGCAGGTGGTGCGGCTCGACGCACCGCTCGCGATGGGCTGGTGCCTCGAGTGCCACCGCGATCCTGCTTCCAGCCTGCGTCCCAAGAGCGAGATCACCAGCATGACCTGGAAACGTACGGCGGCGAGCACGCTGCTCGCCTCCGCGGCAATTCCCGCGCCGGAGGGCAATGCCACCAACGGTGTTCGCGCGCCGGAGCATTGTTCGGGGTGTCACCGATGACGAGCGACAGCACCAGCTCGGGTCAGAAGGTGTTCTGGCGCAGCCTGGAAGCGAAAGAACACCCCGAGCAGGCGCGCGAGCGAGCGGCGTGCTCGGACGTCGTGAAGCAGTCGATCGATGCGCCCGGGCTGATCCGGCTGCGACGCCGTCAATTTCTCAGCCTGAGCGGCGCGATTTCGGCGCTCGCCGGCATCAGCTGCATCCGGCGACCCGTCGAAAAGATCATGCCGTATAGCGAGATGCCCGAGGACGTGACGGTCGGCGTGGCGTCGCACTATGCGAGCGTGCTGACCCGCCGCGGTGAAGCGCTCGGTGTGGTGGTGCAGAGCTCCGAGGGCCGTCCCACCAAGGTGGAGGGCAACCCCGATCATCCCGCGAGCGCCGGTGGTACCGATCTGCAAGCACAGGCAGCGCTGCTCGACCTCTACGACAGCGAACGCGCGCGCACGCCCACGCTGAAGGGCGTAGCGAAGGCCGGTGGCGATCTCGATGCGGCGCTCGCCGAGCTCGCGGGCCAGCTCGCCGGGAGCGGAGGCGTGGGGCTGCACATCCTGAGCGAGCCGACTCTGTCGCCCACGTTCCTGCGCATGCGCGCGGCGCTCGCGGCCAAGCTGCCCCACGCCGTGTTCCGCACCTATGCGCCGGTGACCGATTCGAACTCGCGTGCCGGGACCAGGCTCGCGTTCGGGCGTCCGCTCGTGGTGCACCCCCGCCTGGCCGAGGCGCAGGTGATCCTCACGCTCGACGCTGACGTGCTGATGACGGAGACGGGCAGCGTCGAAGCGCTGCGCGACTTCGCGAGCGGGCGGCACATGGACTCGGCGACCGCCCGAGCGCCCAACCGCCTGTACGTGGTCGAGCCAACCCTGAGCGTGACCGGCGCCAATGCAGACCATCGGTTGAGCTTGCCCGCGCAGTCGATCGGCGCGTACGCGAAAGCACTCGCGGCCGCGCTCCAGGCTCACGGCATCTCGCTCGGCGCTCTCGGCGGCCCTATTGCCGGCGGCCCTATTGCCGGCGGCCCTATTG
>JAICTU010000359.1 GCA_025936205.1 Polyangiaceae bacterium | reverse complement strand
GTCTCGATAGACAGCCCCCAGTTCCATCAGAGCTTCGAGAGCGCGGTCTATGTTGGCTGGCGTGCGCGCATACACGATATCGAGGTCGATCGTATTGATAGGTGCTCCCTGCAAGAGTGCCGCGACGCACCGACGATAATGAACTCCACCTCGTGCGTGGCCAAGGATTGGATGAGATCAGCGATTGCCATGTGAGCTGGGACGAGCGCTGCGCGCGAGATCCATCACGCCCTGAACATACTCCAGCCGCTGTAGAGGTGTGAGCCGAAGCATCCAGCGGATGAGAGAACGATCAACGCCTTCGGCATCGTACGATGCGGCCGCATCGGGTGGAGTGAAGTCTTTCTCCAGTGCGACTGTTCGAGTGCTATCCGTGGACATCGCACCCCATCATTTCGGCATACGCCAAACCGCGCGGCTCGGCACCTCCGCTCCCTTCCTCTCGGCTTTGGAACCGCCCCTCGCCTCCACCTCAGCGGGGTTGATGGACACCGTCCGTCGGCAACTTCCGCGCGCGCTTTGCGTCAGAGTGCCGTGGGTGCGAGCCTCTAGCGAACGCGTATCACTTATCCCTCGCGCACCGCACACCCAGCTCAGGTGCGGCGTCCTCGGCCGAGAATGTCTCCCACTGGTCGGCGCGGATCATCAACGTTTCTGGCGAGCTGAGGTCTATTGGCTGCACGGGATAACCACCGCCGCGCGCGCGAAAGGCGCCGGCGGCGGCGGTCTCTGTTTCGGGCGTCGATGTCCACTCAGCAACGGTGCCGGCCATGTCGAGCGCTCCGAATGGACTTGCGCCAGCAGGACAGGTTCCGACCGGGCATGTCTTCTTGAAGTCCGCACCATGGCGACCTTGCCAACACACTTGCTCCCCCGCGTCGGCGTTGCCCCAAGGGATAAATGCGTCCATCCGTACCGCGCGCCGCAAACTCCCATTCAGCCGCGCTAGGCAAGCGCTTACCTTGCGCCGCACAATAGCTATCGGCCTGACTCTTGGTGATGCAGTTCATCGGATGCTGCAAACGGGGCTTCTGCGCCGTCGCGTTGCACCCTGCTCGATGCTGGGACACCGAGCAACTTTTGCTCTGCACACACGCGAGATATGCGGCGACGGTGACTTCCGTGCGGTCGAGGAAAAAGGGTGCGACCTGCATGCGCTGCGGAGCTTTTCCCATGGTCACCTCATGTGGCGGCCCCATGTCGAACGAACCGCCGGGGATGTAGACCATCCCTTCGGGAGGATGCTCTGGTGCTACTACGGGTGCAGCAGCAGCGGGCTCCATCGAGGTTGGGGCTGGCGCCGGAGCCCGGGTCTGGGTCGATTTCTCCCGTCGCTACGGGCGCAGGACCCTGACCGACGGGAGACGCTTCACTGCGCTGCTTGCAGCCGGACATGATCTCTGCGAGGACCGCAGCAAGCAGGGTGACACGCACGACTGAAATGGGTTTTCCTGGTGACAGGGACATCGTCAGTGGCATGAGCTCACCTCAGCCCGGCCAACGCTGCCAGAGCTTGTCGGGCTCGATGCCTAAGAACCATTTGCGGCACACGGAGTTGTTCTGATTGCCCCGAGCAAGGCGACGTAGCCTTCCCGTGGATCGCCTCCGATGTAAAAGCCGACATGCGAACCGCTCGACGAGTCGTTGAATGGTTCGCGTTTGATGACGCAGATCGATCCGGTCACGGTATTCGGGGCACCGTAGGTTGCGTAGGTCTGTGCAAGCGCGCGCGCATGCTCAGCAATGAGCGGAGGGTGCGCCTGCGCTTCTTCTTGCCGTCGTGGCGGGGTCGCGCGCCGGCGTTCCTGGTGCCGTCTGCGCCGTGTGGCTCCGAGCCCTCTCGCGTCATGCCCAAGTGGATGCCTTGCACCCAGTGGTTCCGTTCCGCTCCGTTCCGTTCCGGCGCAGCGCGATGAATGTGACAAACGCGCTCGACGCAATTCGTCGCGAGCGTCATAGAATACGAGTGCCCGCTACACCTACATGTGTGATCGCCGCTCCGCCTCTCCCGCGCGAAGCCCCAGATGAGCCCTTGCACCGCAGCGCTGTCCAAGTGCGCCGCGGGAAAAGACCGGGATTCGTCATGCCGATGCCCGTCACGCTTACGGCACCCGCGACCGCGCAGCCAACGGTGGCTGCTCCGCCACCTGCCGCGAAGACCACAGCGCCGCGACGGTGCACCCCCGTGCGACCCGCCTCTCTGCCGACGTCGCTGTCGCCGGTCACCATCGCTCCGAGGCCGGGCGTGCGAACTCCGCGAGGCTCGTCTCGCCCAGCGCCCGAGCGAGCAAGTTCAGCCACAGCGCGGCCACCAGCCAGCATCAGCAGCGCACGCAGCACGCCGGTAGCGGGTGCCCCGCGCGGGCAAACGCAATGGGCGCGCGTGATTGCGGTGGGCAACATAGCGGAGCCGAGCGACCGATGTGCGCGGGCATCGGCTGTGGTCTCGGAACCGCACGAGTAGCGCGCGGCTCCCGAGAGCCGCATTTGATCCGTGACACGGCAGCCGCTCGAGCCCGAAATTCGCGCGGCCCCTGGCGCCCTCAGTCAGGATGTTCCGGCGCTTCAGACGCGACGAAGCTGAGCGGCCCCCGTTTGAGCCGATTGCCGGGCAGGGCTCGTTATCGTACGGCAGCGCGCGGCAGATCTGAGGGACGCGACGTTCCTACCCGGGCACGCGCCGTCGCTGCACCTACCGGTGAGCCTGAGGCGATTCTTTGCGAACAGGTGGTACGCTGCATTCAGCAGCTGCGCGACGGCCGGCAGTCGGCTGACGGCGGCCAGTCGCCGGAAACCCACGGCGGCGTAGAGGCGGCGAAACACCTCCACGCCTTCGATCAGTGTGCCGTCCGGCAAGCGCGCGTGAATGCGCTCCATCAGCATTTGCCAGCTCACCCCCAGCGGGAGCGGGTCGAAGCCTGGCGCCGAGATGTCGACGAAGCGGATGGCGCCCGCTCGATCCAGCCGCCGCAAGAGCTGCATCTCGCGCTGGCAAAGCGGACACTCGCCGTCATGAAAGACCTCGATTTGGATGTTGCTCACGAGCGTTGCTCCTTTCGTTTCGCTCAAAACGTCAGATCAACCCCGAGCACCGCGTAGTGCAGCCAGGCGAAGCTGAACACCTCGTCGTTGTCGGCCCCGCCCTCCAGCGTGCGGTAGCCCAGCCGCAAGACGACGTCCGGGCGCACCGCCCACGTCGCCGCGAGCAGCACATCCTCCGCGCGGCCCTGGGGCGCCGCCAGCGCGTCCGCGTCCAGCAGCAAGCCGAAGTCCCCCGCGCCCGGGCGCCACTCGGCATGCAGATTGAGCAACGGCACGAAGCCCGTGTTGGTTTTGCGCGCGGCCCCATCGCCATACAGGCTCACCTCCGCGTCGCGGATCTTGCCCGTGAAGCCCAGGGCAAGTTCCCAGCTCGGGTCGCGCACGAAGCTGTAACGGTAGGTCAGTCGATAGGAATCGAAGCGATACACCGCGTACAGCGGTGTGCCGGCCGCGAATGTCTCCCCTGCGAACGCCAGCTCGCGACCGACGCTGCCGCGCGCCTCGAGCTGCAGCGGAGCATACAGGGCCGTGATCAGGTGCCGCTCGTTCAAGCGAATTCCAGCTCGAACCCGGAAGGCCGGAGCAGCGGGCGATGAGAGATCGCCGGACAGCGCGAGCGGTGTGCCGCCGCTGCCCGGAATGCGCACGTCATTGCGACTCGCGACCACGGCGCCGGCCTCCAGCGACGCCTCCACCTGCCCCGCTCGCGCCACCGCGCTGCCAGCCCAGACGGCAAAAAGAGCGAAGAGGCTCGAGCGATGTTTTCGTGCGCAATGAGCGGGCATCGGGTTTGGCCCCCTGCGGGATGTGGTCGTCTCAGCAACTCCTTAGAGCGTCGATTCGCTCTGTCTAGTGCCGGGCGAGGCACAATCACTGCCGAGCCAGCGCCGAAGAATTCCGGTCCCTCGGCGTGCTTCGTCGCATCCCGACTCAGCTGCAAGGACGCCACGGCAGGCATCCGCGAAGCTTCCCTGCCCTCAAAACTGCCCCAGGAGGTGTGCAACGGCCTGACGGCGGCCGCCTGTGCGCGAAGATCGACGCCGGCGTTCGCGGCGCAAGCGCCCAACGAAGACGCTCAGCGACGTTGTGATCGAGCCGGGTCTTGCAGGGAGCGCAGATACAACGCCTCCACTTGACGACGCGCCCAGGGCTGCCGGCGCAAGAACGCCAGGCTGGAACCCATGCTGGGATCGTGAGTGAAGCACCGGATCTGAACGGCCCTGCCCAGCGCTTCCCAGCCATAGCGAGCGTGCAGCTGCGTCAGAATGTATTCCAACGTCAGGCCATGCAACGGGTCGTTCGGGTGGGAGCGAGGCGTCGGCGTTGGGCCTTCGCCGGGGGGCCGAGAGTCGCGCGAGCCTGGCACGCGTTCGGTCTAACACAGCCCGGGGCCCGTGGCGTGAGTTCCCACCACCGACGCCGCTGGCGGCGCCCCCTCGGACGAGCGAGGGGCCACACCGCCGAAGCGGGGGCCCCTCCAGCTGCAGGTCAGTGCACCGTCGGCGGGAACTGAGTGCCCGGTAGCGCCAGGTAGTTGTTTGCGGCGAGGCCGTTGAGGCCCGTCGAGAAATCCACGTTGGAGAAGTTCGGGCTCGTGCCGGTGAGCGTCACCGACTGAACCTCCACACTGACCAGACCCTCGGCAGCCGCGATCGATCCGATGTTGAGAGCGAAGACGCGAACCTTGGACTTGTCAAACGCAGTGAGCAAGCCACCCCCGGCATCCGTTCCACCGGCATCCACGGCATCCGCAACTCCCGCGTCGCCGGCGTCGGCGCCCGCATCGGCACCTGCCGTTCCGGTCAGGTCCAGGGTCACGTCCTTCCAGGTGCCCACGGGGAACTCAGCCGCCGTCAACATGGCTCGATCCCCGAACGCGCCGAGGCTGTAGTCGGCAGCTTCGGGCGGCGAGTTCTGCACGAGCACGCGGACAAAGTAGCTCGGATCGTTGGTCAGGGCCCGCACACGCCAGGTGATCGCCGTGACATTGGACAGATCGAACGGTGGCGTGCCCGCGGGTGGCGGCGGGAACTGGAACTGCACCACGTTCTCCATCTGCGTCGTGTCCGTGATCGTTGCTGGGACCGACGCGGTGAGCTGGACGCACCCGGTGCAGTCCGCCTGCGGAGCCATCACGGGAGGCGGGAGCGTCGTCCCTCCGCCCGTCCCCGCACTGCCGCCAGCCCCCGAGGTACCCGCCGTACCTCCCCCGCCCGCGTTGCCAACCGCGCCGCTGGAGCCGCCCGTGCCGCTGGGCGTGTTGCTGGAGCTGTCATCGCCGCAGGCAAAGAGTGCCGCGATGGTGACGCAGGTGATCGCTGAGATGGAGAAGTGATTGCGCATCGAGGTAAGGTCCTTTCTAAGGGATCGGCGCCTCCTCCTCCCCGGAGGAGCGCTCTTCCGACGCAAGCCTAAGCTAGAAAGGTGGCGAGCCCAACGCTCATCGGCGCCTGCTCACCGGCTCGCCGACTCTCTGCGGCGGAATCGTTCAACGAGAGTGCCCTTCGCGCGGCCTGGATGCATCGCGTCGAAGCGGGCTAAGTCGCTGCAATTGCCCGCCAAAACTCGACGCAGAACTCGACCTCGTCGAGCGGCGCCACGCGGTGCTCGACGCCGGGCCGTATCGTGGCCTGCTGCCCGGCGCCGACTCGTTGCGTTGTTTCACCGGCGCCCTCACGCTCGAAGAAGTCGAGCGCCCCGCTGGTCACGTGCAACATCGCCCACACGCCCGCCTTCGTCTGGTGCTCGTGAAGCAAGCCCTGGGGAACGGTGGCCCGCGTGAACGTCGCGGTGCGTTTGTACGGGGCATGGCCGGCGGGCATCTCCCTGCGGTCGCAGGCGGCGCACTCCAGGCACTGTCCGAGGCGTTCCGCACGGCCCTCCGCTGTGGTCACCCAGGGCCGCAGTGTGAACGGTGGCTGATGCCGCAGATGCTGCGTGTGGCCACACTCGAGCTCTGCCACCCAGTGCCCTTCCCCGTCCTGATGAAAGCCCCGCATCGCCCTTTGCATCTCGATGAGTGTGTGGCCGTGCCGTCGCCGGCGCAATGGGAGCGTTGACGCGCGCAGCTCGCGCGGGTGCGCTCAGCCCTCGAGCGTGAAGAAGAACGTGGCACCACGCCCCGGCTCCGCCTCGGCCCAGACGCGGCCGCCGTGGCGGCTGATGATGCGCTGGACGATCGCCAGTCCCACTCCCGTCCCCTCGAACTCGCCCGAGCGGTGCAGGCGCTGGAACACCTGGAACAGCTTGCCGGCGTACTTCATGTTGAAGCCCGTGCCGTTGTCGCGCACCGAGTAGACGGTGCGCTGGGCGCTGTCCTGGTGCGACTCGATGTGGATCGCAGGCGCCGGGTTCTTGCGGGAGTACTTGAAGGCGTTGCTGAGCAGGTTCGTGAACACCTGCTCGATCAAGCCAGGATCCGCCTCGCAACTGGGGAGCGCGCCGAGCGTGACGGTGCTCGTCGGGTACACCGGAGCGAGCCTCTTCACGCAGTCCTCCACCAGCTTGCGCACGTCCAGCGGGCGGCGCTTCAGTGGCTGCCGGCTCAACCGCGAAAGGGCGAGCAGGTCGTCGATCAGCTGGCCCATGCGGAGCGCTCCCTGCCTGATGTTGTCGAGGAAGTGCTGGGCCTGCGGCGGCAAGGTCGCGCCGTAGTCCTGGAGCAACGCCTTGGCGAAGCCGTTGATCGCACGCAGCGGCTCGCGCAAATCGTGGGACACCGAATAGCTGAACGCCTCCAGCTCGCGGTTCGCCGCCTCCAGCTCGGCGGTGCGTTGGGCGACGCGGCGCTCGAGATTGGTGTTCAGCTCGCGGAGCTGCTCGTCGATGCGCCGGCGTTCAGTGACGTCGGAGAGGGTACCGTGCCAGGTGGTGGTGCCGTCCGCCTCGCGCACGGGCATCGAGTGTGCCTCCAGCCAGATCTCCCCGAGCTCCGGTACGGTCGAGCGCCACTGCTGGCGCCACAAGCTCAGCCCCTGCCGCGAGACCTCTACCGTGCGCAGGATCTCCGGGACGTCCTCGGGGTGTGTGAGTCGAAGGTAGGACGATGCGTCGACCGCCAGTTCCTGCGGATCGACCTGGAAGAACTTCGCAAACGCCGGGCTCACGTACGGCAGACAGACGCGCCCGTCGTGGCCGCTCCAGAGCGAGAACAGCATGCCGGGCGACGATGCTGCGATGTTGGCCAGGCGGCGCTGCTCGGCGCCCAGGGCCATCCGCGTCGCGACTTCCTTCTCGATGTCGTCGGTGCTGCCGACCCATTGCGTCGGCTTGCCATGGTCGCCCAGCAGCGGTCGAGCCCGCGACTCAAACCAGCGGTAGGTGCCGTCGGCGCGCAACAGCCGGCACTCGACGCGCATCTCGCTGGTTGCGGCCAGCGCGCTCTCCCAGGCGCGCGCCGTGCCTTCGCGGTCATCGGGATGAACCCGGTCGGTCCAGAAGGAACGCGGCTGCTCCGAGGCCGGGTCGAAGCCCAGCAAGACGAGCAGCCGCGGATCGACGTACGTCAGCGTTCCCGTCGCATCGGCGGTCCACGAGAAGAACGGCAGGCCCTTCAGGACCGTGCGCGCCCAGGCCTCGTCGGGAGGCGTGCTCACGAGGCCCCGACGTCCGCGCAGTTCGGTCCCAGCACACGGTCGAGACTGCGCAGGAGCAGCTCGGCCCGGAAGGGCTTGGTCAGGAACTCGACGACGCCCAGCTTGGCACAGGTCGCGCGGTGCTCGGGCGTGAGGGCCGCGGTCATGACGACGATCGGCAGGTCATGGCGCCGCTGGCGGATCTCGCCCGCCAAGTGCAGGCCATCGAGGCGCGGCATGGCGATATCGGTGATCACGGCCGCGATCTCGGCGTGGCGCTCGTCCAGCGTACGCAATGCCGTCTGTCCGTCGGACGCCAGCGCCACGCGGTAGCCGGAGCGCCCGATGCTGGTGCCCAGCACATCGAGGACGGCGGGCTCGTCGTCGACCACGAGCACGAGCTGGCCGCGGCCGTGCGAGCGACGGAGAGCCGCGCTGACGGGTTCCTCCTCGGCAGCCCCCTGGTACTCGGGCAGCCACACATCGAACACGGTCCAGGCGCCCACTTCGGAGCCGACCTCGATGAAGCCGCCGTGCCCTTCGACGATGCCCAGCACCGACGACAAGCCGAGACCGGTGCCGCGATCGAGCTCCTTGGTGGTGAAAAACGGATCGAAGATCCGCTCCAGGTCGTCAGGGCGAATGCCCACGCCGCTGTCACGCACGGACAAGACGACGTACGGTCCCGGCGCGCTGCCGGGGTGCCGGCGGACCAGCTCCGGGGACAGCGTGCGACGGCCGAGCTCGATCTCCAGCGTGCCGCCCTCCGGCATCGCGTCGCGCGCGTTCACGCACAGATTGACCAGCACCTGCTGCATCTGCGTGGGCTCGGCCAGTATTCTCGCGTCGTCTGTGCCGATCACGATCCGGACCTCCACGTTCTTGGGGAATGTCTCGCGCAAGACCGCCTCCGTCTCGGCGATGGCGCGGCTCGGCCGCATCGGCACGCGATCCCCGGCGGTACCGCGCCCGAACATCAACAGCTGCTTCAGAACGGCGGCGCCACGCCGGGCGCTCGTCTCGATCATGTCGAGCAGCTCGGCCAGCTCTGGGGTGTGAATCTGATCGCGCAGGAGCTGCTCGGCCATCATGATCGGCAGCAGGATGTTGTTGAGATCGTGCGCCAGCCCCGCTGACAGGCGCCCGAGGCTCTCCAGGCGCGCGGCGCGGAGCAGGCGCTCTTCCAGCGCGCGGTTCTCACGTCGGAGCTGCGATTGCGAGACGGCGCTTCGCACGGCGGTTGCCAGGCGCGACAGGCGATCTTTCAGCAGGTAGTCCGCCGCCCCCTCGCGCATCGCTGCCACCGCCAGGTCCTCCCCGATGGCGCCCGAGATCAGGATGAAGGGCACGTCGGGGTAGCGCTGTTTCAGCAGCCCCAGCGCCGTCAGTGCATCGAACTCTGGTAGCGCGAAGTCCGACAGCACCAGGTCCGGCGGCGTCTGCAGCGCCTCCAGGAAGCTCTCCTGATCCTGCACGCGGAGAACATCGAACACGAGCCCGCCGAGCTGGAGCTCACGCTGAACCAGCTCGGCGTCGGCCGGGCTGTCCTCGACCTGCAGGATGCGGAGGCGCGCGCTCATCCCTCAACACTCATGTGGAGGCGACCGGCACTCGGTTCAGGAGCATCCAGTACATGCCCAGGTTCACCACCGCCGCCATGAATCCGTCGAAGTCCACCGGTTTGACGATGTAGCTGTTGACCCCGAGGTTGTAGCTTTCGACCATATCTCGTTGCTCGTGGGACGACGTGAGCACCACGACCGGGATCGTGCGCGTGGTGGGATTCTCCTTGATGGCGCGCAGGACCTCCAGTCCGTCGACCATCGGTAGCTTCAGGTCGAGCAGCACCAGCCGCGGGCGGTCGGCGGCTCGCCCCGCGTAGGCTCCCTGAGAAAACAAAAAGTCGAGCGCTTCAGCTCC
>JAICTU010000331.1 GCA_025936205.1 Polyangiaceae bacterium | reverse complement strand
TTTGGGCCGCTCACCGGTGTGATCCACGTTCCATACGGCGACGTCGATGCCGTCGCAGCTCGGCTGGACGACAACGTCGCGGGCGTACTGGTCGAGCCCGTGCAGGGTGAAGGCGGGGTGCTGCCGGCCCCGCAGGGCTTCCTGGAGAAGCTGCGCAGCCTCACCAGCTCTCGCGGGGCCTTGCTGCTCGGCGACGAAATTCAGACCGGCGTGGGGCGCACCGGGCGCTTCCTCGGTTTCGAGCACTCCGACGTGAAGCCCGACGCGATCGCCATGGCAAAGGGCCTGGGCGGCGGCTTTCCGATCGGCGCCATGTTGTGCCAGAAGCACCTGGAGGGGGCGCTTCCCCCCGGCAGCCACGGCAGCACCTTCGGCGGCAATCCGCTGGCCTCGGCGGTCGCGCGCACCGTGCTGGCGCGGATCGAGGCAGACGGGCTCGTGGAGCGGGCGCGCCTCGAGGGCAGCTACCTGGGCGAGCGCCTCGCCGACCTGGTGCGCAAACACCCGAAGAGCACCGAGGCCAGCCGCGGCTTGGGCCTGCTCCAGGCTCTGGTGCTCAAGCCCGGCATCGATGCGCGCGGCGTCCTGGAGTCGCTGCGGGAAGCGGGCGTGCTCCTGACCCTCGCCGGCGGCTCCGCGCTGCGTTTCTCCCCGGCGCTCAACATCGAACGCTCCGAGCTCGACGAGGCCGTCAGCTGCGTCGACCGGGTGCTCACTGCCCTCGATCGCGATCTCTGATCGCAGAATCTGCTCGCAGGCCCCTTCATCGCACAGCGGCGCTCTCACCGACGACAGCGCCGCTCCAACCATTTGGGTTTGACATTATGGTCCGCCATTTCACGGAACTCTCCGATCTCGGCCCCGAGGGCCTCCTGCGCGTCCTGGACGCGGCAGACCGCTGGCAGGCGAGCCGAGGGCAGCCGAACGCTCCCCGGCCGCTGGCCGGCAAGTCGGTGGCGCTGATCTTCGAAAAGGCGTCCACGCGGACGCGCCTTTCTCTGGAAGTGGCCGTTGTAGAGCTGGGAGGCCATCCGATCGTGATCTCGACGGAAGGTTCCCAGCTCGGTCGAGGTGAACCCATGGCAGACACGGCTCGGGTGTTATCGCGGATGGTGCACGGCATCACCGTGCGCACGTTCGAGCACACGCGCCTGCTGGAGCTGGCGCGCGAGAGCCGCGTCCCCGTGCTGAATGCCCTCACCGATCAGAGCCACCCGATGCAACTGCTGGCGGATCTGCAGGTCGTCCGCCGGGCGAAGAAGCGCCTGAAGGACCTTTCGTACGCCTGGATCGGCGATGGTAACAACATGGCCAACTCCTGGATCGAAGCCGCTGGATTGCTCGGGCTTCAGCTCACGCTCGCCTGCCCCCGCGGTTACGAACCCGATGAGCAGGAGCTGGAGCGCGCCCGCAAGCGCGGCGCACGCCTCCGGCTGGTGCAGGACGCCCAGCAGGCGGCAGCCGGTGCCGACGTGCTCAGCACCGACGTGTTCACGAGCATGGGTCAGGAGCGCGAGCGCGCAGAGCGCCTGCAAGCATTCGCCGGCATGTGCCTGAACCAAGAGGTGGTGGCCGCGGCAGCACCCGATGCGATGGTCTTGCACTGCCTGCCCGCGCACCGTGGCGAGGAAATCACGGCCGAGGTGATCGACGGCCCGCAGAGCCACGTCTGGGATCAGGCGGAAGCGCGTCTGCACACGGCCAAAGCCGCCCTCGAATGGGCGCTCGCGCCGGATGCCTGAAGCCAGCGGCCCGCCTCAGACAGTACCCTGTAGCACCTGCGGTGCGGCGGTCGATCCGCTGCGCGCCGCCCGCGTCGCCGTCCTCGACGATCGCTTCCACTACTTCTGCAGCGTTCGTTGCAGAGAACGCTTCTCCTCGCTTTTTCCGCAGGCGCCACCGCCCACCCCGGTACCTGCGAGCGAGCGCAAGCCCCAGCCGAAGCCCTTGGCGCGCTCGGCACCGGTAGCTGCGCCGCGCTCGCGGGCGCCTCGAGCCCTCACCGCCAGCAAACCGCCGTCCAGCAAACCCAGCGCGCCGTCCGGGGCCGCCACGCGTCGTCAGCCCTCCAGTGCACGCGGCACGCGTCCCAGCCTCCGCGCGAGCGCCGCTCCGGAGCGAGTGGGCCGGCGCGCTCCCCTGACCGAGCTGCATGCCGCGGCGATGCTCGCCCTCGGCGCCCTGTGCTTCGACGTCGCGGGCGGCTCTGGCACCCCAGCCTGGCTCGCTCCCGGGAGCGCAGTCGCGGCGTGCGCCCTGCTCTGCTGGGGCACCTGGCGACGCGACGAGCTGGTGTGGCGTGGACCCGCGCTGCTGGGCCTGCTCGCTCCCATCACCGGCACACTGGCGGCGCTGGGCTCGCTCCTGAGCAGCGGACGGGCCGCCTCCCACAGCGCCGGCGCCGCTGGCGCGATCTGCTTCGCCTCCGCGCTCAGCCTGGCGTTGGTTGCACGGCAATGGCGCGCTCGCGCTCCACTGCGCGCGCAGCTGGAGCTGGCGCTGGGCGCCGCCGTACGCCGTCCCGCCGGCAGCGCCGAGGGCGAGCTCCGGCCCGGGGAAGAGTTCTTGCTGGAACCGGGTGAGCGCTCCCCAGCGGACGCCGTGATCGTTGCAGGGCGTGGGCGAGTCGAACCCTGGTTCGCTTCGGCCTCGAGCGTGCCGCGCCAGGAGGGCGACACGCTGCTGGCCGGCGCACGTGTGGTGGAGGGCGCGCTGCGGGCCGTCGTGCGCTGGGCAGGGATGGACCGAGCCTGGGCTCGCCTGACATTCGATCCGGAACGGCGCGCGGATCGTCACGCGGTCCCGGCACGCCTCGTCGAGCGGCTGTGCACCAGCGGCGCCCTCGCGCTGGCCGTGCTGGGCGCTCTGCTCGCCTTCTCGACCCAGCCTCAGGCTGCGCTGGTGTTGAGCTCGGCGGCGGCACTGGCAGCCACGCTGTGCAGCATCGCGCTGCCAGAGATCGTCGCGCTGCAGATCTCGGGCGGGGTGAGCGAGCTGCTCGCGCGCGGTGTCTCGTTCCGTGAACCCGGCGCGCTCGATCGGGCGGCGCGTGTCGGCGCCGTGGTGTTCTGCGCCGAGGGCACGCTGTTCTGTGACGAGCCCAGCGTCGCGAGCATCGAACCGGCAGGCAACTTGTCGAAAGATGAGCTGCTGGCGCTGATCGCTGGCGCTTTTGCGGGCGTGGCATCCCCGCTGGATGCAGCCCTGCAGCGCTGCATCCAGGACTATCAAGTTCGCCCCGACGGCACGCGCAGCCCCAATCATACGCCGGGGCTCGGCGTCACCGCCGTCGCCTCCACCGGGCAGTCGCTGGTGGTGGGCACGCGCGCATTGCTCCTCGGGCGGCACATCAGCGTGGCGGGGGCGGAGAGCCGCATTGCCGAGCTGGAGGCGCTCGGACGCAGTGTGCTGCTCGCGGCTCTCGACGGCCGCTACGTCGGCTTGCTGGCGCTGCAGGATGGCATCGCATCCGGCGCGCGCGCCGCCGTGCAGCACCTGCTCGACGCGCAGGTGGAGGCCGTCCTGCTATCGGGTGAAGCGCGCGAGACCAGCAAGGCACTCGCGCACCACCTCGGCATCGATCACGTGCGAGCCGAGGTTGCACCCGAGGCTCGTGCCGCCGAGCTGCGCCGCCTGGAAGAAAGTCTCACAGCCCTGGCAGTGGTGGGGCGAGCCAGCAAAGATGACTCGGCGCTCGGCGCAGCTTCACTCTCCATCAACATCGATGGGGCGGGCGGGCCGCTGGAGCGTTGGGACGTCGACGTCGCTTCAGGCAGCGTGCGAGACGCCGCTTGGGCGGTGCACGTCGCTCGCAAGCTCTATGCAGACACCACGCGGTCCATCCTCACTGCTGCAGCTCCAGCGCTCGTGGCACTGCTCACCAGCTTGATCGGGATGCCGGCTTGGCTGGCTCCCATCGCTGGTGTCATGGGTAGCGCTCTGGCTCTGCATCGTCTGGAGCAACAGCGACGTTGGCTGCTCGAGAGACTGCAGGGGACCGAGCTTCAGTCCGAGCTCCCACCAGCAGATCTGGTGCGGGGAGAGCGACCGAAGTCGGACGGGCCAGGAGCACAGGATTGTGGGCAACGGGCACCCGCTGCATCCTCCTAGGGCCAAGTCCCAGGACTAAACCTGGGGTTTGGGCCCCGGTGGGAGCAGCGGGCGCTCGTACCGTCGCGGGTTCAAACTACCCACGAACCGACAGAAGAGTGCCGGGTACCCATGAGGTGCGGAGTATCCCCCGCAGCGACAATGGGCGAGCCCAGCAGAAGAAGATTACTTCTTCTCTTCCTTCTTCTCGTCGGCCTTCTTGTCCTCGGCGCCCTTCTTCTTGGCGTCCTTCTTGGCGTCCTTGCTCTCGTGCTTCGCGTCAGCGGGCGGAGCAGCCGGATCCGCGGCAACGGCCGGGATGGAGATAGCGAGGACCATCGGAACGATACGAAGTAGCTTGGAAGTCATGGGTAGTTGCTCCTGAATTGCGGACAGAATGTTGTCCGCAGGCTCTATAGCTACCAACCCTACGCTCCTGCAAACAAGATCTATGTCTCTCAAATGGCACTGCCATGCATTTTCCCGAATGGCACGGTCGATGCAATGATCGCTGAGAAATAGGCGCGATCGCTGTAGCTATTCAGCCAAGCCGCATCATTTCGGCTGCGACACGTACACCATTGTAAGCCACGTTCATCAGCGACGCGCTCAACGCTTCGAGTCGAACACTCGTAGGCAGCAGAATCCGCTGGTGATTTGGCCCTCATCCCTCGAGCCAAGGACACGCGCTGAAGAGCGTTGGGGAGAAGCGCCCAGGCTCTGATCGGTATGTCCTGGTGCGCGCCACCTCGAGCCGCCGATGACGCACTACGACGCCCAACGTGCGAGCCCCGAATCGGCACGCGCTACAACTCATGGATGCTTGCGGATTTCAGGCGCGGGACTCGCGGCGAGCAGACCGCGCGGATCATAAATTTCGCGATCGCTCACCACGCCGTCACACGCGACATCGTGCGGCAGAATCGGCATTTCGCCGATCAGCTGAAAGGAGAACACGACGATCAACGCCAGCGCAGGTGGACGCAACTCGGGCAGCGTCACATCGTAGAAGCCCGAGCCATAGCCGAGCCGATGCCCCTCCGGAGTCGCAGCGAGCGCCGGCACGATCAGCAAATCCAGGTCACCTCGCGCCGCGACGCTCGCCTCGGGCGACGGCTCCGCGAAGCCGCGCCCCCGCGGCTGCAGCTCACCGAGCTCGACCACTCTGCGAAAGCCGGTCGTGTACCCCTGCCCTTTCGGGTCCATGAACGGGTAGTAGATGGCCACCCCTCGCTCGCGCAACGCGCGGTCGAGCGGGCGTAGATCTACCTCGCCATGCGTCAGGCGCGGCCAGAACAGACCCGCCGTGCGAGCTCCTTGCACGACCGGCAGGGAGAGCAGCGCCGCTACGATGCGCTCGCTCCGGGCCGCCACCGCGCTGCTCCCGATGGCCTTGCGAGTAGCACGCATGCCGGCGCGCACCCGATCACGGGCGCGCTCTACCAGCGCCGGATCCGCATCAAAACCCGACGGCGTCAAAACGGAATGTCGTCGTCTTCGGTTTCAGGGAAGTCGGCACCAGGCGCAGGACCCGACGAAGGCCGATACCCTTCATCGCCCCGGCTGTCGCCATATTCGTCCGCCGGTGCATCGCGATATCCCCCGCCGCCGCCACCACCACCAGCGCCACCGCCACCACCAGCGCCGCCGCGGCCGCCCTGACCCTGGAGCAGGATGTTGGTTGCCACAACCTCGGTGCGGTAACGCTTGTTGCCGTCTCGATCATCGTAGCTGCTGGTGCGCAAACCGCCTTCGACGAAGATGCGCGTGCCCTTGGTGATGATCTTGGATAGCGCTTCGGCGCGCTTGCCCCAGATCACCACGTTATGCCACTCGGTTCGCTCCTGCCGAGCGCGGTTGCGATCGAGGTACGTTTCGCTCGTGGCGAGCCGCAGCTTGAGCACGGCCTGCCCGCCGCTGGTCATGCGCAACTCCGGATCTGCTCCGAGATTTCCGAGCAGCATCACGCGGTTCAAGCCTTCAGCCATAGTGATCGAATCTCCCTGGAAGTCCTGTGATGTGTCTGGGTCGGTGACGCCTGTCAAGGATCGTCGGGGCCGAACGCGTGGCGCTGCAGGGCCGAGCGCCGCAGCGGTGGCCAGCGCTGTTGGCGCCCTGGCGTCAGTGCGAGTCGCGAGCCTGCGCCGACAGGTGATCCAGCATGCGCATCAGGTCCTGCCGCAGTCCGAGCAGAGCCTTGCGCATGTCCTTGGCCCCGTGATCTGAATGAGCATGCTCCGAGCTGCCTTGCTCCGGCAGGCCGCGCTCCAACGTTTCCCCGCCCAATTCTCTGGCGATCACGGCCACGGGCGCAACGCTCGTGGAAGCACTACTAGCCACGACACTGCTCGCCACCACACTGCTCGCCACCACACTGCTCACCGGGACCAACGCCGGGGAAGGACCACCGATGAACTGAGCCGCAGCGGGTGCAGCAGAATGTCCGCTGGAAGTTGGTGCGGCTTCGGACGCGTCACTCAGCCGCTTGCGCGCACCAGCAATCGTAAACCCCTGGTTACGCAGCAGGTCCTTGACGCGCAGCAGCTTCTCCACGTCACGGCGCGAGTAGACGCGCTGACCCTTGCTCGACTTCTGCGGACGAATCGATCGGAACTCGGTTTCCCAGTAGCGCAGCACATGCGGCTGCACTCCAACAATCTCGGAGACCTCGCCGATCCGGTAGTACAGCTTTACGAGTTCGCGGGACTGCATCACCGTCGTTCTAGCTCATCCGGCCCTCAACCGCGGCTGCCGCGATCGCCACCTGGCGGATTGTGATCGAGCGGCTTGGGGCGGCGCGGTTCGGCAACTTGTCCGTTCGTCGCTGCCGGGCCCCCAGCCCAAGCGCTGTCTGTCGCGCCCTCGTTCAAGGCCTGCTTGAGCAGCTGGCTAGCTTTGAAATTCAGCACTCGACGCGCGGTGATCACAATCGGTTCACCGGTCTGGGGATTACGCCCCTGACGCTGTCGCTTGTCGCGGAGGACGAAGTTCCCGAAACCCGAGATCTTGATTTTCTCTCCCCGCCCCAGCGTCTCCTTCATGGAGTCGAACACCTGATCCACGAGATCGGCCGCCTCCTTCTTCGAGAAGCCACCGAGTTTGGTGTAGACCGCCTGCACGATGTCGGCTTTCGTCATACGGAGACCTGTGTGAAACGACCGATTCGGTATCCTTCCGGAAAACTTACTTTCGTCTGAAACCCAAAGCCGGGTTCGGGAGTACTCGACAGGTCGCGGCGGCGAACCAGCCACGATGATGACCAGCGAGCACTAGTCCCCGAAGGTGTGCGAGGTACGATCAGTGGGATCAGCGGAATACAAGGTCAGAGCGAGCAATCGAGCGGGCTGAGGCATTTTTGCCAAGGGATCCAAGGCAGCGAAGGCAACGGATTCCGAGCAAGGGCTCAGCAAGGGACTCAGGCAAACGAGACTCAAAGGGAAAGAAGGAAACGAGGTCGCGTGAGATTAAGGTTAGAGAGCCAAAGGTAAGAGGGACAGATTAACGAAGGACCGGGCACGAAAGAAGGAAACGCGCGAAGCGCACGGGGCAAGAACGCAGCTGGCTCCAAGAGGTTGCAACAGGATGACAGCACACCGGAGGACGTGGGAAGTTAGGCAGAAGTCAGGCAGATCCGTCACTTGCCCGATGACCTTCGATCGTAACTACCCTGCACGGAAAGTTCCACACGAAACCTGCGCACGGCAGAGCGGCTAGAGGCCGGATTGTAGGTGCCTCCGCCACAACGTGAGACGACCAGCTCGTGATGCCACTCCAGGTCCAGTCGACCATAGTTATTTAAGCACACTCGCGCGCCTCGTTGAAGGTTGGCGCGCGCGCTGGAGCCAGTTCGACACTGGCAGCGTCGACCCCAGCGATGGTGGCAAGATACCGGCCAATCAGCCGACAAATCGCTCGCACCGGCGTTGCATCGCGGAAGCAGTCCGTTCTCCCCCGCTCGAACGCTTACCCGCCCGCTCCGCCCTGCCGGTTGCCAGGACCGCGCCGAGCCGGCTCGGATGCGCCGCCTATGCCGCTCGCGCTCGCAGCGCGGGAGGGCTCGGCAGGTGTTCGTCCAACACGCGATCCCGGGTGCCCCGACTGAACATGGGATGTGGGGTGCCCCCTCTGAACACCAGGTGTGGGGTGCCCCCACTGCACTGAGTGCAGATCCCCACGCTGCGTCCTCCCCCATCCCTGCCCCCCTATTTGTCGAGTCGTGCCGGCGTTCAAATCTTCGCGATGACGCTGGCTGCCGAGGGCGCCAAGGCTCGACGACGCGCGAGCTGCTCCGTTGTCATGAGTACCGCCATGTAGGCGTACCCGAGGGCGAACAGGAGTGCAAACGGTGTCGCCAAGTAGTGGTCGGTCTCCAGGGAGATCGCCACACTGGCGACCCCAACCAGCGCCAGCAACAGTTCCGGAACGGGCAGCGGCACGCGCAGCTGCCGGTAACGGCTGGCGCGCAGCCCACGCTTGGGGGTGCGGACAAATTCTCCGGCGTCGTGCAGCAAGCCTTCGAGGACGGCTCGTGAAAGGCAGGGACTCAAGCCGATCCCCAAGGCCATCAGCGCTGGGAGCCGCATCAGCGCTTCGCTCACAGGCCGGCCCTGGGCGCGATTGGCCATCGCATAAAACGCCGCGAGCGAGCCGCTCGCACCAAAGCAGAGCGGCACATCGACAATCAGCAGCGCCACCCAGTTGTCCGCCACGGGCAGCAGCACCAGCGCGAATGGCAGCAGCAGGGAGAGCAGCACCATCAGCGGGTACGCGAAGTGCGGGGTCAGGTGAAACAGCGCTTCGAACCGCTGGTCTCGCGACAAAGGACCCGAGAGCACGGCAGGCAGCAACTTGCGCGCCGTCTGCACCGTGCCCTTCGCCCAGCGATACTGTTGCGCTCGGAAGGCGAATACGTCCTCGGGCAGCTCGCTGGGAGCCACCACGTCGGGACGGTAGATGAAGCGCCAGCCAGCCAGCTGCGCGCGATAGGAGAGATCCAGGTCCTCGGTCAGCGTGTCGTGCTGCCAGCCCCCTGCCTCTTCGATCGCTTGCCGGCGCCAGATACCGGCGGTTCCGGAGAAGTTGAAATAACAGCCCGCGGCGTAGCGCGCGCGGTTCTCCACCAGGTGATGGCCGTCGAGCATCAGCGCCTGCAAACCCGTGAGCAGGCTGGCGTCCCGGTTCAGGTGGCCCCAACGCCCTTGCACCATCCCCACGTCGGGCTGGCGGAAATGTCCCACCGTTGCGAGTAGAAAGTCCGCGGGCGGCACAAAGTCCGCGTCGAAAATCGCGACCAACTCGCCGCGAGCGCGCCGCAGGCCATAATCCAGCGCCCCTGCCTTGTAACCCTCGCGCGACGAACGGCGCAGATAGCTGATATCCAGGCCACCATCGCGCAGGCGGTGCACCATGCTCTCGGCCAGAACGCGTGTTTCGTCGTCCGAGTCATCGAGCACCTGAATCTCGAGCCTGTCCCGGGGATACGCGAGCGCATTGGCGGCCTCGAGCAGCCGCTGCACCACCGTGGCCTCATTATATATAGGCAGCTGGACGGTGACGAAGGGCAACACCTCGCTGGCGGGTGCTCCGCCGGACGGCAATGAACTCGGGTCGGCAGCCCCGGAGGACAGCGCCCTACCGATGACCGCGTCGGCGGACAGCGAGGGCTGGCAACGCAAGCAGAGCCAGGCTAAACGGGCGCGGTGGATGCCATAGCCACAAAGCAAAAGCAGAACGGCGAGGTACAACCCAATCAGGACGATTCCCATCTCTCGATCTCCGATATCACCCGATTCGCCACCAAATGTCACGACGACAATGCGGGCGGGGAGAATCTGCGCGGCGCCCCGCGGCCGCGGGAAATGACGCACGCCGGGCAGGCGCCAGAGCGGCCAGCTGCGTTGCAGAGGCGCTGCACGTGCAGGGCAGCGAAGCCGGGGCCGCTGGTTCCGAGCCGTCGAAGCGACGGCGCAAGTTGCAACGGAGCGACGCCCTCGCCCGCAGGCCTCGCGCGGCCGCCAGGGTCTGCGCGCTGCTGGAATTCACGGCGATCCGCTTGCCGGCGCAACACGCTACTGTGCTACGGCGTCGAGACGCGCTTCGGCAACAAACCGTCACCCTTCGCCGGCACTGATCCCAGTCACCCTGATCATCCCAGTCACCCTGATCATCCCAGTCACCCTGATCATCCCAGTCACCTTGATCAGAGCACCCGCCGGGCGCAGGGACACG
>JAICTU010000764.1 GCA_025936205.1 Polyangiaceae bacterium | reverse complement strand
GTGTCCGTCGCCGCGAACGCTGCCCTGCGACTGAACCAATGAGTCGAGGTTCGCCCGATCTGCCCCGAGATCGCGTCCGACACAGCGAAGAGCAAGGCTGAAGATACGCGCTGAAAGAGTGCTTCGCGTGCAAACCTGAATGCGAGCTGGACGGCGATCGCAGCATGCGGATGCATGTTGCGATAGCAGCCGTTCGATCGCAGCCGTTCGATCGCAGCTGGTCGATCGCAGCTGGTCGATCGCAGCTGGTCGATCGCCGCTCTTCGAGAACACCTCGCGCAGTGAACTAAAAGGGAACACTCGTGCGCATCGCAGCTGGAAAAGCATTCGCGGCGAGAAGCAACGCTGGGGAGGCTCGCTTGACGAGCTGCGCGAGCTATGAAAGCTTTGAGCGCACTCACGCTGGGTTGGCTATGGAGAACATGCAACGAAAAGACAGTGCCTCCAGAGGCATCACTGCCTTGGAACTGCAGCTATCCGTCGTGGCGCCCGCTTACAACGAGCAGGAGTCCATTGAAGACTTCGTGCGTGAGATGTGTGAAACACTGCGCTCCCTCGCCGTGCCGTTTGAAGTGGTCTGCGTGGACGACGGCTCGAGCGATCAGACCTGGCAACTGCTCCAGCAGTTGCGCGCGCGCTTCCCGGAGCTGCGTCCCGCGGCGCTGGAGAGAAACTCGGGTCAATCAGCGGCGCTCGCGGCCGGCGTCTCGCTCGCGCGCGGGCGTTATATCGGGCTGATCGACGCGGACCTGCAGAACGATCCAGCCGACATCGCGCGCTTCTTTCAAAGCATGGTCAGCCGTGGCGATCTGGATTGCCTGGTCGGGGTGCGCGCCGAACGCCGAGACAATTGGTTGCGCAGGATCTCATCGCGCGTCGCCAACGCGGTCGGCTTCTGGATCACCAAAGTTGCGGTGCGCGATGCGGGCTGCGCCGTCAAAGTCTGCCGCGCCGAGTATCTGAAGCGCGTGCCTTTCTTTCGTGGCGCGCATCGCTTTCTCGCGACCTTGGTGCAACTGGATGGCGCCCGAGTGGAGGAGCTCTTAGTCAACCACCGGCCACGGCTCAAGGGCAGCTCGAAGTACGGCAGCGGGCTCGGCAGGACCTTCGTGGCTCTGCGGGATGCGCTCGGTGTGCGCTGGATGATGGATCGCAAGATCCGCTACGCGCTCAAGGCTGCCGAGGCGGAACAGCCAGCGTCGCAACGCAGCCGTCCAGTCTTGCACGAGGACCCGGCGCTGCGCCCGAAGCTCGCGCCTTCTTGAGGCTACATTAGCCCGGCCCAGTCCGTCTCTCGGGCACGGCTCGTGCTCGAGGCGCTGGCTGAGACGAGGAGCGCCGAACATGCCCAACGCTACCCACACCTCGTCGGCCGATCCGGACCGCTCCTGGCTACGGAGCGCGGCCGTGTCCGTCCGGCGCCCATCCGCGCTCACGGTGGCCGGCAGCATCGTCGCGATCGGCATGGGCTGTTCCCTCGCCAACCTCGATCTGCCCATCGTGCGCAACGCGCTCTTGTACGCACAAATCGCCGAGGAGATGTGGCGGCACGGGATGCGGCTGTGGACGGTCTGCAGCGATCCCCATCTCGTCTTCAACAAGCCCTGTGGGCTGGGAGCGCTGGCGGCTCCGCTGGTCCAGGGCTTCGGACTGAATGCGGGCTTGGTTCTCACCAGCGTGTTCGGCGGCGTGCTCTTGGTCGCGGCGACGTGGCGCTTCCTCGAACACTTCAACCCGCGCTTCGGCCTGGGACGGGAGGCGCTGCCGCTGGAGCTCGCGCTCTGCTTCTGGAACCCGCTCCTCATCTACCAGTTCTGGTCGGCGTACTCGGATGTCTTCTTCAGTGCGGGCTTTCTCTACAGCTTCGTGCTCCTCGATCGGCTGCTCGGGGAACGCGCGACCTGGCGCACCGCGCTCGCCTACTTCGGCGTCTTCGTATTCTCCAGCCTGATGAAGCACGGCACCGTGATGATGCTGCCGCTCGCTGCCGCGTATCTGCTCTGGCACGAGCAGGAGCTCTCGCACTTGTGGCGTGAACGGCGCTCGCAGATCGGCCTCCTGGGCTCGGCCTTGGCGATCTGCACGCTGTTTCTGTTGCTCGGGAGCTTGGGGCATAACCCGCTGCTGAATCTGGTCGCAAACGAGCATCAGCTGGACGGCGACCTCAACTACGCGATGAACATCAAGCTGGTCGTCGTGTTCTCGTTGGTCACGCTGGGCCCCTGGCTTTTGCTCTTGCCGCGCATCGAGGTCGGACGAACGAACGCCGCCCTGTTCACGGTGATGTTGCTCAACATCCACCTGCTCACGGTCTACAAGGGTTCGTCGTTCAACATGCGCTACTACATCACGGCGCTACCGATCCTGGCGCCGTATCTGGCGCGCGCGTACGGCAAGCTGCGCGTCCAGTTGCCGCGGGCACTCTTGCTCGGCTCATTTCTCGCCACGGGCGCGCTCGGCATCCTGGTCTTCAATCAGCGCTCGCTTTATCGAGGGCTGCGGGCAGCCCTGCCCAACCTGTACATGGGAGCCACCAGCTACTTCGACAATCTGCGCATGGGTGATCACCTCGAGTCTCAGGACCTGATCGACGCCGTCAATCGCCTGCCCCAACACGCGCGGCTGATCCACGTCTCCTCGTACTATGGCGAGGGCGGGTTCGGAGTGCTGGAACAGGCCGGCTTCTTTCGTCCCGACATCCACATCACCTACCGCACACAGCTCAGCGAAGAGCAGATCCGAGAGCTGCACGCCGAGGGCGCGTACGCGATGTATCCGCCCCCCTTCGCCCCCACGCCGCTGCCCAGCATGGAGCCGCTGACCCAGCGCCTGTTTC
>JAICTU010000843.1 GCA_025936205.1 Polyangiaceae bacterium | reverse complement strand
CTGTTCGGCGCCGAGGGCTACCTGCCGGCGTGCTACGAGCTCGTCACGCTCTGGGAGCACCTGCCGCAGGACGTGCTGTGGGTGTTCGAGCGCCCCTCCGAGGCCGTGCCCGAGCTGCGTGCTACGCTGGATGCAGCGTCGCTCGCCGCCGAGAGCCCGGCCGAGTACCCGCGCTATCCACTGGAGAAACTGTTCGTGACCGAGCCCGAGCTGCTGGCTCGACTCGAGCGCAGTCCGCGCGTGTTCGCGCACGCCAGCGTCGTGGGGACGCTGCAGGCGGCGGAAGGGCTCGCGGCACTGGAGCTGGCGCCGCTCGATACGCCGGAGCTCGGCTTCCAGGATCAGAGCGAGCTCGAGCGCGCGATGAGCCAGAAGGGCCAGCACGGGCACGCCACGCTGGGCCCGCTGGTGCGCGCGCTGGAACAGTGGCGTGATCGCGCGCTCTCGGTCGTGATGACCGCGCGCACCGAGACCCAGGCGCGCCGCATGCACTCGCTGCTGGAGGACCGCGGCATCGCGAGCGGGCTCGACTTCGGTGCCAGCGCGCCGCCCGAGCGGGCGCGAGGCCCGACCCTCTCCATCCGCGTGGGCGGGCTCACGCGCGGGTTGATCGCGGACAGCGCGGGTTACGTGCTGCTCACGGAAGAAGAGGTGTTCGGGCATCGTGCGCATCGCGGCGCACCCCGCAAGCAAAGCCCGCGCGCCCAGCTCGAGGATCTGCGCGCGCTGAGCCCGGGCGACTACGTGGTGCATGTGGAGCACGGCATCGGTCGCTACCTGGGGCTCCAGAACCGTGATGTCGGCACGGGCGCCCCAGTGGATCTGCTGGTGGTGGAGTACCGCGGCGGCGACAAGCTGTTCGTCCCCGTCTACCGCATGAATCAGATCCAGAAGCTGAGCGGTGGAGAGGTCGGTGAGAACCGCCTGGATCGCCTGGGCGGGCAGACCTTTGCCAAGACCAAGGCCAAGGTCAAACGCCAGGTGCGCGAGATGGCGGACGAGTTGCTCGGGCTCTACGCCGAGCGCGCCGCCACCGAGCGCCCGCCGTTGGCGGCGGCGGACGCGGAGTACCTGGCCTTCGAGGCCTCCTTCCCATTCGAGGAGACGCCGGATCAGGCGGCGGCCATCGACGCCGTGCTCGGCGATCTGGAGAAGCCGGGCGTGATGGATCGGCTGGTCTGCGGAGACGTGGGCTTCGGCAAGACGGAGGTGGCGCTGCGCGCGGCCTTCCGCCACCTGATGGCGGGCAACCAGGTGGCACTCTTGTGCCCGACCACACTGCTCGCGAACCAGCACTACCAGACTGCCCAGCGGCGCTTTGCGGACTACCCGATCAAGGTGGAAATGCTCAGCCGCTTTCGCAACAAGAAGGCGCAGACGCAGATCGTGCACGATCTGCGCGCGGGCAACCTGGACCTGATCGTGGGCACGCACCGCCTGCTTTCCAAGGACGTGCACTTCAAGCGGCTCGGCCTGTTGATCGTCGATGAGGAGCAGCGCTTCGGCGTGGCGGCCAAGGAGCGCATCAAGCAGCTGCGCAAGGACATCGACGTGCTCACGCTGAGCGCGACACCGATCCCGCGCACGCTGCAGCTGGCGCTGGGCGGACTGCAGGATCTGTCGATCAT
>JAICTU010000436.1 GCA_025936205.1 Polyangiaceae bacterium | reverse complement strand
TCACGAGGCCGGTGTGCAGGCCATGCCCTGCCACGTCGCCGATGCCCAGCCAGCAGCCGTCGGGGCAAGGCAGGATGTCGAAATAGTCGCCGCCCACCTCGGTCGTGGGCTGCATGCTGGCGGCGATGTCGAGGCCCGGCACGTGCGGCTCGCGCGGCAGAATGCCGGTCTGGATGCGAGCCGCGATCTCCAGCTCCTGCGACATGCGCGCTTGCTCGGCACGTTGCCGGCGCGTCGCCTCTTCCACGATGCCCCGCGCCAGCTCGATCGCCTTGAGCGCCGTGCTGATCAACTCGGGGATGGTCTGAAACAGGAAGCCGTCTCGCGAGCCGATCTCGATCGCGCAGAAGCCGAACGGCTGCTCGTTGAAGAACAGCGGCTGCACCATCATGCTGTGGCGCCAGGACGGTCGCAGATGGGACGGCACGACGTCGCCGGTGCGGAACGGCAGGTCGTTTCCCTCGGGGCGCAGCTCCTTCTCGTCGTCATACGCCAGCGCCAGCTCGGAGTAGTCCTCGGGCCCGGGCTGGCCCGCGTAGGTCGCCACGTACAGGCTGGAGATGCGCAAGTTGGGCAGGTGATTGGCCAGCGCCCAGCGCAGCGCACGCAGATCGAGCGCGGTGCGCACGTCCACGCTCATCTCCTCCAGGTTGCGCATCAGCACATCCTTCTCCAGCCGCTTCTTGGCTTGCGAGTGCTCTGCCAGGCCGCTGATCAGGATGTGCGCGCGCTCGAACACGGTCTCGGCGCGCAACCAGGCGCGCACCGAGCCCGCGAGCGTGCGGACGCTCTCGCAGCGCAGCTCGGCCACCGTGTGGTGCCAGGCCGCGATGCTGCCCAGGTGCGCCGCCTGGCGCACCACGCCGTCCACGGCCATGATGAACTGGCGCTCGCTGCCGCGCTGCAGATCCTCGAGCAGCGCGTCCACCAGGCGCTCGGCAAAGTTCGGATCGAGGCCGTCCTCCGCCGCGGCCTGTTCCAGCGCCGGCATCGAGCGCTGGACGGCCCGGATCCAGGCATCGCGCCGGTTGCCGAGCGTGCTGAGCAGCGCCTGGTCGGAGTCGGCCTCGTCGAACTCCAGATCCGGGCGCGGCCCGACGCACCCGCACGACTCGCGGATCATGATCGTCGTGGGCAAGAACACGGGCGTGGTGTCCACGCTGCCGTGCAGCGACGCCAGCACGCGCCGCACCGCCAGGATGCCCAGCTGGCGGGGCGGTTGCCGGACCGTCGTGAGCGGCGGCGTCACGAAGCGTGCCGCCTCGATGTCATCGAAGCCGATCAGCGCCACGTCCTCGGGTACGCGCAGGTTGCGGCTCCCGAGCTCATCCAGGGCGCCGAGAGCCATCCAGTCGTTGCCGGCGACGATCGCATCGCAGCCGCCGCGGTCGCGCGAGAAGAGCGCGGCCACCGCGCGCGCGCCGGACGGCGGCGTGAAGTCGCCGGCCAGCACCAGGCGCTCATCGTAAGGAATGCCGGAGTCGCGCAGCGCCTGCCGGTAGCCTTCGAAGCGCTGCACGGCCTCGCTGTTCGGGCCCGAGATGAACGCGACGCGCCGGCGCCCGTGCTTCTCGATCACGTGCAACGTCAGCTCGCGGATGCCGCTGCGATTGTCGACGCTGAGCGAGGCGATGTTCGGTCGCGGCGCGCCGATCGTGCACAGCGGCAGCGCCGAGAAGCGCTCGAACAGCTGCTCGACCTCGGCGCTGTCCTCGCTGGCCATGGTGCCTGGCACCAGGATGACCGCGTCGAGATCCGTCGGCCCCACCAGGTTGTAGACCAGGTTCCGCGGATCCATGGTGTTGGTGAGGCCACCGGCGAAGCAATACAGATCCACGCCGTGCTCCTGACACTCGTCGTGAGCGCCGAGCACGATCTCGTTCTGATAGGTGTAGTCCCCGCCCCGCAGGAAAATGCCGAGCCGCGGTTTTTGTCTCAGCTGCCGCGACATCTACTCCGATCGAACGACCGCAAAACTGGTCTACTTTAGCGGGATTGCCCCCGCTCGAGCAGCCGGGGCGGCAATATCCCGGGCTGTCGCCGGTCAGTCAGTCCAGCCGGATGCTGAAGTGCACCGGCCCAAAGCGCAGCTGACTGCCCGCGTCGAGCGGCGTCCAGGTGCCGGGGGGCAGGCGTGTCTCATCGACGAAGGTGCCGTTGTTGCTGCGCTCGTCGCGGATCCAGAGCTGGCCGCCCTCGATCTTCAAGCTCGCGTGCACGCCCGAGACGCCCGGGTCCGTGAGCAGCACCACGCACTTGCTATCATCGCGCCCGGCGCGCACCTCGCTCCCGGCGGCCACGGTGAACACGCCGGCGGAGCCCTGCAGCGTGGCCTGCGATGCGCTGCGTCGCGGCGCCGGGGCCGGTGCGCGCTGTTGCGGCGCGGGGCGCGCTGCGCCCTTGCGGTTGCCGCCCTTCAGCAACACCACCACCAGCAGCGCGATCACGGTCAGCGCGAACAAGCCGCCCAGCGCCCACACCAGCGGGAACGGCGCCGTCGTGGCTTTCAGCTCCAGGATCGTGTCGGCGGTGACCCCGCTGGTGCGCGCCGCCTTGTTGTCGACCACGATCAGGCGGGCCACGGCGCGCGGGCCCGAGCCCTGGATCAGCTTGTCGGAGCTGGGCGCCTCGAACTCCACGAACGCGTCCGCGGCTTCGACGGCCGTGCCGCGCATGCCCTGCGCGATCAGCTGCTTCTGCGCGCGCCGCGCCGACTCCAGATCGGCCGTCTTCAGATCCGCGGGCGGACTGCTGCCGGCGGGCAGAAAGTAGACCTCGGCGCGGCTCTTGTCGCCGCCCCAGCAGAAGTCGCCGAACACCTTGAAGCGCCCGCCCGGATACAGGCCGTCGCCGATCTGCGCCTTGGTCTGATCGACATCGACGTCCAGCGGCCAGGTTGACGGGTCGATACCGATCGGCACGTCGTCGAACGTGGTGTCGCCCAGGATCGGGGGATTGACGTTGTTGAAGACCAGCTTGAACGACTGCGTGATCTTGGGGGCGATGCAGCTCATCTTCCACTTGACCACGTGCATCGTGGCGAAGCGGCTGCGCACCGCGTTCACGATCGCGTTCGAGCGGCCCGATTCGCCCTTGCGCATCACGCTGAAGAACCCGCCGATGTCGGGGTTGGCGAGGTTCTGCATGAAGTCGAGCGAGTTGCTGCGGAACTCGTCGTAGGTCGAGTACGGGAAGTAGATGCTGATCACGGGCACGGGCGTCTTGGGCAGCGCCGTGTTCTCCGGCGGGAAGCGCCCCGTGCTCATGTACTTGGCCAGCTCCAGCGCGCCCGGGCCGCTGGTGGACGGATCCGTGCCGCCGAAGCCGCTCGACAGCACGACCATCGCCTGATGCATCGGCACCTTCACCGTGCCGCCGACGTTGCCGAGCGCCTTGAAGGCATCCGTGGCCGCCGTCTTGATGATGGTGAGCAGCGAACGGTTGCGACCCTGGCTCGGATACGGGTCCTTCATCGAGTCGATCAGCTTCTGCGCTTGCGCCTGCTGAGACTGCGACAGCCACTGCGAGTCGCGCACGACCTGCCGGTCGTTGAAGAACATCAGATTGACGATGTCGTTCGGGGCCATCGCCGCCACGAAGCGGCTGGCCAGCGCGCGCGCGTCCTGAAACGACGCGCCCATGCGCGAGTCGGCGTCGATCAGCACCAGCCAGGCGGTGCCGACGCCGGGCTCGCGCCCGCTCTCTCCCCACTTGGCGCTGCTGATGTACTTGGCGGGCCGATCCATATCGTCCACGCTGACCGCGAAGATGGCGTTCTTGGCGGGGAAGGGGAACGACGTGTAGAGCGCGTTGGGCTTCTCCAGCGCCTCGCTCATGCAGCCGAGCTGCGCGTCGCCGCTGAGCCGCGCGCAGTCCTCGATCGCGTCGCTGATGCGCTTGCTCTGCGAGATCTCGATCACGGTAGTGACGATCGGATGGCCGCTGTCCAGGCTCGCGCGTGGGTCCACGCGCAGCAGCTTGGCCTCCGGCGCCGCCTGTGCTGGCAGCGAAGCCAGCAGCGAAGCGAGCACGACCAGCGCCGCGACCAGCGCCGCGCGCATCACCGAATGCCCCGAAGAACGGCTCACTGCCAATGAAACCATCACATCATCCTGCCGTCTGAAAGTTAGCCGGCTGCCGCGGGCACGCCGGGAAGCGCATAGTTGGATTCGATCACCTTGATGATCGTGTTGAACAGACCGAAGCGCACGCGGTCGCCGTCGCGCAGCTCCCAGCGCTGCCCCGGGGCGAGCGCATTTTCGTTCACGAACGTACCGTTGGTGCTGTTGTGGACCTCGACCACGACGCGACCGGGGCGCGCGCCGGCGAGCAACACCGCGTGCAACGACGAGGTCGTCGGGTGCGCGATCTCGATCTGCACGCCGCTCGCCGCGCCCTGCCGACCCACCACGTTGCGGCCCTGATGGATGGGCCAGTACTGACCGAGCTCCACGTTGTCGAAGCTCACCAGGAACCCGACCAGCACGCGTGGGCCATCGAGTGCGAGCTCCAGGGAACGGCCGCCGACCGGATCATGGCTGCCCGAGGGCGGACGCGGATGAGCGGGCCGCGCAGCGCCGACGATCATGGGGCCGCCGGCGACCGGTGGCGGAGGCAAGGCGGGGCCACCCGGCACCACCGGGGGCGCAGGTAGACCCGCGACGGGCGGGGCCGCGATCGGAGCCACCATCGGCGCGCCGCACACGACGCAGAAACGCGCGCTCGGCTGGTTGGGCTCGCCGCACTGGTGGCAGTCACGCATCATTAAGCAACCCGCCCGGGCTTTCTGCTGTACGGTGGATCGCCCATCAGCATAACCGCGACCCGCTGCGCGCTGCCAGGATCCAGCGCGCCCCACGGCCCTTCCGCATGCTGCTTTCGGATATCGAAAAAAGGGCTCGGAACTCGGACCCCGCGAGCGGCTCCAGGAGTGCCCGCTGTGTCCCCGGGGCTCCGGACGTCAGCGCCCCGAGGTGCCGCGCAGGGCTGCAGGGGTGGAGGCCCGGCCCACCCTCGTACGCAGACGGGACTGAGGTTTCCATGGAAACCTCAGATCGAGATGCCAGAAGGGCCCCCCGCGCGGTGGAGGCCAGCCAGGTTTTCATGGAAGCCTGAGACTCTCATCGGAGCTCCCGAGGCTTCGATGGGACGTGGAACGGCGCCTGATCCGTCCACAAAAGCCACAAAACGCTCTGCGCGCGCAAAGCTGCGCGCGCAGAACGTCTCCTGATATCAATCCCGGAACGCGCCCGGGCCGACAACTCGATCAGCGGTCGCGCTGGTCGCGAACGCGCGAGGCCTTGCCGCGCAGGTCGCGCAAGTAGAACAGGCGGGCCCGGCGCACGACGCCGCGAGAAACCAACTCGATCTTGTCGAGGCGGGGGGTATGCAGCATGAACGTGCGCTCCACGCCCACGCCGAAGCTGGTCTTGCGCACGGTCACGGTGCTGCGGGCACCGGCGCGGTGACGCTTGAGCACGATGCCCTTGAACACCTGGACGCGGAGCTTGTCGCCCTCGACGATGCGGTAGTGAACCGCCACGGTGTCCCCGACGCGAAAGTCCGGAAGGTCCTGGCGCAGGTTGACAGCTTCGAGCTGGGCGATTTTACTGGTCGTAATCATGACGTTTTTTCCGGACGGTTCGTGCTCTTCGCTTGCCGCAGGGGGCCGCTGATCGGCGGCCGCTCGTCCCGAGCCAGCGGGCGGTGCATTATGCAGGCGCAAAGCCGCCCGTCAACGCATTCCGGCGAAGAATTCACAGACGGGAAATAGCGATTCGGCCGTGTGGCCATGCGAAGACGCTGCCAGTTCGATCGCCACCGCTGAACGGCCTCCCCGGTAGAAAGCCTTGACGATCCCCAGGCGGAGCGATAGAGGACGCGCCCCCTGTCAGACGTCTGACGGGAATCATATTCAGACGGATCATATCCAGACAGAGCGTGGAGCGCACGAAATGAACCAGTATCCCGGCGTATTGGGCCGCAAGCTAGGCATGACGCAGCTGATTGCGGAGGACGGGACGGTCTCCTCTGTCACGGTGATCGAAGCGCGCGCCACGGTGGTGGGCAAGCGCACCGCTGACAAGGATGGTTACGATGCCCTGATCCTCGGCATCGACGACGTCAAGGAGAAGCACCTCACCAAGCCCGTGCTCGGTGCCTTCAAGGCCAAGAACATCAAGCCCACGCGCGTGCAGCGCGAGTTCCGTTGCACCGCCGAGTACGCGGCGAACATCGAGGTTGGCTCCGTCCTGGCGCTCGATCAGCTGTTCGAGGCCGGGCAGTTCCTGGATGTCGCCGGACTGTCGCGCGGTCGCGGTTTTCAGGGCGTGGTGCGCCGCCACAAGTTCGCTGGCGCCGTGCAGACGCACGGTACGCACGAGTATCGCCGCCACGGTGGCTCCATCGGTACCAACATGACGCCGGGTCGTACCAAGCTCGGCATGCGCATGGGTGGCCAGATGGGCAACGTGCGCGTGAGCGTGCTGAACCAGAAGGTCGCGAAGGTGATCCCGGATCAGCACCTGGTGCTGGTGTACGGCGGCGTGCCGGGGTCCAAGGGCACCGTCGTCGAGCTGCGCGGTGCGATCAAGCGCCGCGGCGGCCGCGTCGCTCCCGCGAAGTGAACCGCAGCAGCTGTGCTGTTGCCGGGTGAGCCGGCGTGGCCTTCGAAGGTCTCGCGCATCCCTGGTCGAGTGAACGCACCCTCCAACGGCAGGGTGCGTTCCTGTTTGTGGACAAGCCGGGCGGGGTCGCGTGTGGCGCCTCCGTCGGAGGCGGTCTAGAGCTCTGTGCGCGCGTGGCCCAGCACGGGCTCGGGCGCTTTCGAGTGCTCGAGGAGCTGCCCCAGCGGGCCTCCGGGGTGACCGCGCTGGTTGCCGAGGCCGAGCCGCCCCAGGCGGGCCTTGCGGGGGTGCGCAGCTATGTGCTCGGCATCGACGAGCTGCGCCTGGCCTCGCGGGGGCAGCTGCCTGCGAGCGAGCCCGGGCTCGCTCCGCTCGAGTACGAGGTCTCGGCGCGCCAGCAGGGGCGCGGTCTGGTAACGGTGCGCACGGCGCTCTCGGCCGAGCAGGTGCTGCGGAGCTTCTCTGCGGCGGGCCAGCCTGTGGTGGGCGATGTCGCTGCGAGCGCCGCCACGCGCCTGCTGTTGCACGCCGCTCGCTTCGAGGCTGGTGGGCTCGATGCCAGGGCGCCCCTGCCGAGCGAGTTCGAGAGCTGGCTGCGCGGAGCGCCGCAGCTCCCGCCGAGCGAGCTCTCCCGCGCGCTGACCGAGGGCGCCCTGGTGCGCGCCGAGCTGTGGCCGCGCCATCAGGCCTACCGCCTGTGCGGAGAGGAGGGCGGCGAAATCGCGGGTGTCACGGTCGAGCGCTACGCGGAGCATGCCCTGCTCGATCTCTCGACGGAGGAGGCCTGGGCGGAGCGCGAACGGCTCGCCGAGTGTCTGATGGACCACGGCGCGCGCGGCGTGTACGTCAAGCGGCGGCTGCGCGCAGATCTGCGCAAGCAAGACGCGGCGGAGCTGGCGCCCGCCGTGCCTTTGCGCGGTATGGCGGCTCCGGAGAGTCTGTGCGTGCGCCAGGGAGAGCTGCAGTTCACGGTGCAGCTCGCTGATGGTCTGGCGACGGGTCTGTTCCTCGATCAGCGCGAGAGCTGGCAGCGCGTGCGCGAGGGCGCTTCCGGGCGCAGCCTGCTGAATCTCTTTTGCTACACCGGCGCCTTCAGCGTGGCAGCGGCGTCCGGCGGAGCCTCCGCCACGGTGAGCGTCGATCTGTCCAAGCGCGCACTCTCGCGCCTGCGGCAGAATCTGGAGCTGAACCTCCTGTCCGGACCTC
>JAICTU010000694.1 GCA_025936205.1 Polyangiaceae bacterium | reverse complement strand
TCCGGCGCCTGGCTGGCTGGGGCGCTCGCCTGCGGCTCTGGTGCGGACTCGCCTGCCAGGGACGACCACGCCGGGCACGCCGGGCCCGCCTCGGCACCAGCGATGAGCAGCGCGCCCAGCGCCGCTGCGAGGAGCTCCGATGCGCCCCCGGACACTGCACCGGCGAACGCAGCCGCCATCAGCGCCGCCGTCAGCATGGCCGGCGATTCACTGCGTGCCGCCTGCGGCAGCTCCATCGATGTTTGCAGCGCGACCCCTGGCTGCAACGAGATCCTCGCCTGCGCCGCGCGCGCTGCTTGCACGGGCACCGACTGCTACTGCAGCGACGCTCGCTGCCAGGTGGAGGGTCCGTGCCGAGCAGTGATCGCGGCTGCGCCCGGCGCCAGAGTCCCGGATGCTGCGAACCCCAGCCCCGGTCCGGCCGCGGAAGCAGCGGGTCGAGTGGGTGCCTGCTTGCAAGGGCTCGCCGGCGGCGTTCCGGGCTTGCCCGCTGCCCCGTCCGGATCAGCGCCGGACGCCGGCTTCGACGCCGGGTGATGGAGCTGGGTGATGGAGCTGGGGCCGGGCGCGCCCTGTCCCGGCGCGCCCTGTCCTCGGCGCGCCTCGCCCGGCTCGTCACTCCGCCAGCAACGCTCGATAGCTGGAGCGGCAATCCTCGCTCGGCACGTCGAGCGCCGGGTTTCGCAGACATTCGTTGGGGCGCGTGGGTTGCCAGGTGACCTGAGCGCCGGCCAGGGTCAGCGTCTGGATCGGCAGGTGATCGGCGGGGCTCGCGTGCCCGCTCGCGTACAGGTCCTCCAGCACCTCGGGATGGATGGGCACCATCTGCACGCCTACTTCGATGCGATCCGGCTCGGCGCCGGCGAGGCGGTAGCTGCTGGTCAGCGTATGATTTGCGCCGGCAGGGATCAGGTTGGAGCGATAGCCGAGCGGAACGCTGGCTGAGGGGGCGGCGTCCCAGAACATGTGGACCTGCGTCCCGCTCGCGCCATAGATGAAATCTCCGAGCAAGGTGAGCTGGCGATCGGGATCGGCCTGGACCGCGTTCGGGGACTCTCCTGGCTGCACGCTGGAGTCGAACACCAGCGCGCCGCCGCGATAGGCGCGCAGGTTGATCCAGGCGCGGCGATCCTGCGCCGCGCCGCTGGGCCAGGCGTGAGCCGCGCCCACCGCCTCCAGAGACACGCTGAGCGAGAAACCTCCTGGACCCGGGCTGATGCACAGCTCGGTGATCTGCACGGCATCTCGAAGCTCACAGTCGATGGCAGCGCGCTGCACCTGTTGCAGCAGCGGATCATCGGTCATCCCGGGTGTCAGCACCGAATCCACGCCCGCGAACAGGTGCTCGTGCACGCCTTCCCCGTCCTCGATCCGGCGCACCGGCACCCCGGCAGGTGCAGCCGGGCCGGGCACAGCCGTATCGCTGCGGCCCGCCATGTGACAGCCGCGCGCGCAACCCAGCCCATTCAGGGGGCTTGCCTGCCACTCCTCGTAGGTGCGTTCCAGATGCACGCCATTGTCGAGCTGGAGGTCGTGACAGGCGCCGCACAGGGCGGAGGACTCCGCGCGGCGACCATCCAGGTAGTCGGAGTGCGCGGCGCGATGCGGCGCCTGCGGACTCGGATCGAGGTACGGCCCGAACATCACGTCGTTGCTCAGCGAGACCTGCAAGGAATTGTCATGCGGTTCGCCCACACCCTGCACGCTGTGGCAGTAGTAGCAGTTGACGCCCTTTTGCTCGGGCGGCAGATCAGCCACGTTTGCGTAGTCGTCCCAGCCCGCGAGCACCGCGAGCGGCGCGTGACACTTCACGCAGAAATCACCCAGCCCCGCCTGCTCCTGGCCGCGGGCGTTCATGGCCAGGAAGATCGGGTCATCGCTGCTGTAAGCGTGCATGCTGCTCTTCCACTCGCGATAGTGTCGAGTGTGGCAGGGCTTGCAGGTCTCCGGGCTCTGCAGCTGTTGAGCGCTCAACTTCGGCGTCGCCTCGCTCGGCGGTGCGCCCGTGCCAGCCGCGTCACGGTCTGCCCCGGTACAGGCGCCGGCGCTCAGAACAGCGAGCGCGCACAGCAAGCTGCCGCGCAATCCATCAGCCTGGGCGCGGGTCATCGCTCAGCTCGGAATCCACACCTTGAAGAACAAGGTATCCACCAGGCTGTCGCTCGTTTCAGCGCAAGGCTCGGCGTTCGCGTCACAGCAGCGTTCCTCCGCGGCGCCACACACGAACACGTACACCTTCCAGTAGCTGGGCATGAACAGGTTGAGGTCATCGAGCACCCACTCGCCGCCGTTCGTCCCTGGATGAGCGCTGGCCGCGACCGACGTGCCGTGCCCGTGGCTCGGCATCCAGGGGATCACGCGCGCCACCGCTGGCTCGTACGGAGCTCCGCTCAGATCCGAGAAGCGCACGGTGAACGCGTTGTAGCCTTTGCGCTGCTGCTCCGGGTTCGTCGAGACGATCTCCAGCTGCAGCGCGGGTTCGGGCCGCGCGCTCTCTGCCTGCGCTCCGCTGACGAGCGGCGGAAATTCCGGGGCGTCGTGCCTTGTCGAGGCACTCGGGGTGGCGCTGTCATCGGGGTCCGCGGAGCTCGCGGAGCCGCTGCCGCAAGCGCAAGCGAGCCAGCATGCCGCGGCTCGTGCGAAGGTCGAGCGCGCGGGACAGCGCTGAGTGAGGAAGCACATGAGTCATTGGAACAGTGGCTGCCGGCGTCAAAAAGGTGGCCGCCTTCACCAGGCGTAGGTCTTGAAAAACTCCCAGCTCAGCTCCGAGGCCGACGCGAAGCGAGCGGGATCCGTGCCGCTCTGCCCGATGCCGCCAGCCCAGGCGCTGCCCAGATCATCAAACAGGCACAACACGACCTGCCCGCCTTCGGGACAATCCGTCGAGTACTCGCACACGCCACCGAGCACGGGCCGGGCTTCGACCTGCTGCGAGCAACCGTTTCGCTCGGCCCAGCGTGCGCGCGTCTCGCGCCCGCAGTCGGGCGCCACGACCGAGTCGCGCAGGCCGTGGAACAGGATGGCCGGCGCTCGCTCCGAGTTGCAGTCGGCGAGCGAATGCGAGCCAGCGGAGTGGGCGGCGAAGCCACGAAGCAGTGGCCGCCGGCAGGCCGTGTCGCTCGCCCAGTAGCCGCCCGCGCCGAAGCCCGCCAGGAACACGTGTCCGGCGTCGAGCGCGCGATCGGCGGATACGAATGCGAGCATGGCATCGAGGAACGCTGCATCGTCGCCGGGCGCGCTCCGGATGGGACCGGCCTCCGCCGCGCAGTTGCCACGGCCGATGTTCCACGGATCGGGGCGCTGGCCGTCGGGCGCGAGCAGCAGAAACCCATCCCGATCCGCCAGCTTCTCGAGCTCGCTGATCGCGAGCAACTCCGAGGCGCCGACGCTGCGGCCATGCGCGAGGATCAACAGCGGCGCCGGCAGCTCGGGATCCAGTGTCTCCGGGGCGTAGTAGATGAAGCTGCGCAAATCGCCCGCTACGGTGACGGTCTGGACCGTCTCACCGCGCACGGCGCTGGAGTGCTTCGGACACGCGTCGGGCACGGCCGCGGAGGAACGCGCGGGGCAGACAGGATCGGATACGTTTGGGCGCGGCGCAGAAGCTTCGCTCGGGGGCGCTTCCCTCGAGCGCAGCGCTGCCGGCGATCC
>JAICTU010000349.1 GCA_025936205.1 Polyangiaceae bacterium | reverse complement strand
GCTGCCTCCGGCGGCAGAGCCAGCGCGGGAGTCGGAACGTGCGCCGGCGCTCGCACGGCGCGGGGCCGCGCAGCGCGGCGTTGGTCGGCGCTCGGCGCGACGCAGCGAACCCGCCGCAGCATCGGACGTGACATCGCAGGCTGCTCTGGAGTCGAGGCCGGCTGCTGCGGCGGCGGAGCCGGGAGGCAGCGAACGTCCCGTGCCCAAGCGCAGTGAGCGCGTGCGCAAGGCGCGCTCGCGCACGGCAGCCGCTTCCGCTCCTTCCGCGGTGACCAGCGACGCGAGCGCCGACGAGGTGAGGGCCAGTTCCGAAGTTGCCGCAGCGGAAGCGCCTACCGTCGACGCGTCGTCATCCGAAGCGGCGCTGAGCATGCCCGCGCCGGGCCTGGCGGCGAACGAAGGTACTGAGCTGGCTGCTGAGGCGAGCGCGCTGTTGACGACGCCACCGGAAAGCGCCGCGGTGCTCCGCGACCTGGAGCCGCTGGCAGCGGCCGAGGGCGGGGCTCGTCCAGCCGCGCGGCGCCGGCGGAGGCGCTGAGCCTGGCGGCGGACCGTGCGCGCCTCGACGCGCTGGCGCTCGGTTCGAAAACGCTGCTTGCACGGCGGGAAACCTCGACTAGCATCGGCGCTCGGTGCGACAGGAGCTCGATCAGGCCCTGGAGCTGGGGGACGGCCCTGACGCTTCACGCCGCGGACCCACGCGGGGAACGCTGAGCGAGCTTCGCCGGCGCCTTGGTGCCATCCCATCGCGGCGGCTCGCGGCGGGAGTCGCTGGCCAGAGTATGGCCATGGCGGTTGCATCGCTCGGGTCTCTCTGGCCATTGTTGAAGGAGCGGGGCTGGCCGCAGAACCACGAGTCCACGGTCTGGGCAACGCGCGTGGCCGTACTGCTGGACGCCTGGCATCGGGGAGATCTGCTGCCGCTCTGGTGGAACGAAGGCAACGACGGCCTGGGAAGCCCGATGCCCGGCCTCTACCACAAGCTGCAGAACTTCGTGTGCACGGCGCTGCTGGCGGTGGTCGGAGATGTCAGGCTGGCAGCGATCCTGTCGCTGTTGCTGTTTACAGTGATCGGTTGCGCCGGCATGCGCAGGGTCGCTCTGCAACTGGGAGCGAGCCCGTGGACAGCAACGTTGCAGGCGCTGCTGTTGCCGTTTGCGAGCTACGTTTCGGCAGACTGGCTCGTGCGAGGTGCATTTGCCGAGCATGCGGCGTTCATGCTGTTGCCCTGGCTGGTGTCCGCGCTGCTCGAGCTGATCGAGCACGGTCGCGTTCGTGTCATGCTGCTGAGCGTCACGATGATCGCGTTATTTTACGCACACTCGGTCACGGCGCTGTTCAGCGTGGGGCCGATCGCGATCGCGGCGCTGCTCGCGCTGGCGCACCATCCACGGCGAATCGGGCACATCGTCGGCCAGGGGGTCTTGTCAGCAGCCTATTTCGGGCTCGCCGTCGCTCCCATGGCCTGGGTCATGAGCGTGCTCCAGCGGCAGTTCTATTTCGAGCACGCCACCTCGGGTTACTACGACGTCCAGGGGAACCTGACGAGCCTCTACGATGCCCTGTTCGTCGGCAGTGCGCCGGTGATCAGCTTCTGGGTGGCCCCGGATCGGGAACTGCTCTGGGCGATCGCTACTGCAGCAGTGCTCGCAGCAATTCCTGCTCTACGGGCCCGGACCGCCCGCCGTTGGCTCGATCCTGCGCTGGCTTTCCTGATCGCGAGTGGCGCGCTGATGATCTTCTTGCGTCTGCAGCCGGCCAGCATTGTCTACGAGAAGTTGCCGGGTCTGCGCTACATTCAGTTCCCGTGGCGTTTGCTGTCCTTCATCACCGTGCTCGCGATCGCGCTGAGCGCGGCGCTCTTCGGGCGAATTCAAACCCGGGTGGCCACGGGCCTCTCGGGCGTCTTGCTCGTGGTGCTCGCCGCGCGCAGCCGTGTCCTCCACTTCGATGACCCGCGGGAGACCGAGGAAAAGCTCGCGGAATCGCTCGATGTGGCGCACTACGTGAAGTGGTGGGAATACATACCTGCCATCCCCGGGCCCGCGAGCGACGAGCAACTCACCGAGTGGGCTCGAGGCGCCGTGTCGCTGAGCTCCAGCTGCAGCGTGCGCAGCGAGGGCTGCGCACGCTGCTTCGTCAGCGAGTGCACGGCCCCGGGCACGATCGCGCTCCCCTACGCCTTCAGCGGGCTGGAGTTGGTGACGGACGGGGCAGGCGAGGGTGTGCCCGTCTCCCGCGACTACGACGACGCGCGCGTGCACGTGGAGGTCGGCGCCGGGCGCACCAGTCTGCGCTATCGCAGGCCGAGCTGGGCGACCGTGGTCCGCAGGCTACGCCACGCTCCCTGAAGAGACGGCGCACGGGCCGCGCGGCCCAGCCACAGGGACCCCGCGCACCCCGAGGCGAGCTCACGACTGGTTTCGGCCAGAGATGACATCGTGATATGAGCGTGCCCAGCGATGACGACTCGAGACGTCGAGGCCGTGGTGGGACAGCAGCTCGAGCCCCGATGGCGCAGCCGGGTGGCGCTGGCCGTGACGATCGCAGTGTTTGTCCCGTTCTTCGGCTACTACGGGCTGCTGTGCTTTCGCCACGTCTGGGGCGGCGATTTCCAGCTCTATTGTGCCGGAGTCGCGCGCCTGTTCCGCGACCTGGCCAATCCCTGGCACGAGGCGATGCCCGTCCCCACGACACAATCCACTGCGTACACCGTGTTCCTGGTCGTCACGGCCGCACTGGGCAAGGTCTTCCATGCCACGCCCTATGGCGCTCTGCAATGGGCGGGCGTCGTCAACGTGCTGCTCCTGGCCGCGTCGGTGCTGTACCTGTTCTCGCGCGCCTCGATCCACCGCCGCTGGTGGCTCTCGGGCGCATGTTTCATGTACTCGATGCTCTTCCTGCGCTGGCTGCACTTCGGCTGGTCGTCGGAGATCAGCCTCACCAATCTGCAGTACGTGCTGCCTTACCCGAGCACGTTCGCCTGGAGCCTCAGTTTCTTCAGCTTCGGACTGATGACGGAGCTGGCACGGCGCTCGCGAGTGCGCGAAGGCGTGCTCCTGGCCTTGGTGCTGGCCGTGCTGTTGATGACTCACGTGCTCACGGCGAGCTGGGCCATCGGCATCGTCGGCCTGCACGCGCTCTGGAGCGCTGTCGCGCAGCGCAGTGCGCGCGTCCTGCTGCTGCCGCTGGTCGCCATCGGGGTGGCGGTCGGCCTCGCCGCATTGTGGCCCTACGCGCCGCTGTTCGGCCAGCAGTCGATGTTGCAGGTGCAGGAGCCGCATGACTTTGGCCATCCCTTGCACGACATGCCGAATCTGTACGCGGTGTCGGTGCCTTGCTACGCCTACCTGCTACTCCGAGTGCGGCGGCATGCATTCTGGTTGCTCGGGATGTTCGTGACTGCGGGCGTCTTGTGGCTGTGGCGCACCATCGATTTCAGCTTTGGCTATCGCTACACCTTCTTCGTTGCCTTCTTTGCTCAGTTCGTGATCGCCGAGGCGATGGTGTTCGGCATCTATGCGCTGCTCGGTCCGCTCACGGAGCTGAGCGCAGGGCGGCGCTGGCCACGGCTCGATCGGCCGCTGGCTGCAGGGCTCCTGCTGGCTGCGGTGGCGGCCGTGGTGCCTTCCCCCATGCTCGAGATCGCGCAGCAGACGGTGTACTACGGCACGCTGCAATCGCCGCTCGCCCTGTTGCGCATTCCTTCCCCGCTGCAGGCGTACTACGCGCGCTTCAGCGAGTTGCAGCCCTATCTGTCGGAGAGCGATCTGGTCTTGTTCCCGCTCTCGCGCGATGCATTCGATCTCGCATCCGTGACCGGCGTACAAGTGATCAGCTCACCGAACGCCTTGCAAGTGCCGGATCGCTGGGCGCGCGAAAGGGACGTGGCGCAGTTCTTTGATCCGACGGCGTCACCAGACGAGCGGCAGGAGGTGGTCGACCGTCGGCATCCCACGAAGATGGTTTTGCCCGCGCGCAACTTCGGATTGCTGGACGAGCTGACGCAGCAATACGGAGCCCCGCTGTTCCAGAATCGGCGCTATGCCATCTGGGACTGGTCCAGCTGACGCTCCCCGTGCACCTTTGTCGGCCATGTGGCCCAGGCCCGCGACTGCAGCAGTCTGGGCTGCAAAGCTGCGAATGACTGTGCTAGAGCCCGTATAAATGCGGTATTTCTTGGCGTTTTCTTACAACATGCACGACTCATCGGTGAGCATCGCCGATGAAAATCGCGTGCTGCTGGTTCTTGAGGCGGAGCGATTCTTCGGCGAGAAGAAGAAGCGCTGCGACAAGCGCGAGATGGATCAGCTGATCGACGTCGCGCTCCGTCATTGCGGTATCACCATCCAGGACGTGGATGGCGTCGCCTGCACCGCGTACCTCAACGAGCACTTGCCCGAGCACGAGCGCGACGTCGAATGGCTCGCCGAAGGTCACGTCGAGATCCAGGGCCGCAAGTACGACGTGCCTGTGCTCAACCACCACTTGGCCCACGCCGCCATGGTGCATGCCTTCCCGCGCCAGCACCCCGGCGGCGACGACGTGGTGATCGACGTATGCGACGGCGGTGGCGACTTCGGTCACACGCACTTCACGTATCGCTGTCACGCGGGGCGTATCGAGCGGCTGCAGAACCGTCCGATCCACGACGCGTTCTCCTCGCGCTTCTACGACGTCGTGTCGCGTTACTTGTACGGACGCATCATGTCCGAGGGCAAGCTGATGGCGCTGGCGTCGCTCGGTGAGCCGCGTCAGGACATGATGGCGTTCATCCGCGATCATCTGCCGATGTTCCACAGCCTGAAGCATGAAGGCGCATTCGATGCTTTGAAGCGTCTCTTCCCGGTGGACAACTACCTGAGCAGCCGCACTGCCTTCGACCTCGCGGCGTCGGCGCAGCGGCTGTTCGAGGATTTGCGGGTCGAGAGCGTCGCCGCGCTGCCCGCGGACGCGCCGCGGGTCATGCTCGCCGGTGGGGCGACCCTGAACATCGTGGCCAACTCCCGCGTCAAGCAACTGCTGGCGCCGGCTCGATCACTGCTCGTGCCGCCGTGTTGCGACGACACGGGGCAGTCGCTCGGCGCGCTGCTGTTCTACTGCCATGAGCGGGTCAACGTGCCCGTGAGCTGTGATATGCCGTTTCTCGGTTACAGCGACTCGATCGCGGACGCGAAGCTCGATGCCTCGGCGGTCGGCGAGGAGCTCGTGTCGTTCCTGGTTGCTGGCGGCATCGTGTTTCTGCATCGCGGCCAGAGCGAGATCGGGCCGCGCGCACTCGGCCACCGCAGCATTCTAGCGCGGCCGACGCGCAAGAACTTCGACTTGATCAACCACGTGATCAAGCAGCGGGAGTTCTACCGCCCGCTCGCTCCGCTCGTGCCGCGGGAATCGGTGTCCGAGTGGTTCGCCTGGGAGGGAGAGTCGAAGTACATGTTGTACGCGGCGGCCGTAGCCGAGCGCACGCAGTCCGAGGCTCCGGGCATCTGTCACTACGACAACTCTGCTCGAGTGCAGACCATCGATGGGCGCGAGGACGCCTTCCTGCATCAGCTGCTCGTGCGTGTCGGTCAGGCAACGGGTTGCCCGATCCTGATCAACACCTCGCTCAATCCCCGGGGCGCGCCGATCCTGTCCAAGCTGGACGCGACACGAGCGTTCGCAGCTTCCATGAAGGGCCTCGGCGTGCGCGTTTTCCACGGTGGCCGGCTCTTACCGCTCTGAGTTATCGTTCCGGGGTTACCGGTCCGAGGCGGCTGCCGCTCCGAGGCTACCCTTCGCGGCTGCTCTCTGAAGGAGCAGCCGCACGCGGGGCCCGCACCAGCGCGCGGCATCACGCAGTCCCACCGCCACGACGGCCCAGATGAAGGGCTCGACCGTGTAGCGGTAGCGCGCCGACTCGATCGATGAGAACAGGCTGCTGATGCTGACGATGAAGGCGATCTGCAGCAGGCAGAAGCCGAGCAGCAGTGCCTGCGCCCGCTCGGCAGAAGCGCCCGAGCGGAGACCTCGCCAGACCTCGAGCAGCGCCCAGACGCAGAACACAGGCAGAAAGATGTACAGCCCGTACGGCTTGCGCGGCCAGCCGTGCACGAGCCGATCGTACAGGCGCTCATAGCGGCCGAGCACACGGCGATGCTCGTAGTGCGGCGAGCCGGGCCGATCGTCGAGCTTGTGCCAGTGCGTGGTCGGACTGAACATCCCGGGCAGGTTCTCGTGGAGAACCGTGTTCAGATATTCCCCGGGCTGGTTGCGAATGACGAACGCGGCGTCTTTGCCGCGCGCGCGGTTCACCTCGAGATACAGGCCGTGGTTGAAGTTGGGTTGGTCGAGGGAAGGGCGCGAGAGCTCATTGGTGGTCGGCCAGGGAAAGTGCAGATCGGGCGGCAGCAAGGGCAGATACTCGCTGGGTCCCGCAAAGACGCTGACGGCGGCGAAGGGGGAGAGCAGGCCGTCATCGATCAGCGACTGCCGCTCCTCGACGGGCATCCGGTGCGTGGTGGCGAGCGCCACGTTTGCGCCGCCCCAGGACGTCGCGCCGAAGACGCCGAAGACGACGTAGTTCTTGAGGTACAACCCAAACAACAGGAGCAGGGGCGCTGCGCCGCCGAGCAGGACGCTTCGCCGTCGCCCTCGGCCGGCGAAGGCAACGGACAGCGCCGCGGTCAGCAAGAACCAGAACAGGTGGAAGGCCGTGTACAGCCAGCCGAGCACGGCGCACGCGAGGAAGAACCCGAACCAGCGGCGCGCCTTCCCGAGCGTCAGAGCCTGGTGGAATGCGACCGCCGCCCAGCACACCAGCGACGCGCACAGGTGCGTGTAGAGATAGAGGTGCTCCAGGTACAGCGACTGCGGCACCAGAGAGAGCCAGAATGCGCAGGCCGTCGCAGCCCAGCGCGAGCACCCCAGCAGCTGGAGCAAACGGAAGGCGGAGGCGAGCAGCAGGTAGCCAGAGCCCCAGAACAGCAGGTTGGCGCAGAGCGCCAGGTGCTCGGGGTTCAGCTTCAGGAGCAGGCCCGTGATCACGTTCATGCCCGGCGCGAAGGCATGAAAGTAGAAGACGGTCTCGAACAGACGCTCGCGGAGCGCTTCTGGATCGCTCAGGAACATCCACGCCAGGTCGAGGTGGAAACGCAAGCCGAACGCATACAGAGCGAGCCGGGTCGCCAGAAACATCCCGAGCAGAAGCAGGTAGTGGAGGCTATTGGCTTGCTCCGCCAGGCGCACTGGCATGGCCGCGCCGGTGGCGCCGCCCTCGGGCTGCTCCTTCACGATCCCCAGGCTCCAGCGAGGGCGGCCCGTGTGCGCGCCGCCGTCTCGGACCAGCTGGGCAGTTGCTGTTGCCGCTCCCAGCAGGCCTGCGCCAGGCGCTGGCGACTCGGCTCGTCGCCGAGCAAACGCTCCAGATATGCAGCGAATTGTTCGCGGTCGCCGATGGACGTGATCCACCCCTCCCGATCGTGCTCCAGCATCTGGCGCGTGGCGCCGGCCGCGTAGGCGATGGCGGGGACACTCGCAGCCATGGCCTCCAGCAGCACCAGCGGCTGATTCTCGTCGTAGCTCGGCATGAGCAGCACATCCGCGGCGCGCACCTGGCGCTGCACCTCGCGCGGCTCGAGTTGCCCGAGCAGCTCGACCCCAGGCAACCGGGCCACGCAGGCGCGCACACGTTCGGCGTAGGCGCGGTCCACATCGAGGCTGCCCAGCACACGCCAAACGAAATCGTCCGAGCGGCCCCGGCGCAGCAGCAACTCGGCCACGTCCAGGAAGCCCTTGCGTGGCGTGACCGCCCCCACGGAGACGAGCCGGCAGGGCCCCCAGCGCGGCCGCGGCGCCGCGCGCCAGCCCGCGTCCAGCCCGGGCTCCGCGACGATCACTCGGGCCCCGCCGAGCCAGTGCGCGTAATGAGTGCCCGGCACCACGACGACCCCCAGCCGCGCGATCAGCTCCAGCTCGAAGCTGCTCGGCGCGCTGGGCGCTGCTTCTCCCGCCTCCGCGGCGCGGATGAACGACGGAAAGGAGTGCAGCATGACGCCCACGCGCTGGCCGCTCCGAGCGAGCTCCAGAAACGGCGCGGCGTGCTCGGGAGTGAGCCAGATGCTGTCCATCAGGACGGGCTGATCGGCGCTTTCGATCGCGAGCTCGCCGAGCTGCCTCGGCTGCAGGTTGCGCAGCAGCCAGAGCCCCTGTTCCGCCATGCGCGCGTTGTAGAGAAAGCCACCGGAAAGGCGGCCACCGGAGTCGGGTTGAACGAGCAGGGGAGTCACGCGGTTCGCCGGCTTTTAGCAGGAAGCCTGCGCAGATGCCTTCGAGCACCAAACTGCTGGTCCGGCCGGCGGATCGGCTCCGTGGGGATGGCATGGCCGCGCCAAAAGGCTAAGGTCGCCGGCCGATGCTGCCCGCTGAACGTCCCCGTCTCCTGATCTTCATTGTCGCCTATTACGCGGAATCAACGCTGCGCTGGGTGCTGGACCGCGTACCGTCGTCGCTGTTCCAGGACTTCGACTGCGAGATCCTGGTGATCGACGATGCCTCGAAGGATCGCACGTTCGAAGTGGGCTCCGAGTACCAGCGCGAGCACGCCAGCGTGCGCATGACCGTGCTCCGGAACGAGTACAACCAGGGGTACGGCGGCAACCAGAAGGTGGGCTACGCGTACGCGATTTCCCACGGCTTCGACCTCGTTGCGCTGGTGCACGGAGACGGCCAGTACGCGCCGGAAGAGCTACCGCGGCTGCTCGCGCCGCTCACCTCGGGTAAGGCAGAGGCGGTCTTCGGCAGCCGCATGCTGGAGTCAGGGCAGGCGCTGAAGGGCGGCATGCCGCTCTACAAGTATGTGGGCAATCGGATCTTGACCACGATCCAGAATCGCTTGCTCGGCTCGAACCTCTCCGAGTTTCACAGCGGTTATCGCATCTACTCGGTGGCGGCCCTGGCCGGCATCCCGTTCCGTCTGAACTCGAACGACTTCCACTTCGACACCGAGATCATCATCCAGCTGATGAATGCCCGCGCGAGGATCGTAGAGCTGCCGATCCCGACCTACTATGGCGATGAGATCTGCCGCGTGAACGGCATGAAGTACGCGAAGGATGTGATCTGGGCGACCGTGCAGAACCTGGCCCACCGCTCGGGCGTGCGTTACCAGCGGCGCTTCGAGCCGAAGCACGAAGGCAATGTTCACTACGATCTGAAGCTTGGCTACGCAAGCAGCCATACCTACGCGCTCGCTGCGGTAGCACCGGGCTCGCGCGTGCTCGACATTGGCTCGGGGCCTGGAGGGCTCGCAGGCGAGCTGCTGAAGAAGGGATGCCAGGTCACCCTCGTCGATCAGTTCCCCGCGCAGGTGGATGGCGGAGATGTCCAGGTGCAGGTGCAGAACCTGGATGACGACATCGCCTTCGACGTGGCGGATCAGGACGTGATCTTATTGCTGGACGTGATTGAGCACCTGCGCGACCCCGAACGCTTCCTGGAGCAGCTCCGGCGCCAGTTTGGCTACGAGCCGAAGCGGCTGATCTTGACCACGCCCAACGTGGCCTTCTTCCTCGTGCGCGGTATGCTTGCGCTCGGCCAGTTCAACTATGGAAAGGCCGGCATCCTGGACCGCACGCACACGCGGCTCTTCACGTTCCGCACGCTGCGCCGCCTGCTCAGTGACGAGGGCTTCCGCATCAAGGCGCTGCGCGGGGTGCCGGCCCCATTCCCCAAGGTGCTCGGCAACGGCCTGCTCGGGAAGGCGGCGATCGGCGCCAATCTCGCGCTGATCCGGCTGAGCCGAACGCTGTTCTCTTACCAGATCTACGTGGAAGCCGAGTCGACGCCCGATGTCTCGTTCGT
>JAICTU010000126.1 GCA_025936205.1 Polyangiaceae bacterium | reverse complement strand
GGCCTGCTCCGTGACGGCCTGCGCAGTCTGTACCGCTCGCCTGCGAGCCTCATCCATGGCCCGCGCCACTTCCGCAGCGCCCTTGGCCTGCTCGCTCAAGCCCTGGACAGAACGCTGCACGCCGCTCGAGACATCACGCGCCGAGCCCGCCATCCGCGACAACCCCCGCGTTTGCTCCAACACGGCAGCGCTGGTCTGTTGCGTGAGCGCCCGCATCCGCTGCGCGGACTTCGCGAGCTGAGCGGCGCTGGCGGCTTGCTCGTCCGTTGCACGCGCGACCTTGCTGGCGGCCGCCATGAGCTGGCTGTTCGACTTCACCACCTCGCGCAGCGAACGGGCCTGCTCCGTCGTCGCCTCCCAGGTCTGCTTGGCCATTTGCCGCATCTCGTGCGCGCCTTTGGCCAGCGTCTGACCGACCTGCGTTTGCTCGGCGGCCGCGACGGCGATGCTCCGCCCTTCCTCGCTCAGGCGCGCCGTGCTCCTCCCGATCGATTCGACCGCCCGGGCCTGCTCCTCCGTCGCGCGCTCGATCTCCTGCACGGCTTGCGTGATCTCACCGATGCCGGTCAGGATATTGCCCAGGGCTCCCCCGGCTTCTCGGGCCAGGCGACTGCCCTCATCGGCCACCTTCGTGCTTTCGGTGGAGGCCGCCACCGCCTGACGTGCCGTGCTCTGCAGGCCTCGCACGATCTTTGCGACCTCGCCGCTCGCGGCCGCAGCGCGATCGGCCAGCGCTCGGATTTCCTCGGCGACCACCGCGAAACCGCGACCGTGCTCACCTGCCCGAGCCGCCTCGATGCTGGCATTGAGCGAGAGCAGATTGGTGCGATCGGCAATCAAGTTGATCGTCTGCACGATGTCACCGATCTCCTCCACGCGCTGGTCCATCTGCTTCATCGCGTTCGACGATTGGTCGATGGCCTGACGGATGTTGTCGAGCCCCGTCAGTGACTTCTGCAAGAGCTGTCCCCCCTCGCGCGCGCCACTCGAGACGCGCGCCGTCGTGCCTCCAGCACGCTGCACGAACCCCACGATCCTCTTCGTGCTGGTGTCCAGCTGCCCCGCCGCCACCGCGCTGCTCGCCGCGAGCGTGCTGACGCGCTCGGCGCTCTGCGCCACGGCGGCTGCTGAACGCGCCGCCTGTTCGATGGCGGCTGCATTGGCCTCGACGGTCGCGGCGTTCTTCTCGGCTGTCGCCGCGACTTCTTCCACCGAGGCGGCGATCTCCTCGGCTGCACTCGCATTGGAGGCCGTGGTCGCTTCCAGCGTCTTCGCTTGATCGAGCACGCCTCGGACCGAGCGCGCCATCTCCTCCGCCGTGGCGGAGGTCTGTTCAACCGAACTCGCCATTTCGCTGGCGTCGCGTGCAACGTGCTCGAGCGCCCCACTGACCTGAGCCATGCCCTGCGCCAGCGCCGTCGTTTGCTCCCCGCCGGTCGCCGCGTCCGTGGAGAGGCGAGCGATCCCTTTTGCCATTTCCTCGATCGTGGCGCCGACTTCTTGAATGGTGGCGGCCATCGTCTGTCCCTGAGCGGCAACCTCGTTGACGCTCGCGCTCGTCTCGACTGCCGTTGCCACCAGCTCCTCTCCCGATGCGGCCAGTTCTTCCACATTGGCGACGGAGCCGTTCAGCGAACGGCCGAGCTGCTCCAGCGTCGCCGCCATCGTTTCGGAAGCAGTGGCGAGCGCATCGGAGTTGCCGCGCGCGGTTTCCACGGTGGCAGCCAGCTCCTGCAAGCCGGCAGCGGTGCTCGAAATGCTCTCGAGCACGTCGCGCACCGCTTCCACCTCCCCCACCCCGTTCTGTGCCGACCCCGAGGAAGCGGCGGAGGAACCTGCTGCCAGCGTGGTGCCCTTCGCCTCGCCGGTGGGCGCCGCCGTCTTGCCGTTGGGAACCGGCACACTCCTACGCTTGTTGGCCATGAAAATGCTCCTCGGGGACGCTGTGCTGTCCAATTACCTTGACGAAATCGATGCGCATGACGACGCCGGAACCGGCGCGCGCGATCGAGCTCACGAACCCCCGCGATTGCTCGCGGATCACCTCCGGAGGCGGCTGAAAGGCCTCGCCCTCGATGCGCAGGACCTGGCGCGCTGAATCGGCGAGCAGACCCACCTGGCGGTTGCCGTCGGCGACCACGATCACGCGCGAGTCGAGCGTGCGTTCGACGGGGGGCAACCCAAAACGCCGGCGCAGGTCGATGACGGGGATAACCCGCCCCCGGATCTGGACCAAACCCGCGACGTGGGGCGCGCAGCCCGGGACTTCCGTGGCGCCGTTGAACGACTCCATTTGGATCACATCCGCGGCGGGCACGACATAGTCCGTCTCACCCACGCGAAACAACACGTGCAGCATGCTCATACGCTGATCGCCTCCCGCCCGCTCTGGAGCTGCATCAATTGCAATGGGTCGATCACCAGTGTGGGACGCCCGTCCCCCAGATCGGTGCTGCCCGTGACGCCCGCGACCGTGACGAGCGGGTCTCTCAGTGGCCGCACGACGATCTCCTGTTGCCCCAGCATGCGGTCGACCTGAAACGCAAACAGCTCGTCCTCGCGCCGCACCAGGATGGCCTTCGCGCTCGGAGGGTCCGGCGTGGCGATGCCGAGCAGGGAGCTCAACCGATAGAGCGGGACGGAGGCTCCACGGTGCTCCAGCAAGCGCGCCGACGACGCCTGCGCGCCGGGGTTGGGCGCCGGAGTGACTCGCTGCGGCTCGATCTCTGCCAACGCCTCCACCGCACTCACCGGGATCACGAAGGTACGTTCGGCACAGGAGAACGAGAATGCCTCGAGCACCGTCACGCTGAGCGGCACCAGCAGCGTGAAGCGCGTGCCTTGGTCCAGAGCAGTGCGCAGCTGCAGCTTGCCGCCGAGCTCGCCGACCACGACGCGCTGGACGATGTCCATACCGAGGCCGCGACCGCTCACGTGGGTCGCGTGGTCCAGGGTGGAAAGGCCTGGACGGACAACCAGCGCGAGCAACTCGGCGTCATCTTTCGGTACCGATACCCCTGCGCGTCGCGCGACGCTCTCGCGGTCGATGCCACGTCCGTCGTCGCTCACCTCGAGCGCCAACTGATTGCCGGAGCGCTCCGAGCAACTGATGCGCAGCTGGCCCTCTTCCGGCTTGCCCTTGTGACGCCGTTCGTCGGGTGGCTCGATCGCGTGGTCGACGGCGTTGCGCAGGAGATGGACGATCGCTGGAAACAGGCGATCGGCGACGGCCTTGTCGAGCTCGCTCTGGCCCGCGTCGATCGTGAGCTGCACCAACTTGTTGGAGCTCCGCATCAAACCGCGCACGAGCAGCGGCGCCCGTGCCAGGACCTCCGAGACCGACACCATCCGAGCACGCATGATGGCCCCGCGCAGGTCGCGCAGCTGCCGGCGCTGTTCTCCGAGGATCGACGCGAGCTCGCGGGTGCCGCTAGACTGCGACAGCCCGCCGCAGGCTCGTTCCAGGCGCGAACGCGTCACCACCAACGCGGCCAGCCGCTCCAGTGCGTCGTCCAGGCGGCTCACCTCCACGCGAACGAAATTGCGCTCGCCGCGATCGGGGCTGCTCCACCTTTCCTCCTCAGGCGACTCCTCTGGCCCACTCGCGACCATGCCCAGCGCCTCGATGGGTTGCACCTCGTCGGCGGAGACACCCGCCACCTCGCCGATCGCTGCATCGCTGCCATCGGTCAGGACGATCAGGGCAAAGGCCACCTTGCCTGGCGCCCCCTCCACCCCTGGTAGGGTCAAAGGTGTCACCTTGACGATCTCGCCGAGCGCCGCCATCCGCTCGCGTACACGGGTGATGGTGAAGCCTTCTGCTGCGCGCTCCTGCGACGGCACAAAGTCCACACGCAGCGCACGTCGCCCCTTGCCCAGCCCCTGCAGCAACTGCTCTTGTTCCCCGAGGGACAACTTCGCGAGCAAGTCCGGAGCCAGCGACAGGGTACCGACTGCGCGGGGCGCCGGCTCCCCGAGCTGAATCGCGCCGAGCAGCTCCAGCAGCCCGCGCGGTGCCACGGGCAAGGCCTCGCCTCGACCCAGGCACGCCACGCGCTCCTCGATCGCGCGCAACCCCTTCACAATCGCGTCCAGGGCGTGCGCCGGCACGTTGCCTCCCGCCTGATCGGCGTCGCGCAGCAACGTCTCCATCTCGTGCGAAATATCGACGATCGGCTCGGCGCCCACCATGGCCGACAGACCCTTGATCGTGTGCACGGACCGGAACAGGTTGCGAACCGAGCCCGGACTGCGAGCTCGCTTCTTCAGGGCATCGTCGATCGCAACGACACTTGCTCGAGCGAGTGCGAGATGTTCTTCTGCCTCGTCCAGGAAGCCGTTGATGAACTCTGCCGCGGCGGGTGAATCACTCATCCGGCCTTCGTCGCTTGCAAGCCGACCAGGCCCCGAACTTCACTCAGCAGGTCCTGAGGTGTGAACGGCTTGGTCATGAAGCGCGAAGCACCCGCGCTCAAGGCCTTGGTACGCGAGGCCTCGTCTCCGCGCGTGGTCACGACGATGATGGGCAACTGCTTCAGGGTGTCCTGAGCACGGACGAAATCGACCACCTCGATACCGCCGATGTCCGGCATGTTCAGGTCGAGCACCACCAGGTCGAAGCCTTGGAGAGACAGCTTTTCGATGGCCTCGAGGCCACTGGCAGCATGAGTGAAGGCCAATGCGGACTCGGGTCGCAGGCAGGCCACGATCATCTCGCGCATCACCTTGCTATCGTCGACCACCAAGATCTGTTTCACAGCAGAGCCAGGGTGGACGGCGCCATCGACCACGTCAAACGGTTTATCGGCCGACGGAGCGCCTGAATCGCGACTTTTTGCCACGCCTCACCAGAGTGCCACCCCCTTTCCACCGACGTGCCTGCCCGCTCGTTTCCATGATGTGGGTGCCGCTCTTGAAGTACACAGTGGTTCCGATCTCGGGCTAATAGCGCAGAGCTGCCACTCGAATTCGCGAAACAGATGCCGGCCCGAGCCGGGAGCGGTGCTCACGCTTCCAGGTCCAGGATGGGGTGGCGTTGCGACTTTTCGTCGCGCAATCGCAGCCCGAGGTCGATGCGTGCCGCCGCGTGGATCAAGCCCATGTGGCTGAAGCCCTGCGGGAAGTTGCCGAGCAGCATGCCCGATTCAGGGTCGATCTGCTCGCCCAGGAGCCCGACGTGGTTCGAGGCCTCTGCGTGCCGTTCGAACACTTGCATCGCTTCGTCCAGCCTCCCTGCCATGGCCAGCGCCTCGACCAGCCAGAATCCGCACAGGATGAAGGCGCCTTCGGGGCCCGATAGACCGTCATCATAGTGGTAGCGGTACACGAAGCCGCTGTCGCCCAGGCGCTGCTGGACGAAGGCGATGGTGGAGAGGACGCGAGGGTCGGTCGGGGGCAGCAGGCCATAGGCGGGAAGCAGCAGCAGCGTGGCGTCCGGCTCCGTGCCTTCGTAGTGGCTCACGAAGTGGCGCGCCGACGGATCGAGGCCGCGCGAGAGCACTTCGCTGCGGATGCGGCCTGCCTGCTGGCGCCAGCCGACGGCCAGGTCTTCTTCGCCGAACAGCTGAGCAATGCGAGCCGCGCGATCAAAGGCCACCCAGAGCATGGTCTTGGTGTGCACGTTATGGTGCATACCGCCGCGCGGCTCCCAGATGCCGTGATCGGGCTTGTGCCACTCGTTCTGCATGCGGTCCATCAACTTGACCAAATGGCGCCAGAAGCGCAGCGAGAGGGCGTTGCCGAACCGCTCGTAGACGAAGGCGGCGTCCAGCAAGTAGCCGGCGTTGTCGAGTTGCAATTGCTCCTTCGCTCCGTTGCCGATGCGCACCGGTGCGGAGCCGCGGAACCCGCTCAGCCAGGGCAACGTCTGCTCGTCGGGCACCACGCCACCTTCCACCGAGTAGAAAATGTGCAGGTTCTCGTGGCGCGTGAGCGCGTTGCCCACGAAGTGGAAGAAGTCGAGCGACTCCTGGCTGTAGCCGATCAGGTTCATGGCGCGGATGCACAGCGCAGCGTCCCGCATCCACACGTAGCGGTAGTCCCAGTTGCGCACCCCGCCGATGCCCTCGGGTAGGGAGGTGGTGGGCGCCGCCACCATGCCGCCGCTGGGCGCGTACTGCAGCAGCTTCAAGGTGAGCGCGGAGCGCATCACGTAGTGCCTCCAGGGGCCGTCATAGCGCAGCTTGGCCGCCCACTCTCGCCAGTGCCGGCGCGTGCTGCGCAGGTGCTCGAAGGGGCGATGGGCGCTGACCGGCGAGACGCGGGCCGTGTCCCAGCTGATCACCATCCAGACCCGTTCGCCGCTGTGCATGTGCAGCTGCGCACACAGCCCGCCCTCGGGACGCGCCTGCCACGAGCAGGGACGCGACAGGGCGGCGGCCAACCGCTCGCCGTTGGGGCCGATGGCCAGCGCGCCTTCGGCGCAGACCTCGAAGCGCGGCGCATGCTCGGAGTAGCCAAAGCGCGGGTCGAAGACCACGTTGATGTCCACGTCGCCGTCACGGCACTCCAGGCGGCGATGCACCTCGTGGATGGCGGCACGTGGATCGTTGGTCCATGGCATGTAGTCCGTCAGGCGAATCGAACCCTGACCAGCGACCTCGAACAGCGTGTCGAGTACGTTGGTGTCGGGATCATAGCGCTGGTAGCTCTTGTAGGGGCTCCGCGCCGGCGTCAGCGCGGTGACACCGCCACGGCGTGCGTCCAGGATCTGAGCGAACACGCTCGGGCTGTCGAAGCGCGGCAAACACAGCCAGTCGATGGCACCGTCGAGCCGCACGAGCGCGCAGGTCGTACCATCGCCGATCAAGCCGTGGGCACCCGCGGGCAGGTCTTCTGCCCTCGTGTCGGGCTCGAAGCAGTGCGGGCGATTGAAGCGCCGGGCCGCGCTATAGATATCCATGCGGCGGATCCTAAATCAGAGCAGGCGATTCGGCTACACGTCGCACCGAGCAGAGCTCCCGGGCACCTTTCCCGACAAATCCAGCATAAATTGCAGGAATTGGCCTCCTCTGTTTCACCCCGCGACACGGGAAGGCCGATTTTGTCCGTTCGGATCGTCGTGAGCAGTCGACGGGCGGCGCTGCCGCCGCGGGGGAAATGTAGTTGAACGTTTGGCGGCGGAGCTCGTTCGGCAAGCGAGCTTCTCGGTCTATCGCGTTCGTGCTGGCCCTGTGGGCCTCGGGAGGCACCGCGCCGGCCAGCGCCGGGGTCACGCCGCCGGCGCAGGTGGGGGTAGATTCAGCGACGGCAGAGCCTCCCGACGAGCCACGGCGCCCGGACTTCGCTGCGATCGACGAGCTCGTCGAGCAAGCCATCCGAGAGGGCAAGACGCCGGGAGCAGTGGTGGTTGTCGGTCGCCACGACGGCATCCTGTTCGAGCGTGCCTACGGCGAGCGAGCGATCCTGCCGACCCGGCGCGAAATGACGCTCGACACCATCTTCGACCTGGCGTCGCTCACCAAGCCGCTGGTCACGGGCGCGCTCGCGGCCTGGCTGATCGAACGCGGTGAGCTCCACCTCTCGGACCGCGTCTGCAGCTACCTGCCGGAGTTCAGGGGGCAGAGCAAGGAGACCATCACGGTCGAGCAACTGCTCTTGCACACCTCGGGGCTGCCGCCCAGCAATCCTCTCGCCGACTACAGACAGGGCAAGCAGCACGCTCGCGCTCGGGCCATCGGCTCGGTGCTGGAGGCCTACCCGGGCCGCAAGTTCATCTACAGCGACGTGGGCTACATCGTGCTGGGCATGCTGATCGAGCGCGTGACCGGCGAGTCACTGGATGCGACTGCACGACGAGTGCTCTGGGAGCCGCTCGGCATGCGCGACACCCACTACTGCCGTCCGCTCTGCGACTCACCGCGCATCGCCCCCACCGAGCTCGCCTCGGGCCGCCACTCCTCCCCGATCCGCGGCGAGGTCCAGGATCCGCGAGCGTACCTGCTTGGCGGCATCGCCGGCAATGCGGGCGTATTTTCGACCGGCGAGGACCTCAGCCGCTTCGCGCGGATGCTGCTCGGCCGCGGTGAACTCGACGGCGTGCGCGTGCTCTCGCCGGAGGCGGTGCGCGAGTTCACGGAGCCCCGCGCTGTGCCGGGCGGCGGCGTCCGCTCGCTCGGCTGGGACGTCTCGAGCCACTACTCGAAGGCGCGCGGCGTGGCGCTGTCCCAGCTGGCCTTTGGCCATGGCGGCTACACGGGCACCTCGCTCTGGATTGATCCGGCGCAAGATCTGTTCGTGATCATGCTGAGCAATCGCAACCACCCCTTTGGCAGGGGCAACGTCTTGCGACTCCAGGGCACGATCGCCGATGCTGCCGTACACGCCCTGCAGCGCGCCAGCACGGACGTGGTGGGGCGGTTGCAGCTCCCGGTGGAAGCGGAGCCTCACCCGGGCGGGTTGCGCCACGGCGGCGGCTGATGCATGCCTGAGGCGTGGCCCTCGGAATCGTCGTCACTGACCTCGACGGAACGCTGCTCGACTCCCATCGCCAGCTGAGCCGGGCGGATCGACAGACGCTGCTGGCCCTCGGGGAGCTGGGTGTCGTGCGCGTGGTCGCGACCGGACGTTCCCTGTTCTCGGCACTGCGCGTGATCAGCGACGACTGGCCCATCGACTTCCTGGTCCACGCCTCAGGAGCGGGCATCAGCCGCTGGCCGAGCCGCGAGCTCGTGAAGGTGGAGCACATGACGCCGGCAGCGGCGCTCGATCTGACGTTGCGCCTGGAGGCGCGCGGACTCGACTTCATGTTGCACCACGCAGTCCCCGACAACCATCGCTGCTTCCTGCACCGCACGTCGCGGCGCAACCACGACTTCGAGCGGCGCGTCGAGCTCTACGCGGACCACATGTACCCCTTCACGCGCCCGCTCAACATCACAGAGCCCATGTGCCAGGCCCTGGTGATCGACCCCGCGCCGAGCCCGGGGAGCTATCCCGACCTGAGCCGCGAGCTCAGCGACTTCAGCGTGATCCGCACCACCTCACCGCTCGACGGCGAGAGCACCTGGATCGAAGTCTTTCCGCGCGGCGTCTGCAAATCCGCGGCGGCGAGCTGGCTGCTCCGTCAACGCGCGCCCCCCGGCAGCCGCAGCCTGGCAGTGGGCAACGACTACAACGACCTCGACCTCCTCGAGTGGGCAGACCTGGCTTGCGTCGTCGCCAATGCGCCCGCCGAGCTCTGCGCGCGCTATCGCAGCGTCGCCTCCAACGATGCGAGCGGCTTCAGCGAAGCCGTGCGGCATGCGCTGCGCGAGGCTCGGCCGTGAGCCCCCTCACGGCGCCGTGAAACAGCTGCCCGGCGTGGGGATCGGCACTTTTCAGCCAGCTCGCAATACTGCCGCAGCTTCGCCATCGGCCCTGTTGTGGCCTTTTTCCTCAAAGAATGCCGAGCCGGGCATGTTAGCGCGGTGGGACCCCTTGGGAGGTTTCCATGCATTTCCCCCGCTTAGTACCCACTGTAGTCCTTGTTTTCGCTGCGGCAGCCTGCTCGGACAGCAACGATAGCCCGTCCACGACGACCAACCCGAACCAGCCCGCGGGCTCGGCGGGCAGCGGCGGCGGCGCCAACAGTGGCGGTGCCGGCGCTGGCGGCCGCGCGGCAACTCCAGCGGGCAGCACCGGCAGTGGTGGCTCGTCTGAGGCCACCCCCAACCCGACGCTGAACCAGGGTGGAGGCAATGGGAACGCGAACGGCAGCGGCTCCGCCGGAGCGGCAGGCGCTCCGGGTGCTGCGGGCGCGGCAGGAGCCGCGGGCGCTCCGCCCGTCGTGGCGGGAGATGCAGGCGCCGCGGCCGCGCCAGATGGCATGACCTTCTTCGTCACCAGCCGCGGTAGCGGCAACGGTGGCAACTTCGGCGGCATCGCGGGCGCGGACGCATTCTGCAAGACGCTCGCGACCGCCGCGAACCCCGCCCTCGCAAACAAGACCTGGCACGCCTATCTCAGCACCAGCACGGAGAACGCACGCGACCGCATCGGTGCCGGTCCCTGGCGCAACTTCGCAGGCGACGTCATCGCCAACAACGTCGCTGATCTGCACGATCAGGCTGCGGGCGGAGCCAGCGAGACGGGCTATCCGTTGAACAACATCAACACGGCGCTGGACGAGACGGGCGCCACGGTGCCCTCCGGCCAGCCCGCTGTGCTGCACGACATCCTGACCGGTAGCAACCTCGACGGCACGGTTTCGGCGAGCGGCACCTGCAGCGACTGGACCTCGACCACGGGCACCACCCGCAACGGCCACTCCAATCGCGCGGGCGGCGGCCAGAACCCGAGCTCGTGGAACAGCGCACACGACACCGGTTGTGGCGAGCCCACGAACGGCATGAACTTCCAACAGGGCACCATCAGCCAGGGCGGCGGTCGCGGTTCGATCTACTGCTTCGCGACCGATTGATCTGGGCTCGTAAGCCCTTCAACGCCTCAGCGTTCGCGTGCTCGCAGCAGAGAGAACGAGCTGCGAAGCCATTCGTCCGCCGAGGCGCATTTCCTCGCAGGCCGCGCTGCGAGCCGTGTTAGTTCCGCGCCCGAATCATTGGGAGGTTTTCATGTATTTCCGTCGCTTGGCATCCAGTCTCACGCTTTTGTTCATCGCCACCGCCGCTTGCTCGGACGACTCCGACAAGTCCACCGAAACTGACCCGCTCGCGGGCGCCACGGGGGCCACCGCCAGTGCCGGCGCCGGCGGCTCCGCTGCGGCTGGCTCCGCAGGCAGTAGCGGGGCCAGCGGCGCCAGTGTCGCCAGCGGCTCCGGCGCGCCCAACAACATGAGCTTCTTCGTCACCAGCCGTGGCAGCGGCAATGGTGGCAACTTCGGCGGTATCGCGGGAGCCGACGCCCTGTGCAAGACCCTCGCGACGGCCGCCAATCCCGCTCTCGGGAGCAAGACTTGGCGCGCCTACTTGAGCACCAGCACCGAAAGTGCGCGCGACCGCATCGGCACCGGGCCCTGGCGCAACTTTGCCGGCAAGGTCATCGCCAACAGCGTGGCCGATCTGCACGATCAGGCAGCAGGCGGAGCTAGCGAAAGCGGCTATCCGCTGGGTGACATCAACACCCCGCTGGACGAGACGGGCGCTACGGTCCCCTCGGCTCAACCCACCGTGCTGCACGACATCATCACCGGCAGCAACCTCGACGGCACCGTCTCTGCCAGCGGCACCTGCAGCGATTGGACATCGACCACGGGCACGACGCGCAACGGCCACTCCAATCGCGGGGGCGGCGGAGAGAACCCGACCTCGTGGAACAGCGCGCATGACACGGGCTGCGGCGAGCCCACCGCGGGAATGAACTTCCAGCAAGGCACCGTCAGCCAGGGCGGTGGTCGCGGCTCGATCTACTGCTTCGCGACGGACTGAGTCGCTGGGACGCGGCAACGCTACGGCAAGGCCGAGCGCCAGTGAAAGTAACCGTAGCCCCGCCGGGGCTACGGTCCAAGCCGTTCCGCGCAAGTGGTGACAAGCCGCTGGCCCCGTCTCCGACCAGGGGACATTGTCCTTGGCGGAAATCCACCGAACTGGACTGCCGCCGAGCTCGCGAAGCGGGGCTTTATATGGCCCGTACGCCGGCGTGGTCGTGGGTATCCGGGCTAGCCTCAGCCGCGCCCTCGGTCATCGCCGTTGCGACCGCCGCGGTCGTCGTCCGAGCGCCCTCGTTGGTCGCTTCGTCCCGAGGGGCCGTTGTCGTCTTCGCGATCGCTTTCGCGCCCTTGGTCATCGCCGCGGTCGTCTGCGCGATCCGCGCGACCCGGGTCGTCGGATTGCCGCTCCGCAGAGTCGCGATTGTCTGGGCCACGGTCGTCGGAGCCTCGGGTGTTGGAGCCGCGGTCGTCTTGGCTCTGCTCGTCGCGGCCCCGATCGGCGCCGTCGCGACGGTCGGCGTTGTCGCTTCCCCTTCCTTCGCCCTGGTCGTCACCGTCGTCGCCTGGATCGTCGCCGCCGCCCTCCTGGCCGCGCAGTGCAGCCGTCGTAGTGCCCCCGTCATCCTGCGGCGGAGCGCTAGTTCGAGGGGGAGCTGGCGCCGGCACGGATGGAGACGGCGGAGGGCTGGCGGTGGGCGGCGCAGAGACCGGCTGTGGCGAGCTGTTGGGGTCCGCGGGGGACTCGCTGGGCGTAGCACTCGGGGGCTGAGGTACGACGAGCACCGGTGGCGGAGTGCCATCGCCGTTCAAGGGGGCAGGAGTCGTGTCGGGGCCGGGCTCGTTTGCCGGCGGTTCGCCGGGGCCGGCGGCGGCTGTTGGCGCTGGAGCGTCGCTCGCTGGCGCGCTGGACGTGCCCCTGGGATTCTCGTTTGCAGGAGCCGCGCTGCCTGCATCCGGTGCCGTCGGTTCGTCGAGCGCCGCGGGTGTTCCCGCATCGTTCGCCTGCGAGGACCGGGGCGTACCGGGAAGCGCCGTGGGGCGGGAGCCGTACGTAGGAGCCGGCGACGGCGCGACCGCTGACCCGACGCTGGCAGGCGGGCTTTGCAGCGCACCGGCGGCCTGTTCGCGCTGATCGACGTCCACGTCGCCGAGCAGGCCCATGCACGCCGTCGCCGCGGTGAAGGTCAGCGCAATGCCCGCGAGCATCAGGACTCGCGACGCGCTCGAACGTGATGTCGCCATCTCCTCCGGAGTTGCACCGGCGGGAATCGATTTCAATCGCTGCGCAGAAGCGCCCATTCGGCTGTCGCAGTCAGCGCCACGCGAGCGCGGCCAGGGGTGTAGCGTTCTGCAAGGCCGTGGTGAACTGGCATCCGCGAGGTCGCGGATACCGTTCAGGGCGAGTTGCGCTGTTGCCGCGTTTCTGCCCAGCGGTGCGCGGCAGGCTCGCCCCCGTCGTTTGCCGGCGGCTTGGGCACTGTGGCCAGGATCTGGCGCACGCGCGCGTACGCGGCCGCCACTTCCGGCGCCTTCTGAAGGAAGGCTGTGAGCGCGGCCCACAGCTCGCTGTTCGTCGGCGACAGGAGCTGTTCGATCTCTCCGCGGACGGCGCCTTGTTCGTCGCGATTCGGAGGGCTCTCGAGGGAAAGCAGAGAGTCGAGATCGGCCATCAGCTCCGAGAGCGGACGGAGCCAGGCGAACGCAGGATCGTGGACGAGCAAGTGCAGCAGCTGCAGTCCGCTCCCCACCGGTCCATGCTCGGCCTCAAACTCGATTCGGGCCGCGGCAAGCAGCGCTTTGTGAAGCACTTTCAGCTCGGAAGCGAGGTCTCGTGTGGCGTCGATCGTCATGGCTTCACCCGTCATCCCATACCGCGGCGGGCGCGCCATCCCGAGGCGATGCTCCTCGCCTTCCTGCAATCGGCCTACGCCGCCGGCGCGCGCTGAGTCGTCAGGGTCCCGATGCGACGGAAGGAGGCGTAGGGATGAGGCCCGGCCCCCCTCTCCTCCTCCGTCCGAAATTTTACAGCGGCTGGCCCTTGGCGTCGACCTTCACGAGCTCGAAGCCGATGCCGTCGAGGGTCGGCCCGACCTTGGCGGCATCGCCTGCGACCACGATCGAGAAGTCGGACTTCTGGCAGTAGCTGTGCGCCGCTTGGTTCGCCTGGTCGAGTGTGACCGCCGCGATGCGGCTCGGCCAGCGCTCGAACCAGTCGAGCGGGCGGTTGTAGATCGGGATCTGGCTGAAGCGCGCGCCGAGCAGCTCGATGCTCTCGAAGGTGGCGGGATAGCCGAGCAGCAGGCCACCGACCGAGTCGTCGCGCTCCTGCGCCGTGAGCGGCTTGGAGGCGCAGATGTCGGAGAGCTCGCGCAGCACCTCGTCCAGGCTCTGGCGCGTGACATCGCTGCGCACGTCGCTGAAGATGCCGAAGATGCCCGCCTGCCGGTAGCGCTGGAACAAGCTCACGGCGCCGTAGGTGTAGCCCTTGTCTTCGCGCAGGTTCAGGTTCACGCGGCTGGTGAATGCCTCGCCGAAGCTGCGGTTGAAGACGGTGCTCGGAAACAGGTCTTCGGCATCCGCGCCGGGAGCGCGTCGCATCACGCCGATCACGCTCTGCGCGGCCCCCGCATAGTTGGCGAGGAAGAGCTTACCCGCGCCGGGCGCCGGGGCGAGCGCCCGTGCCTCACCCGAGGGCTGCCCCGCCCAGTCGCCGAAGGCTCGCTTCAGGTGTTCAGTGACGGCGTCTTGCTCGATGCCTCCAACGACCACGAAGGTAGCGTTGTCCCCCACGACCAGGCGCTTGTAGTGCGCCTTGACGTCGGCATAGCTGATGGCCTCGAGCGTGTCGCGCGTGCCGGTGGACACCACACCGCCGTATCCCTTGCCAAAGAGAGCACGCGCGGTCGCCGTCCGACGTGCGAAATGCGGATCCGCCTCGCTGGCAATGGCCTGCGCGATGAGCTGCGATTTCCGGCGCTGAAACTCCTTCTCGTCGAGCTTGGGGCGGCGCACCACGTCCGCCAGGATGTCGATGGAGGGCGCGAAATTCTCCGCGATCATCTGCATCGTGATCTGGATCGAGTCCATGCCGGCCACGATGCGCAGATCGGTCGCGAGGGCCTGCAGGCGTTCGCTCAGCGCGAGCGCGTCGAGCTTGCCCGCCCCCTCGTCGAGCATGTCTGCCATCACGCTGGTGAGGCCGTCCTTGCCGACAGGATCCGTCTCCGAGCCGCGCGGGAGGACCAGATTCAACGAGACCAGCGGCACGTCGCCATACTTGCGATACAGCACTCGCGAGCTGGGCCCGAGCTTCCAGGAAGTGGGAGCCGGCGGAGCCCAAGTGGCGGGCGGGCCCGGCTGCGGCAACGCGGAACGATCCGGACCTGCCGCGGCCCCCGCCGGTGCCGATGCGACCTCGGCGCTCGCCGCGGGGGGAGCCGCGGCCTGTGAGCCGCTGCATGCGAGCGAGAACGCCCAGGCGCAGCTGAAGAGCGTCAGCGGTTTGTTCGAGAACATCGTCTGCGACAACATGGATCGGATCCTCATTGGGCGGCTCCCTTCACTCCAGGAGCGGGCGCAGCGGCCTGAGCCACCGCAGGCTCGATCTCTTTCTTGCCGGGCACGATGTCCAGGCGCACGGCGTGATCGAGGTCGATCACGTGCTTGGCAGCCTCGAACACCTTTTGCGGAGTGGCCTCGGTGTAGCGCGCCAGGTCTTGCTCCAGGTAGTCGCCTTTGCCCGTGTGCAAAAAGTAGTTGGAGATGGTGCTGGCTCGGGACTGCACGGCTTCGATGCGACCATAGAAGCTCTTTTTGTAGGCACTGATCGCCCGCTGCAGCTCGGCATCGGTGGGTGGTGCTGCCAGCGCCTTCTTCACTGCCTCGATCAAGGCGTTGTAGAGCGCGTCCACGCTCTGTCCTGGAGCCGCCGTCGCCTCGATCACGTAAATACTCGAGAGCGCCTGCGAGTCCTGGTAGGCGTTCACTTCCTTGGCGATCTTCTTGTCGTAGACGAGCGGGAAGTAGAGCCGACTGGTCTTGCCGGCGGAGAGCACCGCGGAGAACAGGTCGAGCTCCGCGTCACCCGGAGCAAAGAGCGCCGGGGAGTGCCAGGCGAGCCACACGCGCGGCAGCGGGACGTCGTCCGTGTGTTGCAGGTGCTGCGCGCGGGGCTGCGGGAGAGCCGGGCTCGGGCGCGGCGCCCGGGCGCCCCCGGGGATCGAGCCGAAGTAGTAGTCGATCAGCTGCTTGGCATCGGCGCTCTGGAAATCACCCACGAGGGTCAGCGAGGCGTTGGCCGGCACATAGTATTGCTGGAAGAACTGCTTGACGTCGTCGATCGTCGCCGCGGTGAGATCGGCATGCGAGCCGATCGGCGTGTGGTGGTACGGGTGATCGGGCGGATAGAGCGCCTCGTTCAGGTACCAGTTCGCCATGCCGTAGGGCGTGTTTTCGTAGCGCTGGCGGCGCTCGTTCTTCACCACTTCGCGCTGGTTATCGAGCTTGTCCTGGGTCAGCGCGGGCAGCAGGTTCTGCATGCGGTCCGATTCCATGAACAGCGGCAGCTTGAGATAGTTGCTGGGCACGGTCTCGAAGAAGTTGGTGCGGTCCTGGCTGGTCGTGCCGTTCACCGCGGCGCCGATCGGCTCATAGGGCTTGAAGTATTCGTGATCGAAGTGCTCGGAGCCCTGGAACATCAGATGCTCGAACAGATGGGCGAAGCCCGTGCGGCCTGCACGCTCGTATCCCGACCCCACGAGGTACAGGATTTCGAGCGACGTCACCGGCAGCGCGTGATCTTCACTCAGCAGCACGGTGAGACCATTCTTCAGCTGATACTGCTCGACCGGGACGTGCGGCGCGGCAGCCGCGCTCGATGCCCCCAGAGCCAGACCGAGAACGAGCGGAATGCAACTCATGGCCGAACCTTGGTTCGCCCCTGCTCGGATGTCAATCGATGCCTGCGCGCGGAAAATCCGGCTCAGAGCTGGCCGCCGACAGCGAGCCCCAGCACACCCGAACCCACGATCGGCATCAGCAGCGGGCGGCCGCTCTCCGTCCCCGGCGCGGGCTCGCGATAGTAGAGCGCCCAGGTCAGCAAGTAGCCCGCGGAGAAGCCGACCAGGTGCCCCACGACCACGTCGCTCCACCAGTGATCGTCGCCCGCCATGCGCAGCGCGCCCGTGGCGAGCGTCACGCCCACGGATCCCAGGCAGGCGGCGAGATCTGGGGCAAAACCGCCGTATAGTGCCAGCTTCTGGTGATGCGCACAGGTCAGCCCCGCGAAGGTGGAGCTGGCCGTCGCATGGCCGCTGAAGAACGAGCGGTAGCGCACCTCGGTGCTGCAGTTCGCGATCTGGGGGTCCTGGTCGCAACGCTCACCGTAGGGGCGCTCGCGCCCGACCAGGCGCTTGGTGAGGCGGTTCGTGAACTCGGTGAGCCCGAACATCTGCGCGTCGATCACCGTCATCTGCCAGGCGACGTCGGGGCGCCCATGGATCCAGGCAGCGGCCAGCCACGGGTCGACCAGGGCCGCTTGCAGCAAGGAGGTCGCGAGCAAGATGTTGCTGGCGCTGTTGGCGCGCGCGCGACCGCGCGCGGAGTCGGCGCGCAGCAGGTCATGAAAGGCGCGATCGAGCAGGATCGGCCCCGTCCAGTCAGCGTCCGTCTCTGGCTCGAAGAAGTAGCTCTGCACGAACGCGCCGGTGAGCAGCAATGGCGCTGCGACATATTCGGGCCAGCCCACACGCCGAAACTCGGGTCGCCATTCCACCGTACCCGCATCAAAGGCGGCGGGCGAGCGCGCGGCGGGCTGCGCCTCCTGGGCGGACGCTGCGGAAGCCCACCCGAGCGCGCTGAAGAGCAGCGCAGCGGCAAGTCGAGGCGCGGGATGGCCCCGCCGCAGGAGACGAGCGCTCAATACAGGCTCATCAGGCCTTCGGTGCCCGGCAAATGGCGCTGCTCGAACTGGTCCGAGATCCAACGCGCCCGCGAGGGCCGCCCTGGATTGCGATAGCCGTACACGACCGTCCAGCGCGTGGGGCTGCTGGGCTTGCGCGGGGTGACACCGTGCAGAGCGTGAGTCCACATCAAGATCACACTGGCGGGGGGAGCGCTCAGCGGCTCGATGCGCAAGGGCTCGCCGGTGACCGGATGCCGTTTGCCGTCGATCCAGATCCGCTGCAGCTCCTCGTCGCTCTCGGCGAGGATCCTGGAGTCGCGGAACAGATGGCTGCCGGGCACGACCTTGAGCCCGCCATCGTCCGCGTCGAAGCCGTTGACGTAGAAGAAGATGCGCAGAAAGCCCAGCCGCGGCTCGTCGTCCGCGTATTCATGGGTGTGCCAGCGCAGGCCCGGATTGGCTGCGAGCCGATTGAGCGCGACGCAGTGATCGTAACGGATCTCATCTCCGAGCACGCTGCGTGCCAGCGCGAGCAGTTGTGGATGGCTGATCAGCTGGGCCAGAAAGGCGTCGTGCTCGGCCGCATATTTGCCCGGCGTGCGCTGCTCCGTCCGGGCATAGCCGAACGGTTCCTGCAACACGGCAATACGCCCGAGCGCTTCGGTGAGCTGCGCGCAAGCTTCGGGCGTCAGGATACCGGGCAGGGCCAGGTGTCCACGCCCGTCCAGCTCGGCTTTTTCTCGCGGGCCCAGCACATATGGAGTGAACAGTGAAAGCATGGTGACGGGAGTGAAGTAAGCTTCAGCACAGGCCCGCCGCCTTGTCCACGGCTCGAGGACGGCCCTGGTGTCGGTTTTGGCAGCGCTCAGCGCATCCGTGTGGCAATTTCCAGCGCAATCCGAGGAGGTGCTCCGATGACGTCGCCGTTCAGCATCGTCTTTGCCCTGTACCCCAACCTGACCCAGCTCGACTTCACGGGTCCGTTCGAGGTCTTTCAGCGCCTACCGGGGGCCCGCCTGCACGTGGCCTCGCGCGAGGGCGGCAGCTTGCGCGCCGATAGCGGGCTCGTCTTCGCGCAGGTCGAGAAGCTGTCCGAGCTCTCCGCTTGCGATCTGATCTGCGTGCCGGGCGGCTACGGGCTGACGGCGGCGCTCGGTGACGCGGAGTACCTGGCGCAGGTGCGGCGCCTCGGGCAGGCAGCACGCTACGTCACCTCCGTCTGCACCGGCTCGCTGGTGCTGGCCGCGGCGGGCCTGCTCCAAGGCAAGCGCGCCACCTGTCACTGGGCCTGGCGCGAGCTGCTCGCCGAGGGGGGCGTGCGCGTGGAGTCAGCGCGCGTGGTGCGCGACGGCAACTGCTTCACGGGCGGGGGCGTCACCGCGGGGATCGACTTCGCGCTGACCGTGGTCGCCGAGATCGCGGGCGCGCAGGTCGCGCAGGGCATCCAGCTGGCGATCGAGTACGCGCCCGCGCCGCCGTTTGACGCCGGCAGCCCGGAGACAGCGCCGCCGACGGTGCTGGAGAAGGCGCGCGCTCAGGCCCAGCAGCTGCTGCCGGAGCGGCGGGCGGCGTTCCGGGCCGCGCTGGCACGGAGCCGTTGAGCGGGGGTCACTTCTCGTCGCGCTGAAACAGTAGCTGCGACGGGCGGATCCCGAAATGGTTTCGAAAGTCGCGGCTGAGCTGCGAGGCGCTGGGGAAGCCGAGACGATAGGCAACTTCCTTGACCGCCTTCGCGCTGCGCAGCATCTCCCCGGCAGCGAGCAGACGCCGCTCATTGAGCCATTCCTGCGGTCCCCGCCCCAGCTGCGCCGCGAAGAGTCGCTGGAGGTGGCGAGGAGTGATGCCGAGCTCGCGCGCGAGCTCCGGCGCGCGGTAAGCACACTTCGCAGCGAGTTCCGTCAGCTCCCGTACGTCCATCTCAGTTCCGAGTCCGGCTGGGCGAGGGTAGGTTCTCGAGGCACGCCCCCAGGGCGGGCCGAGCCGGGCCGCTCGCTCCTC
>JAICTU010000048.1 GCA_025936205.1 Polyangiaceae bacterium | reverse complement strand
TAGAGTACGCCTCGAGAGGTGAGGACCGGCACTGCTGGAGCTACGGAGTCGAGCTGGTCTAACCGAGCGATCGTGGCCTGACAGTGAGCAGGCGTCTGAGGTACGGTCGAGAGTGTCACCCCATCGGGTGATAGTCGCCGTCGCCGGTCGACGACGGCTCGTTCATACGCCAGGCAAGCCATCGGAAGAGCGTGTGCTCGTTCGCGGGCAAGCGAACGCAAGACGGCTCAAGCGGTGCTCCCGAACTCCGTTCACGCTGATCGCCGGAACGATATGGGTTTCCGAGGGGGGGTAGGCGTCCGCAGAGCATGACTCTGGTTGCGCAAGGTGGGAGTGGAGAGCATTCGCCGAGGAAACGGCCGACGATCGTAGTTGTTGACGACTGCGAGGTTACACTGGCGTCGACTGCCGACATCCTCGAGCGAAATGGCTACCGGGTGATCACTCGTGACAGGCCTGCAGGTTGCGTCGCGATGATGCTGCAGGAGAAGCCCGATCTGGTGCTTCTCGACGTCTGCATGCCGACAGTTTCGGGTGACACACTGGTCAAGTTATTCTCCAAGGCCTCGCCCAATAGCGGAACGATCATCCTGCTGTACTCGGCACTGGACGAGCCCTTGCTACGCAGCAAGGCGAAGGGAGCCGGAGCACACGGCTACATCACCAAAACGGGCGACAACGCAGCGCTCCTGCGCGCAGTTCGCCGCTGGCTCAGACCGTCGGTGGTGGATCAGCGGATCCCCACAGTCGTCGATGCGCCTGCCATCGAGAAGGCGCCAGAGTCGTCTCACTCGTCTGTGATGCAGCAGGTGTCCGCACGCCCGCTCGCGTCGCAAAGCTCGAGCGCATTCCGGCGCGCGGTGGAGCAACCGGCATCGAGTCGAATGCGCGACCTGGACCTCCGTACCACGTCCTCCGGCGAAATGCGGCGCACCAGCGGTTCGTTTCAGCTGGGCGGCCCCACGGTGCTGTTCGTGGACGACGATATGATGGTGCTTTCCGGGTACCGGAGGCAGCTCCTGGGACAGCCGTTCGAGTTCGACTTCGCGCTCTCTGGAAATCAAGCCCTGCGTCTGCTCTTGTCGCCCACGCCGCCGAGCATCATCGTTTCTGACCTGCTCATGCCGGACCCCAACGGGCGCGAGCTCTTGCGCCGCGCGCTGGATCTCGACCCGAGCTGGGGTCGGCGTTTCATCATCGTGACGGCGCTGTCGATGCACGATGCCAAGTCGCAGCTGGACTCGCGCTTTGCCGGAGCGCTCTTGCGCAAACCGGTCGAGACGGACGCGCTCAGTGCAGCGATCCGTGCTTCCTTGCTGAGCATGGGAGTTGCGCTCGCGGCGGGCGCTCACTAGTACCTCGCGCCCCAAGTTCGTGCCCGGCAGATGGGGCACTCTGCACTCGGTACTTGCTTCATTTGTAGAAGCCCGGCGCGGACTTCGGGTTTCTACTAGCTAGCTAGCTGGCGGAAATCGGCGTGTCTGGGGCGACGGGAGCGGCCGAACCCTGCGCGCGCAACCTTTTCGTGTGCGACTCGACCGCGACGTAGCGCCCTCCGGGCAGCTCACTGCGTCATGAGCGAAACCAACGTCCAGAATTCTGGACTTCAGAAGGTTGCCGTCGAGTTTGGGTGCGTCCCAGATCGTTGCACGACCTCGCGCCGCGCGGGCAACGAAGTCGCGGTCGTGCACCAGAACTGTGTCATCGAATGTCCTATTCTTCAGGGAGGACGATTCGCAGTGATCGCGCTCCAACCGGGAAATGGCGCGAAAAATCAACGACACAGGTTAGTCGAACGAGCAACGAGAACTCGGACGGTCCGCCTCTGCGGCGCGAGGAAAGGCGCTGACGTAAAGCGACCTTGCCGATTTCTTCGATGGAATGGGCCACTCCGACCATTTGAATTCTTGCCGAGACGGTGCATCAGAGGACGCGTGATACACCCGAGGGGGTGAGCGAGAGCTCGCTTGCCATTCGCTGCAGCATCCAGGATGCTGAGTTGCAGGATTGGGGCGACCGGAGCGGTCTGCAAATCCGTGGGGCTTAACTGTGCTCGAGAGAGCGGAGCCCGAGCTATCGCTCTTGTTCCACTGTGAATTGGAGAGGGAGGGCGCAGTGTCAGCTCATGAACACTCAGCGGCGTTCGATAGTGCGCAAGGGAATACTCACTTCGTAGAGCAGCGGCACGCGGCTTATCCCGCAGCTGCGCACGAGGTTTGGCGGGCAGTGCAAGCGCGCAATGCGGCGCTGATCGCCGAATACGGCTCCCGTATGAATCCCGTCTACATCCAGGGTGTCCGGGAGCTCGAACTACCCGCGCATGTTCCGCGCATCGAGCACCTCAATCGACGGCTTGCGCCAACTGGTTGGCAAACGGTCTGTGTCGATGGCTACATTCCAAGCGCAATCTATGCCGGCCTGATGGCGCGGGGGCTCTTTCCGGTTTCCCGAGTCGTCCGCCGGCTCGAACACATCGAATACGCGCCGGAACCAGACTTCGTGCATGACGTACTGGGCCATCTGCCCATGCTGTTTTCGCCTGAATACCGCTCATATTTGCAGCGTTTCGGTGCCATCATGTCGAGGGCTTGCGCGAACACTCTGGATGAAGCGTTCTTCGCGGCCGTGCGCGAGTTTGGCGCGCTCAAGGGTAATCCAGATGCGTCGCCCACCGTGGTCGATGCAGTCGAAGCGCGTATGGTCCAGGTGACAAAGTCCTCCGTCGCGGATGGCGCGTCTGAACTCACGCACCTCCGGCGCCTGTACGTATGGAGCATCGAATTCGGAGTCATGGGCAGCCACGAGGACTTCTTGATTCACGGTTCGGCGCTGTTGTCAGCGCCGGCAGAATTTCGTGCCCTGTGTGCAGCGGGCGGGGCATACCTGAAGCCCTTCGGGATCCACGTGATCGAGCACGAAAATCCCTTCTCGGAGCTGCTCGATGGCTACTTCCTCGCCCGGGACTTTGGTCACTTGCATGACGTGCTGTCGGCGTACCAGAGGCGAATGGAATACTACGCTGGGCCGCCTCGAGTGAGTGGGACCCGGCAAAAAATCAACGAAGCGTAGAGAACGAGGAGTGGGCTCATGCTCGAGCGAATACTTGAACCAGAGGTGATGGATTCTCAGCGGGACGCGGAGGAATATGCTTCGTTTGACAACGCCGCCGTCAATGAGGAGTTTGTCTCTCGCGCGCTAGAGCTGGCGCCAGCTACCGGGTATGTGCTGGACATTGGTACTGGCCCCGCTGACATCGCAATACTTCTCGCGATGCGCGCTCCCGGCTTGCGAATTCTCGCCATCGATCTGGGTGAGCACATGCTTGCGATGGCAGAAGAAAACGTGCTGCGGGCGGGGCTGGCGGACAGGATCGAGATCCGAAGGGCCGACGCGAAAGCGACGGGCTTGCCCGAAGCGAGCGTGGATATGGTGATCTCGAACAGCTTGGTTCATCACATCCCCGAACCGATGCTCATGTTCGGGGAGGTGGCACGTGTGGCCGCCCCGGGTGCCGGAATTTTTATCAAAGATCTACATCGCCCGGAGACAGAGGAGAGCCTTTTGCATTTGGTCGATACGTACGCAGCGGACTGCAACGAGTACCAGCGCCGCACGTTTCGTGATTCGCTGCATGCCGGCCTCACGCTCTCCGAGGTGGCAGCGATTTGTGCGCCGCTCCGTCTTCCCGGTGTCGAGCTCAGGCGCCCGTCGGACCGACATTGGTGTCTCGAGCGGCGGAGCGTCCAGAACCGACTGCGGCCATGAAGGCATGCGTGTGTCTGCCTTCCGTGAGTGAGCTGTTAGCATTGAAGAACTGAAGATCTATACCTGCTCGAGTGATACGCGGGCAATGGCTCAGCGCAATTGCCGCGCGGCCAAAACAATTTCGGTGCTGGGTTGCACCACGGTTGAGAGGAAGAAAGCATGCTGAGTTCCACGCCAATCGAACGTTCCCTTGAACGAGCAGCGTTGTCGAATGGCCTGCTCGGCACGGTCTCGGTCGGTAACGGTTTGATGCCGACGGTGGCGCCGAGCTCGGAGTTACCGCGAGCGCTCTCTTTCATCGACGAATGCCTGGCAGAGCTGCCAAGTTCATTCCGCTCGGGGCGTGTGTGCCGCCGGTTGATGGAGCTCCCGGCCGTCTCGGCTGCCGACATTGGGCGGCTCGATCGGGAGGCAATGCTGAGGCTGAGCATGGCCTACGGCTTCTTTGCCTACTCTTTTCGGTACGCCTGGGAGCATGGACGCGAACGGCTTCTGTACGGAGGAGAGCCCTGGCGGCACGTCATGACGGCAGGCGGGGATGAACAGTTCGCTCCTCCTGCGGGCACGATCTCCCAAATTCGCGACAATATCATGCTGCCGTGGTGTTCGCTTTGGCGGTCGATGGGCAGGGATCGGCCGTGCTTCGAGGGCGACTTCTTCACGCGCAATTTTCGTGTGCTGGAAGGCCAGTATCTGGGCGCCCAAAGCGTAACACAGGACGGTTGCGAGCTGCTCTTTCGCATGTTCGGCAGCGAAGCGGAGCGCGTATTTTTCTTGGGAGTGCAGGAAGCGACGGCACGCTTCAATTGTATCCCGGTGCTGGTGCGCATGCAGCGCGCAATGGCGCAGGGCGAGCACGATGCCGTGGTCGCGGCCGTCGATCAGATCACGGTCCTATGGCGTCAACTCGTGGAAGACGTTTTCATGCGTTTTGACACTCGCATCGATCCAGCCGACTGGGCCGCTAGCCTCGGGACCTGGACGGCTTCGCCTCTTCCGGGCCGCGATGGGTTCTCGGGCATGTTCTTCCCTGCGTTCCACATGCTCGATGTCTTGTTGGGGCGAGTTCGATACGAGACGACGATGGGCAAATTGATTGTTCACACGCGCGGTGAGCTCTTGCCGGCGTGGCAGGACCTGTTCGTGGCGATCGGCGCAGCGGATTTGCGCTCGTATTGCGATCAGCATGGTCGTGATTTCCCCGGGTTGTTGGCGGCGCTGATCCGGCTTCAAGATGCGTATCAGCACTTCTTTTTGGTCCACCGGCGCAAGGTGTTCTCGTTCGAGTATCAGGGTATCGTGACGGGGCGGAACTCGACGAATGCAGGCATCGCCGTAAACATCAAGGACCGCACGGTAGAATCGGTCTTCAGCCTGGCCACCTGGAACGAGATCGATGATCTCCTGCTGGAAAGCGGCATGGAGCGGCCGCAGGAGCGCTTGGCGCCCAAGGAGAAGTGCCCCTTCTCCGGAGGAGCACTCGCTGACGACGCCCCGGCGAGCTTCCCTTCACCGGTTGCCGTGGGCTGCCCGTTTACTGCGGCCCCGGCAAGGCCTGTGGAGAACGCTGAAACAATGGGCTCTGAACGAGTGGGGGCGTCGCTGCCGAATTGGCGGCCATTGCCAGCGTCTGCAGCGGGCGAGCTGCAAGGAATAGAGATCGACTCTCTTCCGGTTCCACCACAGGTCGGTGACCGCCTGGTGCTTTGGCTCGATCCAGAGGGAAAGAGCAAGGTCGAGGGCGACTTCATCGGGCGCCTGGAGGCGCCCTACGCGGTGCGGACTGCCTCTTCTGTTGAACAGTTGCATGGTCTGGAGCTGTTGCGAGGCATATTCGCCCGCAGGCCCGGCCGCGGGCCACGTGCGGACCACACGGAGAAGGCACCCGTTCTCGTCATCGCAGAGGGGCGGCATTCCGTGGTGGCAACCACGCTGGCGCCGTACTGCCGGAGCGAGCTCTTCGTAGTCGTTGAAGGAGAGCTGAGCGAGAAGGACCTATTGGCGCAATGGGGCGTACCACCACAAGCGGTTGCGATCGTTGCTTCCTTAGACAGCTTGTCGGTGGAGGACGTTTCGTCGGCCTCCGGGTATGAGCGCGAGACATTGCGCGCCCTGCGCGATCGACTGCTGATTTACGTGTCCGGCACACCGCGGTTTGTGAAACGGGCGAACGCTTGGTTGGCGTCGGCGTTTCTCGAGCCGGAAGAGTCGGGCAACGCTTTTCTGTCCGAGTTGCGCCTTTCCAAACGCTACCGGCCAATGGTTCAAGCTGGTCCGGCGGCGCTTGACGAGGAAGCAGTGCTCTATCCATGGGATGTGATAGGCGCCCGGCGGCAACCGTTGCGGGTGGTTTTAAACGGCCGAGTGCTGGACCTGACGCAGTTCCAATCGCTGCACTATGGCGGCACGCCCATCTTGAGATTGCTGGCCGGGACTGACATCAGTGCGGAATTTTCACGGGCGCACCCGGGCGTTCAAGTTCGAATGCCGGACGTATACGCGCTGGCCTCGTTCGCCGTTCCTCGCGGGCAGGAGCGGCTCACGAAGCTGGCGTTCATCGTCGCGCGCTCGGCGAATGTGCTGAGCCTATGGGACGATATGCAAGCGCCTCACGGCGACGAGGCGAGGCCGCGCATTCAGCGCTTGTGCAGAGTGCTCGAGTCGCTCGACATCGAGACGCTCTGGTCTGCAGCGCTGGCGAACGCTTGTGGCGCCACAATCCAGCCTGCGGTGCAGGAGGCGCTACGTACGGAACACGCTCGTACGCTCTTGGCGCTCGAAAGCACCTTACACGCGAGCGACATGACGGACATCTCCTCGACGCTCGCCCTTCACTACTCGAGTCTTTACGAGGATGTACTGCAGAATCTGGTTCGTGGCTTGCGCGAGAGTGCTCCCGGCGTCGAGTCACCCATCAACCATGCCGCGCTCGTTCGGTGCTTCGCGCGGCACGTGCAGATCCTGCTCGAATCCAGCGCGAAACGAGCCGCCTACCATGCCATCGATGGCACGCCCCAGCACCGGGAACTCAATGGTTCCCCCATCGCCCAGTGTCCGCTGGGCTAGGGGCTTTTGCACATCGCCGGGGGGACAGACCAGCACTGGAGGAAGCTGACTGGTCGTGACGACGTCGTGGCGCTCGCCTCGACGTCGTCGCAAACGTGCTCAGCCAACCCAGCCCAGCTCGAACGTAGCGCCGTCCTCGCTTGGCTTGTCGACGGACCATCCCTGAATCGTCATCGAATTTACCTTCTTGCCAATGGCGCCGAGTCCAAAGCTAGCGAAGCCGGCGGCGGTGCAGATGGCGTGCTTGTAGCCCTGCATCCCGAATGTGGCGAATCGCACGGAGTGGTCGTCCATGTTTTCGAGGACGACCTTGCCTCCAGTGCAGTCGCGCCGCCAAAGGTCGGGGATCTTCTTCACCAGCAGCTGCGTGGACATCATTTTCATGAACAGCTTGAGGAAAGTGTTCGTTGCCTCCATGGCCACGTGCGTGCCGCACTTGACCAGCAGCTCCTTGGAGCGCTCCCCGCCGTCGCCAGCATTAGAGATCGCCTGAAGAACCTCAGAGAATACGGCCACGGGGCACCAATCGGCGGACTTGATCGTCTCCAGCAAGTGCCGCGCCTCGGGCGAGAAGCCGGCGATGACGCGATTCGCTTCTGCCTCACCCACGGTCCGACGTAGGTAGTCGACCGCGGAGACGAACATATAACCGCGGATGTTAAAATCTTGCGACTGCTCACCCATATGTGAGTTCCTCCCTGGAAATTCAACTTTGGCATACTTTGCCGCTGCGGGCTTGCGGGACACTGCACCTGCCCAAATTCGGTGAGTGACAGGCTCACACTCGGGGGTTCAATTCCCTGTAGGCGGACGTGTGACGGGCGCTCTTCAGTTCCCAAGGGGTTACGCCCGTTCTGAGGCCGCCAACACGCCGACATCTTAATTCGGAGGGGGCGCGCGCCGCTGAGATTCAAGGGGATTCCAGGGCGCTGCATGCAGAAGGACGTCGAGGCGATCACTTCGATCTTGGAGCGCTATATGTCGCGGGTGAACGCTCGAGGTTTGATAGCGCGTGCTCTGCAGGAACGCGGCCTTTCCGAGCATACGTTGCGGCGCGAAGATCTCGTGAAGTGCAGCCCAGCGCTCCGCCGGGGAATCGAGCTGTTCGTCTCGCCTCGGCTGCAACCGGAAGCGCTGGACCGATTCAAGGAATTTTTCCGAAGTCGCTCGGAGCCGAGCACGTGCCGCATCGAGCTCAAGAAGGAATCGGATATCAGCACCGCGCGCTCGGAAGCGCGTCGGCTTTGCGAGAACGCCGGCGCGAGCGCGTTTTCCGTGCAGAAGGTGACGACCATCGTCAGCGAACTGGCGAGGAACATCATCCTGTACGCCCGGGAGGGCATGATCGAGGTCGGCTTTGTGAACCAGCAGAAGCAGAGCCAAATCATCGTCACCGCTGTGGACAAGGGTCCGGGAATTCCCAATCTCAATCACATCATGGGCGGCCAGTACCAGAGCCGGACGGGCTTAGGCAAGGGCTTGCTCGGTACCAAGCGCCTCGCCGATAAGTTTCATGTCTCGACAAGCAATGAGGGCACGTCGGTCACGGCGGAGGTGTCGCTGTGAAAGTGAATGTCGCGCACGCGTCGTTGCCGAAGGTCGGCGAGCGAGCCAATGGTGATCGACCCTTTCACCGCCAGGATGCCGAGGAGAGAAATCTCATTGCCGTGATCGACGGGCTAGGGCACGGACCGGAAGCGGAAGCCGCGACGCTGGCGGGATTGCGATTTTTGAGCGAGGTGCCTCTGGATACTCCGTTCGAAGAGCTGATGCCGGCCCTTCACGAGAGCATGCGCGGAACTCGTGGAGCTGCAGGCACCGTCTGCCTGCTCAAAGGGGCGGAACTGTCGGCATGTGCCGTTGGGAACGTGGAGTTGAGACCCGTTCGTGCTGACATTCCGCTGATCTCATCCGCAGGTATCTTGGGGGTCCGCGTGCAGAAGTTTCGAATTTGCAGAGCCACGATTCACTCCGCTTGTCGACTGGTGATTTTTTCCGACGGCCTGACGAATCCGACGAGCATCCGTGAATTTGAGAGCACGCCCCCGCAGTTGGCCTGCGACGGGCTGATCCAGAGACACCGGCGTACGTACGACGATGCAACCGTTCTGATCGCGGATCTGGGATGACTCATGGACGAAGCGTACAATCAAATACCCATCATCAAGCTTTGGCACCTGCTCTTGGTGCCGCTGCAAGGTGAGATGACCGATGATGTTGCAAGCAGGCTGATGTCGGAGGTGCTCGAGCGCATCTATCGGGACGGCTCGTCCGGTTTGGTGATCGACATCACAGGCCTTTGGATCATCGACAGCCATCTGTGCTCGGTACTCTCGCAAATATCGGATGCTTCAGCGCTGATGGGCGCGGAGACGGTCATTTGCGGCATGAAGCCAGAGATAGCCTTGACGCTGGAAACGATGGGGGTTCATCTGGACAACATTACTAGCTCACTAGATCTAGAGGGTGCGCTGGCGTTGCTGGGAATCCAGAAGCCGGACGCAAAGGCCCGGAGACGTGCTTCGGCAAAGCGCCTCGGCGCGGATGCAAGTACGACAGGCGATCGGTGAGCAGATGTCAGAGCGCGTCGAGGCTGGTATGTCAGTACCCCGTCTGGAGTCCGACCTGCTGGCGAATATATCGCAGTTGCTCGATGTGTTGTTGCGTGTCGGTGCCGGAGAAGCAGTGCCGAACCTCGATCTCCGCTACCCTGAGACCCATCCTGTCGGCGCGCTGACATCGAGCTTGAATGAGATGATCGCTTCACTCACGGAGGCGCGTTCTCAATCGGCGCGCTATTCAGCCGAGTTGAGCGATCGTCTTGTCGCCATTGATGCTCAAGAGGCGGCCATCGCAGAGCTCACGACACCCATTCTGGAAGTTTGGGAGGGCGTGCTGTGCATGCCGATCGTCGGAATCGTTGACAGCGCCCGTACCGCAGACATGGGGAGGACGCTGCTGTCCACAATTGTTCAGAGTAAGGCACGCCTGGTCATCTTGGATATTACCGGTATTCACGTCATGGATACGCGCGCCGTGGACCACTTCCTGCGGACGGCACGTGCGGTCCGCTTGCTCGGGGCCCGTTGTGTACTCTCGGGCGTACACCCCAATGTGTCGCAAACCATCGCGCACATGGGCTTGGATTTGAGAAGTATCGAGACCCATCGCACCTTGCGGGACGCCTTGCGGCACCTCGTCGGGGGCAGCGTGTCTAGGCGCAAGGCGCCTCTCCGCGAGCAGCGTGCTGCTACGCCAGCGGCGGACCAGCCGGCAACGGTTGAGATTACTGTGGCGGGGGACTGAGCGGGCTCGGTGAAGCGAAGAGGATTTCTGGAGGGGCGGATGTACGAGATCGAAGGAGTATGAGCGGGATGGACACGGAACAACAGATTCTCGAAAGCGTTGCCGACGCGTTGTTGGTCCTCTCGAACGTCGGGTACGGCGACTATACGACTCGTCTGGAACTCAGAGATGGGGACACGAGCCCACTAGCGAGCCTTTACGCCGGCATCAACGACATGATTGCGACGTTGGGCGCGGAGCAAGAGAAGGCACGGGCCTATCAGCAGGAGCTGGAAGGCAAGCTGGAGACCATCGAACGCCAGCGCATTGCCATCCAAGAGCTCTCGACCCCGATCATGGAAGTCTGGGACGGCGTCCTGTGCGTTCCCGTCGTGGGCCTGATGGATACCGCCCGCAGCAGCGAGATGACAAGCACTCTGCTGCGCGCCGTGGTCGAAAAGGGCGCGAAATGCGCCATCATCGACATCACCGGCATCGACGTGATGGACACGCGAACGGTGGATCACTTTGTGCGCATGGCCAAGGCCGTTCGCCTGCTGGGCTCGGAGTGTGTGCTCACCGGGATGAACCCGCACATCGCACAGACGGTCGTGCACATGGGGCTCGACCTCTCGAACGTGATTACGCACCGCAATTTGCGGGACGCGCTCCAGCAGTACGTCGGGCAGCTGCTGCAGTCCTCCGACTGAGGTGCTCGCCGCGGGCCCCATGCACGAGTACGAGATTCGCGTATGGGTCGATGTCTTGTCCGCAAGGAGCAAGCTGAAGAGCTTGGCTGAAGAGCTGGGCTTTCCCTCTCGTGAGGCCACAGAGCTCGCGATCGTCGCATCAGAGCTCGGTTCCAATATTCTGAAGTATGGGGGCCATGGGCGGCTCGCGTATTGTCCACTGCAGTCGCCTGCGGGCGAACGAGGCGTCTCGGTGGTCGCTCGCGACTACGGCCCCCAATTCTACGATCTGGCCACGGCTCTGCAGGACGGCTGCGACGACCGCGGTCCGCTCGATCCCATGCAGCTCTTGAACCGCAAGGGGATCGGGGGTGGGCTGGGCGCCGTGCTGCGCATGACACATAGCTTTGCTGTGAAACCGCTTCCGGACGGCAAGGAAATCACCGTGCAGCGGTTCTTGAAGCGCGCAAGAGCACGCTGAATCAAGCGGACATCGTCAGCTCTGCGACGCGGTCCTCACCTGCACATCCGCCCCCAGCGCCTGCAGCTTCTGCGTCAGGTGATCGTACTTGCGCTGGAGCTCGTGGATGTTTGACAGGTGTGTAGTGCCCTCCGCCACCAAGCCCGCCACGACCAGGCACATGCCGGCGCGAATGTCCGTGGGCAGCGCGAACTCGCCCGCGCTGAGCGGCGTGGGGCCCTGGATGATCGCCGAGTGGATGTGGTTGCGTCCGCGGAAGCGGCAGGGCACTTCGCCCAGGCACTTGGCAAAGAGCGTGATGTTGGCGCCCATCTTGGAGAGGAAGCGCGTGTAGCCGAGCCGGTCTTCGAAGATCGTCTCGTGCAGCACGCTGGTGCCGCTCGCCTGGGTGAAGAGAACGGTGAAAGGTTGCTGCCAGTCCGTCATGAAACCAGGATGCGTCTCGACCTCCACGTGCGTCGCGTTGAGGCGGCGGGGGGCGCTGACCCGCACGCCTTCCGAGGTCACCTGGAACTCCGCCCCCATGCGCTGGATGAAGTTGAGGAAGCTGTAGATCGGGTCTTGTCCCACGCCGGCGAGCAGCACGTCGCCCCCCGTGGCGAGCGCCGCGCAGCCGAAGCTGACGGCCTGGTTGCGATCCACCATGCAGGTCAGGTCGCAGCCCTTGAGGCGCTCCACGCCCTGCACCACGATCGTGCGGTGGGCGTCCACCATGATGTCGGCGCCCATGCGCTGCAGCATCTTCACCAGCTCGATGATCTCGGGCTCCGTCGCCGCGTTCTCGATCACGGTGCGGCCACGCGCGAGCGTCGCCGTCATCACCAAATGTTCGGTCGTCATCACGGACGGGAAGGGCAGGACCAGGTGTGCGCCGTGCAGCCCGCGCTCCGAGACACTAAAGCGATAGGTGCTGGCGCTGGTCTCGATGCGCGCGCCCATCTCTTCCAAGCCCTTGATGTGGAAGTCGACCGGGCGCCGCCCGATCTGGTCACCGCCCAGCGTGTTGGCGATCTGCACCTCGCGGAAACGGTGCAGCAGCGGGCCGGCGCACAGCACGCTGATGCGGTTCTTGCGGCACATCTCGTCGGGGATCACGGCCTGCGACACGTTTCTCGCGCTCAGGCGCACCGTCGAGCTGTCGAGCTCCAGCACCTCGCCGCCCAGGAACTGGAAGAGCTCCTGCACCACCTTGCGCTCGTTCACCTCGGGGGCGCCGCGCACCGTCACATTCTCGTTCGTGAGCAGGGATGCGATGATGCATTTGGTGACTTGGTTGGAAGAGCCGGCGACCGTGACGCGCCCGCCCGTGAGGCGGCGGCCGCCTCGGATTTCCATCACGTTGTCCTTCACGTTACTGGTGTTGTCACGGCCGGCGGAATCTGGCTAGGCAATTTCGTGTTTCGGGCGCGCCCGATGCGAGCCCCGGGGTTGCTCCTTCCGGCGCGCGCAGAGTACATTGCCGTCATGACCTGGGAGCAGCGCTGGCACCCCCTTCGGCGCGAATGGGTCGTGGTGGCCGCGCATCGGCAGAATCGGCCCTGGAATACCGAGCAGTTGAGCCGTTCGGAGCGCGCGCTGCCGGAATACGTGGACGATTGCTACCTGTGCCCTCGCAACGCGCGGGTCAGCGGGGCCCGCAACGCCGACTATCAGGGAGTGTTCGTGTTCGACAACGATCACCCCTGCGTGAGCCCGAGCGCGCCGGTCGAGCTCGCGGCTCCTCCCGGCATTTACCAGAGCCGTCCGGCGTCGGGCATCGCGCGCGTGATCTGCTACACCCCCCGCCACGATCTGAGCCTGGCGGAGCTCGACGTGGCCAGCGTGGCGCGGCTGATCGAAGTGTGGCAGGAGCAATATCGCGAGCTCGGCGCACGGCCGGAGGTGCGGCACGTGCTGGTGTTCGAGAATCGGGGAGAAGCGGTGGGAGTGTCCAACCCACATCCGCACTGCCAGGTCTACGCGACGAACTTCGTATTCAAGGGCATGGAGCTGGAGCTGGACGCGGAGCGCGACCATCTGGCGGCAACGGGCCGCGTGCTCTTCACCGATATCCTGGCGGCGGAGCGCGCCGACGGTCGGCGCTGGCTGGTGGAGAACGACAGCGCCGTCGCCTTTCTGCCCTACTTCGCGCGCTACGCCTACGACGCGATCGTCGCTCCCAAGGCGAGCTACCCGAGCATCGCCGAGCTCTCCCGGAACGAAGTGACCGATCTCGCCGCAGCCTTGCACGAGCTGCTCGTTCGCTTCGACAACCTCTGGCAGATGCCGTTCCCGTACGTGCTGGCCCTGCACCAGGCTCCGACCGACGGCGGAGACTACCGTCACCATCACTTTCACATCCAGCTCCACCCGCCGCTGCGCAAGCCGAACCTGCTGAAGTACCTGGCGGGGCCCGAGATCGGCGCGGGCGGGTTCATCAGTGACACCGCTCCCGAGGACAAAGCCGCCGAGCTGCGCGCCGTGCCCTCGCTCCACTACAAAGGGCCGAGATGACGGATCTGAGCTCGCTGCTCGCTTTGCTCCGGGACTTGCAGCGCTCCATCCGGGACGCGGTGGTGGACGCCTGCGAGCGCCAGTCGGCAGCGGAGCTGGGGGAAGTTGCCGATGACGGCGCCGGCGACACGATCTATCAGATCGACAAGGTCAGCGAGGCCCTGCTGCTCGAGCAGCTGGAGCCGGAGGCGGAGCGCCTGGGAGGCGTCGTGCTGGTAGCCGAAGGGCTGCCGGAGGGCGAGCTGGTGCTGCCGCGCGGCAGGTCGAGAGCGAGCGCGTGGCGCTTCATCGTGGATCCGATCGACGGCACGCGCGGCATCATGTATCAGAAGCGCAGCGCCTGGGTGCTCGGCGCGGTCGCGCCCAACCGCGGTGAGGAGACCCGGCTCGGTGACATCGTCGTGGCCGCGCAGACCGAGATCCCGACCCAGAAGCAGCACCTGGCGGACGAATTGTGGGCAGTGCGCGGCCGAGGCGCGAACCTGGAGCGCCTGAATACCCTCACCGGGCGCCGTACGAGCGTGCCGCTGCGTCCATCCCGAGCCAGCGATCTGCGGCACGGCTACGCCATGCTCACCCGCTTTTTCCCGGGTGCTCGCGATGAGCTGGCCGCGATCGACGAAGAACTGATGCTGGAGCTGCTCGGTCCCAGTCCGGAGGGCAAGGCGCTCTGCTTCGAGGACCAATACGCCTCCACCGGCGGGCAGCTGTACGAGCTGGCAATGGGCCACGACCGCTTCAACGCCGATCTGCGCCCGCTGATGCGCGAGCTGCTGCACAGCCGCGGGCAATCGGGCGGGCTGTGCTGCCATCCCTACGACATCTGCACGGCGTTGATCGCCGAAGAAGCCGGCGTGCTGCTCAGCGATCCCTGGGGTGGGCCGCTCGATGTTCCGCTGGACGTCTGGGCGGACGTGGCCTGGGTCGGCTACGCCAACAGCACTCTGCGGCGCCAGATCGAGCCCGTGTTGCAAGCGGCGCTCGCGCGCAGAGGGCTGCGGCCTGAATGAGCTGTGGTCGCAATGAGCCCGAGGCGATGGACGCGCTGAAACAGCCGCACGATCTGCCGGCATTGCTGGAGCTGCTGGGCACGCTCGGGCCCGGCCTGTTTCGGGACGCTCCGCTGCTGCTTTCGCGCGCTCCGGGCCGGCTCGACGTGATGGGCGGCTTCGCCGACTACTCGGGCTCCCTGACCCTGGAGCTGCCGATCGCCGAGGCCACCTACGTCGCGGCGCAGCCGCATGCGGCGGTCGACACGTTTCCACGCATCGAGGTCGTGAGCGCCGGCCTTGCTGGCGGAGCGCCGCCGCGCCGCGCCTCCTTCCCGCTCTCGGAGTTGCAGGCGGCGACCAAGAGTTATGCCAGTGCGCGCGAGTACTTTCAGCGCGATCCAGCCTCCAGCTGGGCGGCGTACGTGGCCGGCGTCTATGCCGCGCTGCGCGTCGAGCTCGGCGTCGAGCCGGCCGCCGGCATGACGCTGCTGGTGGCGTCGAGCGTGCCGGAGGGAAAGGGAGTGAGCTCGTCAGCGGCGCTCGAAGTGGCGACGCTAGGAGTGCTCGCTGAACACCATGGCGTGCGCATCGACCCCGTGCGAGCCGCGCTGCTGTGTCAGCGCGTCGAGAACCTCGTGGTCGGCGCGCCCTGCGGTGTGATGGACCAGATGACCTCGAGCTGCGGCAGCGCAGGACAGCTGTTGCCGATCCTGTGTCAGCCCGGCGAGCTCCAGCCGAGCTTCCCGGTGCCGGCGGGGCTGGCCTTCTGGGGCATCGACTCGGGCCTGCGCCACGAGGTGAGCGGCGCCGACTACGGTGAGGTGCGCGTGGCGGCATTCATGGGCTACCGCTGGCTCGCTGCGGAGCGCGGGCTCGAGGTGCGCGCTGCCGAGCAGCCCGGCCAGGTCACGATCGTCGATCCGCACTGGGGCGGTTACCTGGCGCGCCTGTCGCGCCCGGAGTTCGAGCAGCGCTACCGTCAGCTCCTGCCCGAGCGGATCGGGGGAGCGGAGTTTCTCGAGCGCTTCGGCGGGATCAGCGACCCGATCACGCGCGTGCGCCCGGGCTCGACGTACCGCGTGCGAGCCGCCACGGCGCACCCGGTGTGTGAGCACGCGCGGGCCAGCGAGTTTCGTGAATTGTTGCAGGCGAACGTGCTGCATGGCGCGCCTCACGCTCAGCGGGCCCTCCTGGAGCGCCTGGGCGCGCTCATGTACGAGACCCACAAAAGCTATTCCGAGTGCGGGCTCGGGTCCAGCGGCACGGACCGCCTCGTGGAGCTGGTGCGCGAGCTCGGTCCGGAGCGCGGCCTGTTCGGCGCCAAGATCACCGGTGGCGGCAGCGGCGGCGCCGTCGCGGTGCTCGGGCTCGCGAGCGCCGGGGCTGCCGTCTCCGAAGTGGCGCAGCGCTATGAGCGCGAGACGGGGCGCGGCCCGCATTTGTTTTCGGGCTCGTCGCCGGGGGCGGCGGCCTTTGGCGTGCGGCGGCTGGAGCGGACTCCAGAGGGCTGGCGCGCAGTGTCAGCGGGGACTGCCCGCACAGCAAGGGATTCTGCATGAGCGAGCCGAGGAAGAAGGTGCTCGTCACGGGCGGTGCGGGCTATATCGGCTCGCACACCAGCGTGGCTCTCGCCGAGGCCGGCTATCTGCCGGTCGTGGTCGATAATTTTTGCGCTTCCGACCGCCGCATTCTGGCGCGCATGCGCGAGTTGATCGGCGCAGATTTCCCGGTACACGAGCTCGACTGCCGCGACCGAGAAGCACTGGCCCGCGTGTTCGAGCGCGAGGCGCCGCTGTTCGGCGTGATCCACTTCGCGGCGCACAAGTCGGTAGGGGTCTCGGTGCGGCAGCCGCGCGAGTACTACGACAACAATGTCGGCTCGCTCCTGGCGCTGCTCTCGGTGCTGGAGAGCGCCCGCGTGCCGGCGCTCGTATTTTCGTCCTCGTGCACGGTCTACGGGCAGCCGGAGGTGCTGCCCGTCACCGAGCACAGCCCGATCCAGCGCGCGGGCTCGCCATACGGGCGCACCAAGCAGATCTGTGAGGACCTGATCGGGGACGTGGTCGCCTCCGGCGGCGCGCTGCGTGCGGTGTCGCTGCGCTATTTCAACCCGATTGGGGCCCACCCGAGCGCCAAGATCGGGGAGCTGCCGCTGGGCACGCCGGAGACGCTCGCGCCGTATCTGGTGCAGACGGCCGCCGGGTTGCGCGAGGAGTTGGTGGTGTTCGGCAACGATTACCCGACGCCGGACGGCACCTGCGTGCGCGACTACCTGCACATCTGTGATCTGGCGAGCGCCCATGTGGCCGCGTTCGACTGGATCGCGCGCGAGCCGCGCGCCGCGTTCCATGAAATTTTCAACGTCGGCACGGGGCGGGGGACTTCCGTGCTGGAGGCCATCCGAGCGTTCGAGGCCGCTACCGGAGTGGCGTTGCGGCATCGCATCGGGCCGCGGCGCCCGGGCGACGCTGCGGCGGTCTACGCCAGCGTGGAGAAAGCCGAGCGCGTGCTGGGCTGGCGCGCGCGCCTCTCCATCCGCGACGCGCTGCGTGACGCCTGGCGCTGGCAGCAGAGCCTCCAGGATGGACTTTGAGCCCGGGCTTGGATAGTTGCCGTTCCATGTCTGCTCGCCTCACGCTCAACACTGGGTTTCACGTAGGCGCGATCGACCGCCGGATTTTTGGTGGCTTTCTGGAGCACCTCGGGCGCGCCGTGTACGGCGGCGTGTACGACCCGAAGAGCCCGCGCAGCGATGAGCGCGGCTTCCGCCGCGACGTGTTGGAGGCGCTCCGGCGCATGCGCATGCCGCTGGTACGCTACCCCGGCGGCAACTACGTCAGCGCCTACGACTGGAAGGACACGGTGGGGCCGCGCGCGTCGCGCCCGCGCCGTCCGGACTACGCCTGGCAGAGCGTCGAGTCGAACCAGTTCGGCATCGGCGAGTTCATGACGTGGTGCGAGGCGCTCGGTACCAGCCCCTTCCTGGCAGTGAACCTCGGCACCGGCGACGCGGCGAGCGCGGGGCAGCTGGTCGAGTACTGCAACCTGCCCGGGGGCACGCACTTTTCGGATCTGCGCGCGGAGCACGGGCACGAGAGCCCCTACGCGGTCAAGCTCTGGGGGCTGGGTAACGAGCTGGATGGGCCCTGGCAAGCCGGGCACGTGCCGGCAGATGTGTACGCGCGGCGCGCGTTCCAGGCTTCGTTTCTGATGAAGCAGCTGGACTCGAACATCGAGACCGTGGCCGCCGGCTCTTCCGGGCGCGGCATGCCGAGCTATCTCGCCTGGGACCGCGAGGTGCTGGAGACCTGCTGGGACACGATCGACTACATCTCGGCGCACCGCTATAGCTCGAATGCGGCCAAGGACTCGGCGGCCTATCTCGCGGAGGGGGTGGAGATCGACCGTATCCTCGGCGACTACGAGGCGGTGATCGGCTACGTGCGCGGCCTCAAGCGCAGCAACAAGCGCGTATACCTCGCTTTTGACGAGTGGAACGTCTGGTACCGGGCGCGGCACGGCGAGCACACGCGCGGCGCCTGGCGCGAGGCGCCGGCCTTGCTGGAAGAGGTCTACAATCTGGAGGATGCGCTGGTCTGCGCCCAGTACCTGACCGCTTTCCTGCGCCGGGCCGACCTGGTGAAGATCGCGTGCCTGGCGCAGATCGTGAACGTGATCGCGCCCGTGCTGACCAAGCGCGACGCGCTCTTGCTGCAGAGTATCTATCATCCGTTCGTGCTGTTCGCGGGCGCGGCGCAGGGCCTCTCGCTCACACCGCGCGTGGAGGCACCCGAATACTCCGCGGGTACGCGCGGCAGCGTGCCCGTACTCGACGCGGCGGCGGCGTTCGATCCAGAGAGCGGCGTGGTGTCTGCGTTCCTGGTGCACCGCGAGCGCGAGCGGCCCCTGACGGTGGAGTTGCGCCTCGAGGATCGGCGGTTGATGGGCAAGGCGAGCGCCGTGGTGTTCGGCGGGGGTGCGGTGCAACTCCAGAACGACTGGGACAATCCAGACCGGATCCAGCCGCGCGAGGCGCGCGTGGATCAGGCGGATGCGGCCTGCCGGGTGGAGGTCCCGGCGCCGGGCCTCGCCGTGGTACAAATCCCCACTGTCGCTCGCTGAGGCCGTGCTTCGCTGAGGCCGTTCCCGGCTGAGCTGGTGCCACGGTCGGTCACTAAACCCCTGCAGATTTGATGGGTTACGGCGGCGACGGGTTTTCGGGCGCGGTCCGTTGAATCTGCAGTTCCCCGACGTCTCGGGGTGGAGCAACGTGATGACCGACCTGGCGATGAGGCAACCCTGGCTCGACCTGTGCACGACGATGTCCGTGGACCACCGGGAACAGACCCGCGGGCAGCCGCGTGAGAAGCTCGATGTGAGCGCGACGGATGAAGTGGGGCTGATCGAGCTCGTCGCCGGCGGCGACGTGCGCGCCTATCGGCAGCTGGTCGATCGCCACCTGCGGGGCATTCATGCCTTCGCCTTCCGGATGCTCGGCAATCGCGCCGAGTCGGAGGAGGTGTCTCAGGAGACATTCCTGCGGCTCTGGGAGCACGCGGGGCGCTATCTGCCCCACGCCAAGCCTTCGACCTGGATCTATCGCATCGCTCATAACCTGTGCATCGACCGACTGCGGCGCCGCCGCGAGCGGAGCGCGGCCGTGGCCCCCGATGATCTGCCCAGCTCGGATCGTCCGAGCGGGCTCTTTCACGAGCGTCAAGTCGCGGAGGCGGTGCAACGCGCGCTCGACGAGCTACCGGAGCGCCAGCGCGCCGCGATGGGCCTGGTGCACTATCAGGGCCTGAGCAATGCCGAAGCCGCCGAGGTCCTGGGCGTCGGTGTGCGCGCGCTGGAGTCGCTCCTGGCGCGGGCGCGCCGCCAGCTGCGCGAAAGCCTGGCTGCTCTCGCCCCCGCCGAAAGGAAGGAAGCATGAGCGCGCACGGTCTCGAGCTGGAGCGCTTCGAAGAGCTGCTCGATGTGCATGGCGCGGATCTCGAGCGCTGGCCCGAAGAGTTGCGGGCAGCGGCGCGCGAGCTATTGAACGGCTCCGCGCCCGCGCAGCTCGCGTGGTCCCGTGCCGAGCGGCTGGCTGCGGTGCTGGCTGCGGCGCCGGACGTATTGCCCAGCGCGGCGCTGAGCGCGCGCATCGCCGCGCTGCCCGCGCGGCATCCGCAGGGCTGGGCGGCGTGGTGGCCCTTCGCCAACCCGCTCGCTCCGCTCCTCGCGTGGGGTGCAGCCGCGGGCTTTGGCCTGCTCGTCGGCAGCGGCGTGGTGCCCGGGTTTGATGGCGGCGACTTCGGCGCGGCCACCGTCAACGTCAGCAGTGAACCTGCTGCAAGCGAGTCCGCCGAGAACGTCGCCCGCGAGTCTGGAGCGCTCGATTCGAAGCCAGCGGACCCGGATGGCGGCGACGAGGTCCAGGGCGATGACTGGAGCGATTTCGAGCTGGCGCTCGGCTTCTCCCCGGGCTGGGAGGACGAGCCATGACCCGCCGTTGGATGATGATCGCGTTCGCCGTTTCCGTGGCGCTGAACCTGTTCTTCCTGGGGATCGCCAGCGCGCGCTGGTGGCAGCACCGGCAGTGGCGCCAGCAGCGCTGGGGAGATGCGGCCCTGAACATGGCAGGCGGCGCCCCCGGGCCGGCACGAATGGACGGGCATCGCGGTCCGCGCCGGCGCGGAGAGCCATTCCCGTGGCTCTCGCAGCAGGAGAAGGCGGAGCTGCGGCCCAAGCGCGAGGCGCTGATCGAGGCCCGTCGGGAGGCGGAGCAGGTGCTGGTGGCCGATCCGCTGGATCCGGCGAAGCTCAGCGGCGCGCTGGAAGCCGTGCGCGCGCAGACCACGCAGCTGCAGGCCACCATGCACGAGCGTTTGCTGCAGCACGCGCAGACGCTCGGCCTGGAGGAGCGCAGGAAGCTGGCGGACATGAGCTGGGGCACGCCGGGTGAACGAGGCCGGCCTCCGCCCCGCGTTCGCGAGGGAGTCCACTGAAGACCAACGCTGCTCCGTACCGAGCATGAGCGGTGTTGCGCGTCGGTCGCGCCAGCCTTAGCTTTCGGAGGTACGTCGGAGCGCGCACATGTTTGATAAGATCCTCGTCCCGGTCGACTTCTCCGAGGGGGCCCGCACGGCGCTGGGCCACGCTGCCCTGTTCGCCAAGCTGTTCGGCGGCAGCCTCGAGCTCGTGCATGTCGTCGAGGAGGTTGGGCAGGCAAACTCCGCGTTCTGGGCAGCAGAGCCTGCCCTGGCCGGGCAGCTGCAGCGCCGTGCGGTCACGAGCGCGGAAGAAGCGATGGAGCGGCTGCTGCCCACGCTGCCGCTGGCCGAAGGGATCCGCGTGGAGACGCGAATCCTCTCCGGAACGGTGCCGGGGACCCTGGCCGAGTACGCTGCCGAGTCGGGAGCGAGCTTGATGGTCGTCTCCACCCACGGTCGCACGGGCCTCTCGCGTTGGTTGCTCGGGAGCGTGTCGGAACGGCTACTGAGGGCCGCACCCTGTCCAGTACTGATCGCTCGAGGAGGGTCGGCGCAGGGCCAGCCCGCTCTGCAACGCGTGCTCGTCGCCGTGGACCTTTCGGAACAGAGCCGCCGAGCGCTGCACGCGGCGGGGGAGATCGCGCGGCGCAGCGGGGCGGAGCTGGAGATACTGTACGTCTGGGCGGCTCCCTTCTACGATGCCTCGGAGCACTTCGACGCGGAGCTGTTCGAACGCATCCGCCAGAGCGCACGCGCCGAGCTGGACGAGTTCGTTGCCAGCGCAGCGTTGCCGGCCGGTATCGCGGTGCAGAGCAGCATCGAATCGGGGACGCCCAGCGAACGCATCGGGCAACACCTGCAGGCTCGCACGCCGGATCTGCTGGTGCTCGGCTCTCACGGGCACGGCGGTTTTCGCCGCCTGATGCTCGGCTCGGTGGCGGAGGTGACGGTGCGCTACGCGCCCTGCGCTGCGCTGGTCGTGCCCCGACCCAGGAACAGCGAAGCTCCCCCTGGCTGAAGCAGAGCTTTGCCGCAGTGCAACGTCCCTGACGCGGCAGAAGGTGTTTGTCGCGGGAGAAGTTCACGGCGGGGAGTGCTGCGAGCGACGCGGCGGGCGACAACGTGCAGCATGCGCAGACACGAGCAGCGTGAGCGGAACCAGCTCTGAACGAGCACCGCGTAAGTGTTTCTGTTTGGGCGTGAAGCGGGGCGCCTTGTGATTTCGGCGCGCTTGCTGCTGTGAGAGCAGGGCCGTAGAGTCCTCGGCGATGCTTCAGCGAGCCTGGCTTGCGAGCGTAGCGTGCATCGTCGTCTACGCCGCCTGCGGAGCCCCGGAAAACGGCGGCTTGTTCCAGCCCTTTGGTCCGGATCGGGCGGCTGCCGGGGCTGCGGGCTCTGGCGGCGGGCAGCCAGCGCTGGAGCCGATCTCCACGCCCATCGGCAGCGACGCCAGCGTCTCGGAGGGGCAGGGGGGTGCCTTCGGTTTCGCAGGCGCCGCCAACGTGGGCGCAGCCGGTAGCAGCATGAGCAGCGCGCTCGACGCCGGCCCCTCCGACGCGGGCGATGGGGGGCCCGGCCGCGACGCAGCGCCGGAAGACAACTGCTCAGAGAACGTCGAGCTCTGTGATGGGATCGACAACAACTGCGACGGTCGCATCGACGAAGGCGCAACTTGCGCCGGAACGTGCGCTGGCTTCGCGCTCGAGCAGCATGGCTATATGTTCTGCTCCGACAGCGTCGTGCGGGACGTGGCCGCCGACCGCTGTGAGGCCCAGGGCATGCGGCTCGCGTGGATCGAGACGCCCGAAGAGAACGCGTTCTTGGTGGAGCGCATCGAAGCGGCAGATCTGCCCGCTTCCGCCAGCGACGAGCTGTTGACGTATATCGGCGGGAGCGACTCGGGCGACGAGGGCAACTGGATCTGGCGCGGCCGCGGCGTCGCCATCCCCAACGGCTTCCAGTTCTGGCAGGGGGAGTCCGCCGATTCGGGAGGGCGGGCGGTGGGCGGCGCGTACGCGAATTGGGCACCAACCGAGCCCAACAACACGGACGACGACGAGAACTGCGCAGTCATGTCCGTGCTCGGTGCGAACAATCGGCAGCCCGGAGCGTGGGACGACCGCGATTGCGACACTGCGCTGCCGTTCGTCTGCGAAGTGCCGTAGCGCCGAAGTGTGCTAGCTAGAGCGACTCGCCACGCGCGTGGCGCGGGTACCAACCGCCGAGGCTCACGCCCCACGAGAAGTAGCGCGGAGCGACGTCCAGGCTGCCACCGAGCTGCCACACGTAGTCGTCTGGCCAGAGCCCGAACACGTTCCAGCCGAACAAGCGCACGTCGCCGCCCAAGGTGGCGTGCACGCGCGCCTCGCTGGTAGCGAAGCGGCTCGGCTCGAGATAGGTGCCTCCTCGCAGCTTGAGCCGGTCTTCCCAGACCTCGGATTCCACTCCGAGCCGGGGCGAATACACGACCTGCCCACCCGAGCGGTTGACCACTTGATCGAGAAATGACTCCACTCCCACGCCATCTTTCACGCTTCCGCTGACCACCAGGGACGCCGTGAGCAGCACGTAGAAGCGCTCGACTTGCGCGGAGCTCAGGGCCAACGCGCGCCGGGCGTCGTCGAACGCCTGGCGCAGACGCTGCGAGTCTTGCAGCTCCGCGGCAGAGAGCTCCTTTTCGACCGCATCGCGCTCCGCCGCGCTCTGGGCGGCGGCCAGCCGCCGCTCGCGGTCTTCATCGCGCTCCAGCTGGCGCAGGCGAAAGGTCAGGCGCGCGCGTTCCGCCACGCTATCGATGGTTTGCGAGAGTGGATTGAGCGGCCGCCGCCCGAGCTGGACCGCAGCGCCGATGTTGACGTCCCACGGAGCGCTCACGCGCTCGGGTAGAAACAAGGGGTTGCTGAGGTCACCGAGCAGGATGTCGCCATCGGGCGTCGGCAGCAGCGTGCGCGAGAAGGTGGGTTGAGTATCGATCGGGGAGCGAAAGGCCAGCCCGAGCCGAAACGGCCTCAGATTGGGGCGCCACACGGCGCCCAGCTCGAGCCCCCACCCGCTGGTGCCGAAGAGCGTGCTGGTGCGGTCTTCACCGGCGGCCGCGTCCAGATCCATGTTCAGGTAACGCAGCCCTGCGCCCAGCACGAGCTGGCCGTCGAAGAAGGAGTTGGCGCACTGCAAGTGGACTGTGGTCAGGACCGCATCCAGGGACGAGCTGGACACCACTCCGCTGGGAACGGCCCCGCGTTGGACCGAGTAATTCTGGACCTCCACGGTCAATCCGATCCCCAGCGTTCCCCATTGCAGGTTCAGCGCCGGCGTCACGAACACGGGTTCGTCGGCGGCTCCGCGGAATCCCGTCCGCGACCCGCTGTTGAAGAAGTCGATGCTCGCGAGCCGCCCCGGAAACGTGAGGCCGAGCCCCAACCAGTAGTCGAAGTACTCGGTCGAAAAGAACGGGCGCATCGCCGGAGCGGCTGGGTTTTGCAGGTCACCGTCCACGTCTTCCGCGATCGCGACGTAGGCGCCGCTCAGACCCATCACTCGGTTCCCCGCCAGGACGGCACCCTGGTACAAATCGATGGAATAGCTGCTGGTGGCGATCGCGTCATTGTTTTGACCGAGCCGGCCAGCCGCGAGCAGCTGTCTCGGTAGGAGCAGTGACGCCGACAGTGTCAGCCCGATCGCGAGCGGCCTGCTCCCTTGCCCGGTAGCGCCATGCGCACAGCGCCGGCGCGCACGTGCACGACCGAGCCAGCGCTGGACGCTGCCACGAAACCGCATCTCGCGGGCGTATTTCAGGCTGCGTGGGCTGTCAAACGCGATTGGCGGATCGGATGCGTTATCGACCCTTGCCCAACGACTCCGCCGGAGTAATAAGTAGGGGCGAGACGCTGCGCCATGCACACCCCCCTGCCGCCTGACGCTTCCGAGCCCCCGAACTCGACCCCCAACTCGGCCGTTCCCGGCTCGAGCGCGGCGGGCTCGCGCGCTCTCACGCCCGCTCTGGACCAGCCCGTCTCCATGATCATGACGACGGGGGATCTGATCACGGCAGATGTCTCGGACGACGTGGCGGTAGCCATCGAGATCTTCCGCCAGGGCCGCATCAGCCACATTCCCGTGCTGAGCGAGGGCAGCAAGCTGGTCGGTGTGGTGAGCCCCGCCGACATTCTCAAGTTGTCCACGCAGCTGCTGCCTGCCTCTGGGAGCGCTCTAACAGGTGCAGCCGCGTCGGGTTCAGCCGCGCAGGGTTCCGGCGCGTCCAAGCGCGGGCGCAGTGTCACCCGCATTGCGGACGTGATGACGAAGAACATCGAGACGGTGCGCCCGACAGTGCACCTTCGGCAGGCGGCGCTGCTGTTCATCTCCGGCGGTTTCCACTCGCTGCTGGTGACGGCCAGCGACGGTGAGTTGCTCGGGATCGTGACCACCAGTGACATCCTCCGCGCGTTGATCGGGGAACATGTGCCCCCCTCTGGCGACTGAATCAGCGACGGTTCCGGCGGCTGGTTCAGGGGCTGAGCTGGCCTTGGAGCGGTTGCTCGAGGCGCTGTCGCGACATCTGCCCGAAACGGACGAAGCGGGCGAGCAGCTGCTGCGGCGCACGCTCGCATGGCTGACTCCCGGCCCGGGCGCGGCGAGGGGGCGGGCCAACGCGGCCGCGGTCGATCTGGGCCTGGTCGCCGCACGGACGTTGGCTGATCTGCGCCTCGATCCCGCTGCGTTGGCGGCCACGGTGTTGGTGGCGGCGCTGCCTCCATCGGCGGTCGCCGCGCCCGAACTCGCGCAGATGTTTGGAGCAGAGGTCGCGACCCTCGCCGAGGGCGCAGCGCGCCTCGGGCAGGTGCGCTGGGATCGTCTGGAGGAAGAGCGCGCCGAGACCTTGCGCAAGATGTTCCTGGCCATGGCGCGGGACGTGCGCGTGGTGCTGATCGTGCTGGCGCTGCGGCTCGAGCAGCTGTCTCGCTCCAGCGGGGCCGAAGCACAGCGGCTCGCCGCCGAGACGCTGGAGGTGCACGCCCCGCTCGCCAACCGCCTCGGGGTCTGGCAGTTCAAGTGGCAGCTGGAGGATGCGGCCTTCGCCATCCTGGAGCCCGAGGCCTACAAGGAGCTGGCGCGCGCTCTGGCGGAGACGCGCGCGCATCGTGAAGCTTACATCGAGAGCTGCATCGCGCAGCTGGAGAGCAAACTGGCCGAGGCCGGCATCGCCGCCGAGGTCTCCGGCCGTCCCAAGCACGCCTACAGCATCCACCGGAAGATGCAGAAGAAGCTGGTGAGCTTCGAGCAAATTCACGATCTGAGCGCGCTGCGTGTGATCACCGAGCGCCTTCAGGACTGCTACGCGGTGCTCGGCCTGGTGCACTCGCTCTGGACACCGGTGCCGCACGAGGTCGACGACTACATCGCCATGCCCAAAGGCAATGGCTACCAGTCGCTGCACACCGGACTGATCGGCCCCGAAGGGCGTGTGATCGAGGTACAGATCCGCACCTGGGAGATGCACCGCTTCGCCGAGTTCGGCGTGGCCGCGCACTGGGCGTACAAGGAGGGCAAGCGCGCCAATGCTCCCGGGCTCGACCGCTTCATGCTGCTGCGGCAGCTGCTCGACTGGGAGCGCGAGGTGGTCGACCCGCACCAGCTCGTGGACGCGCTGGAGACGGACATCTTCGAAGATCAGGTCTTCGTGTTCACGCCGCGCGGCGACGTCGTGGATCTGACGATGGGCTCCACCCCCGTCGATTTCGCGTATCGCATCCACACGGACGTCGGGCACCGCTGCCGAGGCGCCCGCGTGAACGATCAGATCGTGCCGCTCGACTACCAGCTGAAGACGGGCGACCGGGTCGAGATCCTGACCCACAAGCTGCCGCGTCCGAGCCGGGACTGGATGAACCCGGCGCTCGGCTACCTGAAGACCGCCTCGGCGCGCGCCAAAGTCAGGCACTGGTTCCGCGAGCAGGGCAGGCCCGAGGCGATCAGCGAAGGCCGCGAGCTGGTGATGAAGGAGCTCGGACGGCTCGACCTCGGGCGCATCTCGCTGGAGCAGCTGGCGCGCGAGCTGGGCCACGAGAGTGCCGAAGACCTGTTCGCGGCGGTCGGCTACGGCGATCGGCGGCCTGCATCGGTCACGTCCG
>JAICTU010000442.1 GCA_025936205.1 Polyangiaceae bacterium | reverse complement strand
GGATGCCCTTGCGCAGCAGCAGATGCACGAGCGCGAGCGTCGCAACTCCCCAGGCCCCTCGCGGCAGGCGTCGCGCCTCCAGCGAGCCATCCTCGAGCCAGGAGGTGACCAGAGCGGGGTTCACGTCCAGAACGCTGGAGACCTCGGGGAGGGTTAGGTAGTTGGCCTTCACGTGCTCGATCCTGCTCCCCCCCGAGAGCTCGGGCGCGGCCCCGAGGGCGTTGCCCCGGCGCCAAGACGACCTCGCAGCGCAAAAAGATTACGGGGAGCTCGCCGCGCTTCTCGAATTCGTCGACCTGGCCAGCGGGCCCGCAGCGCTCGGGTTGCCAGCGCTCCCGCTCTGTTTCCGGCGTGTCTCGTCAATGAACTCCAGCTGCTCTTCGCGGGTGGTATGGCCCGAAAAATCGAGGCACTGGAGTAGAAACCCGAAGTCCGCGCCGGGCTTCTACAAATGAAGAAGAAGTACCGAGTGCAGAGTACTAGTGCGGAGATAAGATGACTCTGCAGTACCGCGACGTCGCCAAGCTGATCGATCATGCGCTGCTCGCGCCCACGCTGACCGATGCGCAGCTGGACGCGGGCTGTGCCCTGGCGCTGGAGTACGATGTCGCCAGCGTGTGCATCCTGCCGCACGGGCTGAAGCGCTGCGCGCAGCTGCTCGCCGGCAGCACGGTGCAGCCGAGCACGACCATCGGCTTTCCCCATGGCGCCCACGCCACGCGCACCAAGCTCGCAGAGACGGAGCAGGCGCTCGCCGACGGCGGCACAGAGCTCGACATGGTCGTCAACGTGGGCAAGGTGCTGAGCCTCGACTACGGCTATGTACGTGCCGAGATCGCCGCCGTGCTGCAGCTGGTGAGAGCCGCGGGCCAGAAACTGAAGGTGATCTTTGAAAACTGTTACCTGGAGCAGGCGCACAAGCTCCGGCTGTGTGAGCTCTGCGCCGAGCTGGAGGTCGACTGGATCAAGACCTCGACGGGCTTCGGCACGAGCGGCGCGACGGACGAGGATTTGCTCTTGATGCTCGACAACACCCCGCCTCACGTCCAGGTGAAGGCCTCCGGCGGCATCCGCACGCTGGAGCGTGTGCTCGCGTTGCGCCAGCTCGGCGTGTCGCGCATCGGCTCGAGCTCGACGCTCGCCATCCTGGATGAGCTGAAGACTCGGCTCGGGCAGGGACCCCAGCCCCGAGCTCAGAAATAGAAGCGCACGCCGAGCATCGCCTCGAGATCCAGATAGAGACCGGGCACCACGTAGAGCGCTGGCGCGAGCTCCAGATAGACCTCCAGGAAGGAGGGCTTGCGAAAGGTGAGATCGAGCCCGACGGGCATGCGGGCTGCGGCGGAAAACGAGCCGTCGCCCAGCCAGATGCGGCCGCCGGCGCCGATGTGCCAGTCGAGGTTCGCGGCGGAGCCCGCGACGATCGCGTCCTGCCAAAGGTAGTCCACGTTGGCGGTCACCACGTCAAAGCTGTTGTGATCGCAAACGTCCGGTCCGTCTGCGCGATGGTGGCAGCCCCAGCCGTAGCTCCAGAAGCCAAGACCGAAATCGAGGGCGTTGCCGCCGCCCACGAAGTACTTGGCGACCAGGCTCGTTGGACTGCCGAAGGCCACGCCCATACCGAAATCCCTACCCCGCCCGACCTCGGTCGCCTCGGCTGACGGCGACAGTCCCAACAGCAAACCCCCAGCACCCAAGCAAGCGATCCAACGCCTCACGACGCCTCCACAACGGTCAAAACGGGGCTCTCCATCACACTTTTGGGCAGCCCCGGCAATGATCCGGCGTATCGCTCCAGAGTCTCACCCAGAAACAGTCGCGGAAGTCCCCAGGCCTGGAAGATTGAGCCTCCGCGAGGCGTACCCTCACGGTCAGCACGCACACGCGCGCCGTTCGCACGCCTCGTGACGCGTCACCGCGTGACGAAGTTACGCGTTCCAGTGGCCATAACTAATTGAAATTACAGGTTTAACCTTCGGGCACACGAGGTGCTCTCTCCAGGGGTCGACGGCCATGCCCCGACGAGGAGAACAACCTGTGTACGACGATGCGACTCTGATCCGCAGCCTGCTCGCCAACGACGACGACGCTTGGCGCATCTTTCATGAGCGCTACTCGCGCCAGCTGCTGGGCGTGATCAGCCGTGTGACGCGGCGCTTCCCGCAGCTCACCGGGACCGACCATCTGGAAGAGATTTATGGAAGTCTATGCCTGCGGCTGCTGAAAGACGACAAGCGCCGCCTGCGCAGCTTCGACCCCGGGCGCGGCACGCCGCTCGGCTCCTGGCTGTGCGCCCTGGCCCGCAACAGCGCTCATGACTTCTTGCGCAATCATCGGCGGCAGCCCGGGCTGTGCAAGGCCGGCGAGGAGCTCTCCGAAGTGGAGGCGCCCAGCGACGTACCCGATGCGTTCAGCATCTGCTCGGAGCGCGAGCAAGCGCGTGCGCTGAGCCAGCTGGTAGAGGATCTCTCCGACCGCGACCGCGAGTTCCTGGGCGCGTACCTGCAGGGCTTCGAGCCCGAGCAGATCGCCGCTCAGCTCGGCATCAGCGTGAGCACGGTCTACTCGAAGAAGCACAAGATCCTGGCGCGCCTGGAGCAGGCGGCCCTGGCCTGACTGGGATGCAGTCTGATGAATGCGCGCGGCTAGCGGATGATGGGCGGGGGCGCAGGCGCCTGGTTGTCGGGCACCACGCACGCAGAGATGTCGAAGAGCATGAAGGCGAGCAGCTTTTCCTGCGGGCTGAAGCCGCTCGTCACGCACCCCTCCGGGAACGGAAGGTCCTGCTCGGAGAGGTCGTCGATGGGTTCTTTCGTGACCTTGTCGAACCTGCCCGGAGAGACGTGCAGGTCGCTGAGCACTACGCGCCCGCACTGGTCGGCTTCGGAGGCGCCGAGCGGGGTGTTGGCGGACAGATACTGAACGGTGTCGGGGTCACTGCCGGTCAGCCAGCGCTGCGCGTACTTCGGATTTTCGCTCTGGATCGTGCGCTGGGCACCGAGCACCGGGATCTGCCCCGCGTCCGTCGATGCGCCGCTGGCGAGCGCCCATTCCGCCATCGCCTGCCCCTTGGGGAAGTCGGTCACGACCTGAAACTCGGGGGGCCCTTCGTAATTGGGGTCGTTCACGTACGTCGCCAGGTCGGGGAACGGCGCGGGCCCCTTCTGAAACCAGACCTCCTGAAAGTGCGAGGCGAACACGCGGCCACCACCGTTCAGGTAGTCGTACATCGCTTGCATCGAGCGCTCATCCTTGTCGTCGTCCCCGCCGCTGTCGGGAGCGCGAGAGTCACACGACAAGAGCACGATGTCGTACATCTGCAGCGACGGTAGGTCGGACCAGAGCGCTCCGGAGGGCGGAAAGGGCTCACCGCCATTCATCGAATCGCTGAAGCGATCAGTCCCGCCGAAGCCGGCGAACAGATTCACACGGCCGTCGCGCCGCGGATGCGTGAACTCCTCCGGTGCAATACCGAGCTTGCGCACCAGGCACTCGAGCGCGTCAGCGAAGCCCGTTGCCACGGCGATCTTCGGGATGTCGCCCTCGCTCTGACGCGACGGCAAGCGCAGCGTCTGCTCCGGAATCGGCTTGTCCGTGCAGGCCTCGATCGTGCCGATGTTGAATTCACGACGCCACTCTCCCACTTGCACCACGAGCGGGATGTCGGAGCCGACGGGCACGTTCTCGAGCACGAAGTGACCGTCGGCGTCGGTCAACGCGGATGCGATCGGCTCACCGCTGATCTCGCAGCCGCAGGACGCACCCGGGCTGAAGGGGCGCAGGTCCGCGTCGGGCACGTAGACCATCGCGTTGTAGAGCGCGAGCTCCCCCGACGGGATGTAGACCGTTCCCGATACCGACGTGGTGCCGCCATCGGGGCAAGTCACCTGCTTTTCCTTCAAGCCGCGCCGGCGGATCGGAACGGTGGGCACGATCGGCATCTCATCCGGATCGATGAACTCCCCCGCTGCCGATGGGTCGCCGCTCGAGACGGAGGGCGGCGGCTCGCTGACAGGCGCGATCGGCGTGGGATCCGTCGCTGCTGGCGTGACCGGCGGTTGGATGGTGAGCGGCGAGTCGGCGGCCCCACCACCTGCACCCGTCGGGCTGCACGCAGCAGCCCCTGCGAGGCTCATCAGTGTGCTCAGTCGCAGCGCGGCCGCATGCTGCCAGCGACGAGGCGGTTCCGAGTAACGGTCAGGACACATTCGCCAACTCCTCGTCCGTTCGAGCTCACACCCCAGCGCGAGGACCGCCAATGGACAAGGCACTCATGTAGCACACCAGGCGCTGCCCGCTGGCTGAGGGCAGCGACACCGCGCCTCAGAATCGAGCCTCATCAAATATTTGCGTGTCCCGCTCCTGCCGTTCTGCGAGCGACGCGCTGCAAATCGGTACTGCAAGCGCCGGCCCCTGGGTGGACCTCGTGGGGGTGCAGCACTATGCTGGGCAGATGCGACGCGGCGTGCACGCGGGGCCGACGATGACGCCGACAATTGCCCCGACAAATGCCCCGGAGACGTCGCCGGCTCGAGAGCCATCGCGGGCGTTGACGCTACGGCCCTCACCGGCGCGGCAGCGCTTGGTCGCGGCAGAGCGCGAACATGAGCGCTTGCTCAACGAGATCCGCAAAAAGAAGCTCGCTCGCGACGCCTGCGAGTGCAGTGCGCGGGACGCAGCGCGCGCGCTCGATGCGCGGCTCGGGCCGCTGCGTGAGGCGTTATGCGCAGCTGTGGCGGAAGTGCAGGCGGTCTTCGCGTCGCTCCTCGGCCCGGAAAGCCGCCTGAGCCGGCGCGACAAGGTGCGGGTCCGGCGCGCCTATGGGCAGCTGTTGCCTGAACGCGATGTTCAGGATGAGGTGAGCGCCGAAGCGGAGCGCGAGCCCTGTCACGGCGGCTCCAGCGGCAAGTATGGTGCTCATGAAGCCGATGCCGGCTACTCAGCGCCCAGGCCGAAAGATTCGGGGCCGTGCCTGCTGCGGTCGCTGTTCCGCAAGCTCGCGCTAGCCCTTCATCCCGACAAGGTGCAGGACCCGACGGAACGCGCGACGCTGACCTCCGTGATGAAGGAGGTCACGCGCGCCTACGAGCTCGGCGACGTGGCGCGCCTGGTCGAGCTGCAGCGCAGCTGGCTCGCCTCACCAGTGCCCTGCGAGCCCGAGCAAGACGTCGAGCGCAGCACGCAGGCGTTGCTGCAAGCGAACGAGGAGCTGCGCTGCCAGCTGCGCGCGCTCAGCGCGGAGCTCAAGTCACTGCGCGACTCGGTGGCGGTGGCGTTCGGTCCCCCACGCGGCGCGCGCAGCCGCGGCGCCGAGGGAGCTCAGGACTGGATGCTCAGTGAGCTGGAGCGCGAGCTGGCGGAGATGAAGCTGCTGCGCGACTTCGCGCGTGCCTTCCTGAACGGCGACGTGAGCCTGGGAGAGTTCCTGCTCGGCCCGCCCTCCCCGCTCGACGAGCTGGACCGCGCCGAACAATTCCTGTTCGACGCCTTCGCGCACTGGGACCCGTGCGCGGAGCGCCGCACGCGCCGCCGGCGCTAGCGGCGCTTCTCGATCCCGGCGAACGCCACGGCGTACCGCCTGCCGAATTCGCGCAGCGACGCCGAGTCGAAATGTAGACTGTCCGCGTTGCTCGTGAGCCCGTCCGAGGAGACGAACGCGCTGAACGGAACCTTCGCGGCGACGCTGCGCTGAGCGCGATCCACCTCCAGTCCATTCACATCCCAGGGCCCCGCGCCGGCAAACTGCCCGAGCTGCCCGATCACGAAGGGCACCTTGGGTGCGTGCAGCTCGCGCCGAAAGCGCTGGACCAGCGCGGTCAGCGCGGCTTCATAGCGCGGCGCCAGCTCCGGGCTGCGGTCGCTTTCGCCCTGATGCCAGAGGATACCCTTCAGCGTACCGCTCGGTGCGGCCTGGCGGTACCTGGCCAGCGCGTCATCGTACGGGTGGCTGTGAGTACCATCAAAGTACTCGCCGGGAGCCCAGCTCGAGATGGGGGAGCCGCCGCAAGCAGCGGGAATGAACCCGATACTCGCGCCGGGGTGATGCTTCAGGTACTCCACGGCAAAGGAGCGCGCCAGGCCCACGCCCGCACTCGGCTTGTCCCAGTGCACCGGGTCCACGGCGGGCACCCATTCCCCCTGTGCGTTCAGCGCAAAGACGTGGTCGATCGGCGCGCGATCTCCCTCTTCAATCACGCCCCGCCCGGCCATGTTCGATTGCCCGACGAGCAGGAACAGGTGCAGGTTCTTCGGTGCCGACGAAGAGGCCCGGGTCGATTGCGCGACCGCCGGAAGAGCAACGCCGAGCAACGAGCACAAGCAGGGCAACAGCAGAGTGCGCCAGGACATCCACCGAGCATAGTCACTCCTCAGAATGGAACGAAAGTCAGGACGCACTGACCCTGGTTACAGAACGACGTCGGGACACTCGACGGCGGTGTGCAGGGCGGCGAGATCGACTTGCAGCCCTGGCGCCAGAATTGCCGGCAGTACTCGTCGTCTGCGGCGCGAGCCTGCGCCTCCAGGGCGGCGGCCGCGGAGCTGGCGACGCTGGTCTGCTCGCTGCCGCACGTGTCGATGCAGCTGACGCCATAGTTCACGACCACGCAATCGTCATCCACGCTGCAGCTACGGTCGGCCTTGCTCGCCGCCGCGTGGATGGCGCGGCGGGCCTCCCCCTGCAGGTCGTCGCAGGATTCATCTTCGCAGTGCGCCGTGCCGAGCAGGGCCAGTCCGTAGCCGAAGACCGCGAGCAGGTTCGAGCAGCGTTTCACGGTGATGCTACGAGGCTAGCACCCCTCGAGGCGTCGGTCCCGTGGGGTCGCCGGGCGCTCGCTTTTCTGAGGCTCGCCCGATGATTCGTCACATCTCGGCACCTGACCCGGGCGCCCTGGAGAGGAGCGCAGTGCCGCCGTGCGGCACCCGAGCGCACGGCGTGCGGGGGGAATGGGCCGGGCCCTGAGAAATCCCCGCGAAAAAAGTCACGGAGCAAGGCACTGGAGCAGTATCCGCGCTGCGCCGGTACGCATTCGACAAACAGCGCAACGCGAGGTGGCCCTCATTTTTGTGCGAAGTGAGGTTCCACATGGAACATGAGGGCTTCACAAAAAACGGAGCGCCGCGAGTGGTGAGAATCAGACAGGGCTCGGCCCTACAGGTCCCCCCGCGTCGCCAGGATATGCCCGCTGCCGCTCTCACTTCAGCACCATTGGGGCCACGCGTGCGTGGCTGGGTCCGCTCCGGCAGCGAACTTTTGGGCTCATCCTGGCGCCGGCGGGGTGCCGTGCAGGCCGAGCCGCGATTGCTGCTCGTAACTGCTCTTTGGTGACCAGTTCGCGGGGATTTCTCAGGGCCGGGCCTCTACTTCACGAACATGGTCCGAAGCCTTGCATGACTCTCCGCATCACATCCGGCCGCGCTCCGCAGGGGGCCGCCACAGCGCGGACAATCTCGTCACGCTGTGCTCGGCCCATCAGCGCGCGCTGCACCGGGGCGAGCTGCGCAGCGCGGGCGATGCCGGCGACTTTCGCGTGCTGCCGAGCGCGTTCGGCGTGCCAGTGCGGGACGGCGCGCCGCATTCGTCCGCGCCGCTCTCATCCTCGAGCTCGCTCGATGTCCCCGCGAAGGTGGCTTCTGGATTGTGCCAGCTGGGCTTTCGCGCGGCCGACGTCCACGCCGTGCTCGCGGAGCTGCGGCAGCGGAGCGAGCTCGCCGCAGCCGCGCCGCAACAATGGCTC
>JAICTU010000698.1 GCA_025936205.1 Polyangiaceae bacterium | reverse complement strand
CCAGAGCAGCACGATCGTGACCAGCGCCAGATCGGCGGTGACGGCCTGTACCGCCCACGACCAGCCCGAGCCCATCAGTACGCCATACAGCTGCGGTGCCTCCAGCGAGGAGCGCCACAGCACCAGGCCCGCGAAGCCGCCGGCGACCAGCTCCGCGAGCAGCGCGCGGCGGCGGAAGTCGTCGGCCAGCGCCGGGTCGTCGGCTTCCGCGGCGATGTAGACGGCGGCCAGGGTCACGAACAGCGCCAGGGTGAAGCCACCGACGAGCCAGGCGAAGGGCGTGGTCCAGCCCGCGAGGTAGCCGCTGGTCACGAGCTCGCCTCGCACACGGATCTGGCCCGTGCCGAGCGCGCCCGCCACCGTGCCCAGCAGGACCGGGGTGATCAGGCTGGAGAGGGCGAACACCCAGGACCAGCGCCGGCGCGTGCGCGCGCTGTGGATGCCGTAGGCGTGAAAGGCGAAGGCGGCGCCGCGCATCACGATGCCCAGCACCGCGAGGGCGATCGGGATGTGCAGCGCGATGCTGATCGCCGCGAAGGCGCGCGAGAACGCGGAGAACATCAGCACGATCACGAAGATCAGCCAGACGTGGTTGGCCTCCCAGATGGGCGCGATGGCGTGCTGCAGCGCGCGCCGCTGCTCGGCCTTGCGCGGGCCGCTGGCGAGCAGGTGCCAGACGCCGGCGCCCAGATCGGGGCCGCCCGTCAGCGCGTACAGCAGCACGCCGATGCCGAGCGCCAACCAGCAGGCATCCACCCAGACGTTCATTGAGCGGGCAGCCCTTCTGCCGCTGCACTGGGCGAGCTCTTGCTGGCCGGGGCCTTGCTGACGACCTCTCTCGACAGCAACACCGCCACCACGCTGCCGAGCAGCAGGTACACGCCGATGCTGGCGAGCAGGCTGTATTGCAAGCCGGGCATCGGCGTGACGGCGTCACGTACGCGAAGCACGCCCTGGATGATCCAGGGCTGGCGCCCCACCTCGGTGACCATCCAGCCCGCTTCCACTGCGATCAACCCCAGCGGCGCGGACGCCACGGCGGCGCGCAGGAACCAGCGCTCGCTCTCCAGCGGGCGCCGGCGCCAGAGCAACCAGCCCGCCCAGGCGGCGACCCCCAGCATCAGGGTGCCGCAGCCGACCATGGTCTGAAACGCCAGGTGCGGAATCAGCACCGGCGGGCGCGCGTCCGGTGGGACGTCTTCCAGTCCGATCACCTTCGAGGAGAAATCGCCGTGGGCGAGGAAGCTCAGCGCCTTGGGGATGTGCACGCCGAGCAGCACGCGCTGCCCGCCCTCGACGGGAATGCCGCCGATCAAGAGCGGTGCGCCTTCGGTCGTCTCCCAGAGCGCTTCCGCCGCCGCGAGCTTGGCGGGTTGATACACGGCGAGGTGTTTGGCCGAACGATCGCCGCTCAGCAGCTGCAGCGGCAAGACCACGATCAGCAGCGGCACCACCAGGCGCAGCGCCGCGCGATGGAAGGCGTCGCCCGGGTCTTTCAGCAGCCGTGCGGCGTGAATGCCGAGCACCGCGAAGCCGACGCTGGCGTAGGCGGCGGTGAGCATGTGCGCCGCCTGGACGGGGAAGGCGGGCGTGAAGAACGCCTGCCACAGATCCACGGCCGAGATTTCTCCCCGTTCGTCGATCACGAAGCCGCGCGGTGTGTTCATGAACGCGTTGACGGCGATCACCAGCACGCCGCTCGCGGCGCCGCTCAGCGCGACCACGACACCGCTCGCCAGGTGGATGCGCGCTGACACGCGATCCCAGCCGTACAGGTAGATGCCGAGCGCGATGGCTTCGAGGAAGAAGGCCAGGCCCTCGAAGCTGAAGGGCAGCCCGATCAAGGCGCCCGCCTGGGCCATGAAGCGCGGCCACAACAGGCCCAGCTCGAAGCTGAGCACGGTGCCCGAGATCGCGCCCACCGCGAACAAGATCGCGGTGCCCTTGGCCCAGCGGTGAGCCAGCTCGCGATAGATGCGGTCGCGCGTCTGGTAGTAGCGCCACTCCGCCAGCACGGTCAGGCAGGGCATGGCCATGCCCGCCACCGCGAACAGGATGTGAAAGCCAAGCGAGATCGCCATCTGCAGCCGGGCGGCCAGGAGATCGTCGATCATGGGTCTCATCCTGCTCCTGTTCGCGTTTCAACTACCTCCCGGCGGTCGCTTGCGCCAGCTTCGCGCGCTGGGCCGGGTCCAGGAGCCCGAGCCCGATCTGGAAGGAGGCGTTGGTCCAGGCGGAGCCGTCCCTGGCCAGGTCGCCGCGCTCGCTGTCGGGATCCGAATCTGCCCTGTGGCCGCGCTCCACCACGTCGTAGGCGTCGAGCGTGCTGGCGTCGGAGTCGATCACCTGCGTGAGCAGCAGATAGAGCCAGGAGAAGGCCAGGCGCTGCGCGTCCTCGTGAAAGCCCTGGGCCTCGAGGGCCTGCCAGGCCAGCATCTGATGCGGCGCCCAGCCGTTCGGGTAGTCCCAGCCGCGATCGGCACGCGGCGAGAAGCGCTCGCGGGACGCGCGCGCGCTGGCGAGCAAACCGCCCGGCGCTTCCAGCTGAGCCAGCGCGTTGGTCACGAGCGCGGACTTTTCCTCGGCGCTCAGCGCCGCCTCGGCGGCCTTCGTCCCGGCTGCGGCCCCGTCCCCTGGACAGGCCTCGGCGGTGGCCCAGAGCGGATAGAGCGCGGTGGCGCTCACGTAGCCGGTCGGTTGCGGCCCCTGATCGGAGATGAAGGCATCGAAGAACAGGCCTTCACGCGCCGACCAGAGGTGCTTCTTCAAGAGCGTGAAGCGCCGTGCTGCACGCTGGCACCAGGGCTGAGGGTCGCGGCCGAGCTCCTGCTCCAGCCGGGCGAGGTCGACCTCGTACTTGTAGAGCAGGCTGTTCAGGTCGACGCTGACCATGTCCGAGCAGCGATTGACGGGCGGCGGACCGTTGGGCGAGGGCCGCGCGGGCCAGAACCAGCGGTAGGTGGCGTCGTGGCCCGATTCACGCATGCAACGATCGTTGCGAAAGGCGCGCTCCAGCTCGGCGTTGAGGTCGCGCTCAGCGAGCTGACCCGTGGCGTAGCTCGCTTCCAGCGAGCGCCCGAGCTCCTTCCAGAGCCAGTCGAAGCTACCCGGCTCCAGCTCCGGCGGTTGCCCGCTGCCCGCGCCCGCGTAGCGCGCCAGGCAGACGCGGCCGTCGCCGTCGCCCTGACACAGCGAGGCGACCTGGCGCGGCGTCTTCGTCCAGACTCTGCGGTACTCGGCCGTCGCCGCATCGAGCGCGCGGCGCAGCCAGGCGCGCTCGCGCTCGGGCTCCGGCGTCGCCTCCCAGAGCGCCCGGATCATCGCGGCAAAGACCGGAGGCCCCGAGCGGCCCAGGTAGTAGCTGCGATTGGCGCTCGAGATGCCATGGTAGTGCTCGACCGAGTACACGAAGTTGTCGACCACGCCGCGCGCCAGGTCGAGCCGTCCGTCGCGGATCAACCCCAGCAGGATGAAGTAGCTGTCCCAGCCGTTCATCTGCTCCGTGCCCCGCCCCGGCAGGAGGAAGGGCACGCCGTGAAGCTCGCTGCCTGCGCCTTCCAGCGCCAGGCTGAGCGCGCCTGGCACGGCGGGCGGCTTCCCTGCATCGACTTCGCT
>JAICTU010000785.1 GCA_025936205.1 Polyangiaceae bacterium | reverse complement strand
TGAACAATGCCATCTTGCAAAGCATCCCATCGCTGAAGGAGATGCGCGATCTCGACAAGGTGACCGTGGTCGACAATCCGGAGCTGCAGAGCTTGCACCTCGACCTGCCCAACGAAGGGGACGGACCGTACTCTCTGCGAGGTTCGCGTCTGAGCAACCCGATCACGCTGATTGACATCGGGCGCAACGACAGTCTGACCGAGCTCTCGATCAGCGAGGGTCTGCGGACGGGGCGAGCGATCGCGGTCTACGACAACGCGGCTCTGCTTCACGTTTCGCTCGGTTCGCTGCAGCGCCTGGAAGAACTGGACATCACCGGCAACACCAATCTCGAGCAGATCGAGGTGGGCTCGCTGAAAACGGTGGACTATCTCTTGGTGACCAACAATCCGAAGCTCGACGACACGCAACTCGAAGCGGTGCGCTCCTTCACTGCGACCGTGAGCCGCAACGCCGGGATCCCCTGAATCGGCCACGCAAATCAGCGGCAACTCGGCGCCGCGTGCGGGGGAAGCGGGTTGGACGGCCCGGCGTCTCTTAGTGGCCGAGCTCCCTCCCGCGCAAGTGGCGCCCCAGGGGCCAAACAGCATTCCCGCGGGCATGACACCAGAACCTGCGCCGCCCGCGCCCCGAAGTGCGCCTCAGCCCGCCACAGCGGAGGCCCGGCCCAAATCCTTCACCGACCAGGTGCCCCTCGGAACGCCCGAAACGAGGTTCCTCTGGAAACCTCAAATGTCGAACCGGCACCCCCCCTCGGTTCCCCGGGGAACTTCACTCCGCGCGCCAACTCCCCTCGTTCCCTGAGGAGCTTCACTTTGCGCTCGAGCATCCCCCTCGTTCCCGGGGGAACCTCACTCCGCAAGAGCGAAGGTGCGCCGCCCGTCGCGCCCGTCATTCGGCATCAACATGCCGGCGCGGAAGGGCAACCTAGAAACAGACGCGGTTGCGGCCCGAGCGCTTCGCGTAAAGCTTTTCGTCGGCGCGAGCGATCCGCGCCCTGGCGGTGTCTTCGCCTTCGACGGCGGCGCAGCCCATGCTCACCGTGACCGAGATGTCGGGCCGGCAGCTGCGCGTCGCGCGCCGGCAACCTGCCGGAAGCATCCGCACCCCTAGCGTCGATGTCATGACGACTTCGGTGTTGCCCTTGAGCTTCGCTGCCGGTGCCGCTCGCCTCGACGCATCGCAGACCGGCTGGACCCTGCTCGGACCGGGGCTCGAGTCGGGCGGTTTTCGCACCTTCACCGGACAAATCGCCTTCGATCGAGCCTTCACCGCGCCGCCCGTCGTGCAGGTCGGCATCACTGGCTTCGACATCGATCACCGTGACAATGCGCGGCTCCAGGTGGGGATCGTGGGTGTCGATGAGAGCGGCTTCGGAGTTCAGCTGCGCACCTGGTGGAACAGCCGGCTCTGGTCGGTCGAGTTGAGCTGGATCGCGATCGGGCATTGATGTTGCCCGCGCATCCGCGCTCAGCCGGCCATCGCCTTCAGCTCCGCCAGCGTGCGCTCGATCTCCTGCGGCGTGTTCAATAGCCCCGGCGCCAGCCGCGCGTAGCTGGTGGCGTAGGGCGTCGTGGAGGCGACGATGCCCTTCTCCAGCAGACGCTCCACGATCGCCTTCGGCTCGACGCCGGCGATCTCGAAGGTGATGATGCCGGCGGAGGCGTCGTCGCGCTGCGGGGTGTGCAGGGTGACATTCTTCATGCTGGCCAGGCCTTGCTTGCACTGGCGGTTCAGCTCGTGGATGCGCTCGGCCACTTTGCGTTTGCCGATGCCCAGATGAAATTGAAAGGCCTCGCCCAGCGCCCAGCGCCCAGCGGTGCTCCGGCGCGCGGCGCGCATTGGCCGCGGCGACCACGTCGGCGATCGCGCGCACCGGCGTGCGCACTCCCGTGCTGGAGTGGACCCAGGTGATGGCCACGACGCGCGTCTTGCCGCCGATGGCTTTCTGGATGGCGGCCGCCATCGCTTCGGGCGCGGCCTCGGAGGAGCACTCGTAGAGCGCTACCTTGCGCAACTCCGCCCGGGCGCGCAGCGTTGCCAGGCGCAGTGATTCGTGCGTGGCGTAGTGATCGTGGCTGGTGGTGATCACCTCGTCGCCCGGTGCGAGCGGCAAGCCCGCGTACAAGATGGCCAGCCCCATGGTGGTGCTACCGTGAGCGCGATCTCTTCGGGCTTCGCTCCGAGGTAGGCCGCCGCTGACTTCTGCACCTCGTCGAACAAGCCAAAGTGCTGCTCGACGTAGAGCGCGGGATTGTCGTCCAGCGCTCGGCGGTGGCGCTCGATGGCCTCGCGCACCGGGCGCGGGTGGGAGGCCAGCAGAAACCCTGCCAGGTGTATGTACTTCGGCGACAGATTGAACTCGGCGCGCACGCGCGCCCATTCGTCGGCCGGTGGCTGCGCGGCGGCGGGCACCTGGCCCTGCGCCGGCGAACAGCCCATCAGCCCCAAGCCCGCGGCGCCCGCAGCCAGCGCGCCGAAGAACTGCCTCCGCTCCAGGTCCGCTTCGCTC
>JAICTU010000184.1 GCA_025936205.1 Polyangiaceae bacterium | reverse complement strand
GAGGATCTCCAGCACCTGCGTGAGCGGCACGCCGTACGCCTCTCCGCCCACGGCGAAGGTGAGGATCTCCCGCACCGGCTCGTCTGCGCTGCTCAGGCGCGCCGGTATGGCCGTCGAAGCTTCCATTCCTTCAGCCAGCGACACGGATGCGACCTCCTCGCTCGCGGGAGTTACCCGAGCTGGCCTCTTCGATCAGGGCGCCGGGATCGAGCACCAGCGCGATGCGCTCGTCGGCCAGCTCGGAGGCACCGGAGAAGCCGCGCACCGAGTGCAGCGAGCGCCCGAGCGGGCGGATGATGATGTCCTGCTGGCCCTGCAGCGTGTCCACCACCAGCCCGAGGTGCCGGGTCCCTGCCATCACTTCCACCACGTACTGTCGCGCGGGTTCCGTCTCGGTCGACAGCTGGAACAGCTGGCGCAGCCGGCACAGCTCCAGGCTCGAACCGCGCCGGCTCAGTACCTCGGTGCGATCGATCATGCGGATCTGCGATTCCTCCAGCGCGTTCACCTCGGAGATGCTCGTCAGCGGGATCGCGAACATGCCGTCGCCGACCTGCACCAGGAGCGCCGTGACGATGGCCCGTGTCAGGGGCAGGGTGAGCGTGATCTTGGTGCCGATCACCGGCTCGCTCTCCAGCTCGATCGAGCCGCCGAGCTTGGCGATGTTGGTCTTCACCACGTCCATGCCCACGCCGCGGCCGCTCACCGCGGAGGGCTTGTCGCGCGTGCTCAGGCCGGGCAAGAACACCAGGTTCAGGGCGTCCGCGCGCGACAGCTCCTTGGCTTCGTGCTCGGCGATGGCGCCCAGTTGAATCGCGCGGTCCAGGAGCGAGTCGCTGTTCAGCCCGCGCCCGTCGTCCTCGGCCTCGATCACCACGTGGTTGCCTTTTTGGAAGGCGTTCAGCGCGATCGTGCCCACCGCCGGCTTGCCGATCCGCTTGCGCTCCTCCGCGTCCTCGATCCCGTGATCGATGGCGTTGCGGATGATGTGCATCAGCGGATCGCTCAGCTCTTCGACGATCAGCTTGTCGATCTCGGTCTCGGCCCCGGTGACCACCAGCCGCACGTCTTTGTTCAGGTCGCGGCCGGTCTTGCGCACGATGCGCGTGAGGCGCTCGAAGACTTGCGCCAGCGGCACCATGCGCACTTCCAGGATGCCGCTCTGCAGCTCGCGCAAGCTGCGCTCGAATTTGTGCGACAGCTGCCACAGCTGCGAGGCGAGCCGGCGCTGGCCGTCCGAGCGCGCGCTGTCGGTGAGCTCGCTGAGGCCGCCGCGCAGCACAGCCAGCTTGCCGACCACGTTCATCAGCTCATCCAGCTGGTGGATGTCGACGCGCACGGTCTGGCTGACCGAGCGCAGCAGCCCCGCCGCCGCGGGCAGCGCCTCCGGCGGCGGAGCCTCCGTGCCTTCCACCGGCGCCATGGGCGCGGTGGTGCCGCCGTCGGGGGGCGTGGCCGTGGCGCCGCGCGGGCGCACGGGCACGGGGCGTGGCAGCGCCTTGCTGGAGCGCGTGGGCCGCTTGCGGCGCTGGATCTGGCGCACCGTGCTGCGCGGCCCGGCGAGGGCGGCCTCGATCTCCGGCAGCGGCGAGCCGGAGGCGAGCAGCAGGTCCAGCTCGATCAGGTCCGGGCTCGCAGCTTCGCCGGCGGCCAGGTACGTGATCACTTCGCCGAACGGCTTGGCCTTGTCCTTGATCTCGGTCAGCGCCTTGTCGAGCGTGACCAGCTCGAACTGCACGCGCACGAGATACAGCTCGAGTCCCTGCTTCACGCTGACTAGCAGCCGGTGCTCCTCGTACTCGGTGAGCACGGCCAGCAGGCCCTGTTCGATGTCGTAGCTGTCGAGATCTCCGGACTCGGTGGTCGCGGCTGGCGCCAGCTTCTCCAACCGATCGAGGATCTCTTGCACGCCGCGGTGCTCTTGCTGCGTATCGCTGCTGGTCAGGATCTGCCAGTACACGTCGACCGATGTGAACAGCAGGTCCAGCACCGCATCGCTCAGCGTTTGGCGACCGAGCCGCAGATCATCGAGCAGATCTTCGAGCCGGTGGGAGAGCTGGCTCATGTGCTTGTCGCCGAACAGGCCCGACAAGCTCTTCAACGTGTGCACGCTGCGGAAGGCTTCGTTCAGGTGCTCGGGGTCGACCCTGCCGCCGCCCGCGCGCCCTTGCTCGAGCGAGAGCAAATTGCGAGAAAGGGTCTCGACCAGCTCCTGAGCCTCCGAGAGGAACTCCGCTCGCGCTTTGTCTCCCCCTTCGGTCATTCCGTCCTCATGCGTCTGCCTTCACTGCGGAACACCCCGCACTCCGAGCACGGGAGTTTGCTCCCGTTCCCCCGTGCGGAGTGTATATCAAGGGTAGCGAGCCGGCTATTGGTCCGGTTAATCACCCGCGCGAACAAAAACCAGCGCGTGCATCCTGCGGCGCCGCGTTCGGAAGTACTCGAGGGTACGGGCGTCCCCGCGCAAGTTACCCGCGCAGCGCCTGAAACCCTAGCTTCGATAACCGCCAAACACTGGGGTCGGCCTCGAACGCACAGAGCTCTCGGCCCACCAGGTTGCAGGTGCGGTGCAGCGGCGACCAAAGCGGGCGGAAGGGCGACGTGAGCGGCCCGCGCACGACGCACTTCTCGATGCCTTCGAGCATGCAGCTGTTGTGCGCCCAGCCCAGGCCGCTCTGGATGTCGTCCAGGGTCGCGGAGGGGTGGCCTCCCCACGGCGTCGTGGCGACGGCGTAGGCGACTGCCGACCACTGGTTGATGCCGACCACACCGTAGCGGAGCCGCCGCACATTGCTCTCCAGCTCCTGGTTGAAGCTCGGATCATCCAGGCGCGCCGGCGGCACGAACAGCACTGCGTTCAGGGTGCCCCAGAGCGTTTCGTTACAGAAGCTGGTGGCCTGACGCAGGAACGCGAGTGGATCTGCTTCATCGAGCTCGACCGAGTTCAGGATGCAGCAGAACGGCTCCATTCGGAAATGCAGCGCCGAGCGGTCCTGCGCATTCAATCCGCGGATCAACGTCCAGGGCAGGGTGCCCTCTCCGGCGGTACCGAACGTCTGCACACGCTCCGCCGTCTTCTCCGCCTCTCGTGTCAGCACCTGGTAGCGTTCCTGGGCGCCGGGATAGTAAGCGTAACGCGGCGCCGCCTGCGACAGCACGTTGCCGATCTGCCCGAGCAGGCGCTCGGATCCTTCCCAGCCGTGCGGCAGCACCAGCATCTTGGCGGAGACGCAGTTGAAGGATGCGTTCTGGGTGACCATCCCGGCGATGCTCTCGCCCATGGCTGCCAGCTCCGAGTCACTGTAAGGACCTGGCACCACCACGACCGGGGTGATGTTACCGAGCTCGCTGCTGATGCGCTTCTGCAGCAGCGGTAGGCCGAGGGCGCGGCGGCGATCGCGTTCCGCCTTTTCCTGACCCCAGACGATCGCGTCGTGGGTGCGGTCCGAGCCGGTGATGTGGATCTCGTCGACGCGCGGATGATGGCACAGCTCACTGCCCACTTCAGCGCCCCCGTAGACGATGGCGAGGTAGCCTTGATCGATCAATGGCTTCAGCACGTCCTCGAAGACCGGCCCCAGGTACTCGTTGACCGGATTCAGTTTGAGGATCACCACCTGGCCTTCGACGAACATCTTGTGCAGCGTGTCGAGCACCGGGATCGAGCTCACGTTGCCGGCGCCGAGTACCAACGCCACGCGGCCCTGGGGCGCCGATTCACGGTAGAAGCTCGCCTGAGGGAGCGGCTCGCCGCCGGGACCCGGGTTGAGCCGCACCTCGGCACGCACACCCGGCAGCAGGCCATGATCCATCAGCGCCGCCGGGAACGCGCGCACGGAGAACTGCCCGTTATCGAGCCGCTCGATCTTGCCGGGCAACTGCGGCGCGCCGAGCCGCTGGATGTCAGACAGGGCTGCCGAGAGCATGCGCAGCGTGCGCAAGGCGGCGGCGGGCCCCAGAATCCAGGCTTCGCCGGCGAGGGCAGACTGCGGATCCAGGCGCGTGTGCGCGCAGGTCATTTCTACCCAGCGCTCCGCGGCGCGCGCCACACGTTCGCGCACCTGGTACAGCCATGCGAGCTTCTTCGCGATGGGCTCGCGGGCAAAGCGCTCCGCGGACTGTCGCAGCCGCAGAACCTTGCGATCCAGATCTTCAGTCGGCACGCGAGGCAGTTCGACGGCGAGTCCCATGGTGAACGCTGCCCGACAGTATAGCCCCCTCCGCTCTCGGCACCCCAGAATCGAGGCTGCGGAGCCGTCGGCGGCCGAGCGGCCGCTTTTGCGCTGTGTCTGTGGTTGGGGCGGTGCGCGCAGGAAATTCCCGTAACCGGCACGATCCGAGCTGTGAGCTACCCGATCGCGGGACGGTCTGACACACGAGGGGCAGCCCGATCCTCCCGGTATCCGCGCGATTGCCATCTCGTCCCGCCAACGTTAGCGTCGGCGCCATGAGTGGGGACCATCCGGACGAGCACATCGACGCTGCGCTTTCGCACCTCGACACTGCGTTCCAGCTGGCCCTGTTGAGAGCGCTGATGGGGGGCCTCGACTCCTATGTGAGCTGCGTGGATCGGGGCCGCCGCATCCTGTTTCTCAACCGCACTCTCACTCGGAATTTGGAGCAGATCCTTCAGGGGCACATGGAGGACTTCATCGCTCCGCAGCACCGCGCAGAGACCATCGAGTGCGTGGAGAAAGCATTTGCGTCCCGTCAGCAGCGATCGGTCGAGTTCACGGCCGTGCTGGCCACGGGCGAGCGGGCGCACATGCTCACACAGGTGATCCCGTTCGACAACCCCAACGGCGAGGAGGTCGCCCTGCTCATCAGCAGCGACGTGAGCGAGCCTCGGCGCCTCGCCGCGGAGCTGGAAGAGAACGTGGAATTTCGCCGCAGGGTGATCGAGAACCTGCCGGATTACGTGGCCCTCGTGGACCGCGATTTTCGCATGGTATGGGTCAATCGCGTCGGCCCGGGGCTGCGCATGCAGGACGTGCTGGGCGCCCGCGTCGAAGCGTACATGGTGCCGGACCATGTGAGCGAGGTGCACGCCGCCATTCAGGCAGCGTTCGACTCGGGCAACATTGGTCACTACGAGATAGAAGGCTATCGCGACGGCAATAGCACCTCCTGGTACGCCACACGCGTGGTGCCGGTCACGTCGGACGGCAAGGTCGAGAACGTGATCTTGATCACGGCCGACATCACCGAGCGCAAGCGCGCTGCGCAGATCCTGCGCGAGACCGAAGAGCAGTTGCAACGAGCCCAACGCCTGGAGAGCCTGGGCCAGCTCGCGGGCGGGATCGCCCACGACTTCAACAACCTGCTGCAGGTGATCGAAGGCAATCTCAGTTTTGCCAAGCAGAGCCTGCAGGACGGTCAGCGGCCGATCGACGAGCTCGACCAGGCGATCCGCGCCACCGAGCGCGCCGCCGAGCTCACCTCGCACTTGCTCGCGATCGGCCGCCGCCAGCACGTCGACTCCAGGCGTGTCGAGCTGGGCGAGCTGGTGGGGCGCAGCATGCGCATGTTGCGCCGGGCCATCCCCGAGAACATCCTGCTCCAGTACGAGGTGCCCACCGCGCGCCACTTCGTCGCGCTGGACGAGCCGCAGTTCGAGCAGGTCTTGATCAACCTGTGCGTCAATGCGCGCGACGCCATGCCGGCAGGCGGCACGCTCAAGGTGCGCATCGAGCCAGATGGACCGGGCCATGTGTCGATCAGCGTGAGCGACACCGGGTTCGGTATCGCGCCCGAAAACCTGAATCGCGTCTTCGAGCCCTTCTTTACCACCAAGGGGGCGGGCTCTGGGCTCGGCCTGGCGGTCGCGGCGGGCATCATCGCCGCACATGGCGGATTGATCGCCGCGGAGAGCGATGGCGTGCACGGGACCACGATGAAAGTGCGCCTGCCCTGCGCCCCCCCCAGCTCTGATCCGCCGTTGCACGAGGATAGCACTCCGCCCAGCCCGGGACTGATCCTGATTGCAGAGGACGAAGAGCTGGTGCGCATGCAGGTCGAGCGCATCCTGCGCCGGGCGGGCTACACCGTGTTGCAGGCGAACAACGGTAACCGCGCCGTGGAGCTGTTTCGCCAACGCAAGGACGAGATCGATCTCGTGATCCTGGACGTGGTGATGCCGGAGCTCGACGGCTGGCGCGCCTATCTGCTGATGGAGCAGCTCGTGCCCCACGTAAAAGTGCTGTTCACCACCGGCTACGCGGCGAACGTGCTGCCGCACGACTTTGCAGCCCGAGGCGCGCGCCTGATCAGCAAGCCATACAAGCCACAGCGCCTGCTCGAACAGGTGAAGGAAATGTTACATCAGCAAAACGCCGACCACGGCTGAGCCCGAGTAGCGCGAGCCTGCGGCATTGACGCGATGCGCGTAGGGCGCGGGAGAGCAGCGACCCACCGCTGCCGTCTGCACGCGCAATCGTAGTCAATTCAGCACGGCGGCAAGCCATTGCTCGCGCAGAGGCGGCCGTGAGAGCTTTTGTCGCACGATGTATCAGCAGAACTACAACCCGACGGGCAACGCTGTTTTTTCGACGCTCCTCGCGGCCGTGCCGATCCTGGTGCTGCTGTATTTCATCGCGTTGCATCCGCGGCGCGACGCGCAGGGCCGCCGTCACCTCGGCATCGCGGCCCCCTACGCGGCTGCTTGCGGCGTGGTGGCGGCCTTCGCCGTGTCCTGCGTCGGCTTTCACATGCCGATCAGCGCCGCCGCCTCCGCGTTTGCGCTGGGCACGCTCTCCGGCTTCCTGGGCATCATCTGGATCGTGATCGCCGCGATGTTCCTCTACACGATGACGGTGATCACCGGGAAGTTCGAGATCGTGAAGGAGTCGATCACGTTCATCTCCTTCGATCGGCGCTTGCAAGCGATCCTGATCGCCTTCTCATTTGGCGCGATCATCGAGGGCACCTCTGGCTTCGGCACGCCGGTCGCGATCGCTGGCGCGGTGATGGTCGGCCTCGGCTTCTCGCCCTTCCAGGCGGCGGTGCTCAACCTGCTCGCCAACACCGCGCCGGTCGCCTGGGGCGCGATCGGCACGCCCATCGTCACGCTCGCCTCGGTGAGCGGCCTCGATCAGCTGGCGCTCTCCTCGATGGCGGGTCGCCAGCTGCCCTTCGTGTCGGTGCTGGTGCCCTTCTGGCTGGTCGCGACCTTCGTGAAGATGGAAGGCGGCAGCTGGAAGCAAGTCTTCGAGATCTGGCCCGCGGCGCTCTGCTCCGGCCTGTCCTTTGCCCTCATGCAACACTACGCCTCGCACACGGCCGAGCTGCACCTCGTCACCGACGTGGTCGCGGGCGTGTTCTCGCTGGTGTGCACGGCGCTCTTCCTGCGCTTCGTCTGGCACCCGAAGACGCGCTTCCTGCTCCGCTCCGAACAAGCGCTCGGCTCCAACGCGGAGCAACCGCCTGTGGCGCGCTACCCCCACAGCACAGCAGCGACGGTTTACGCCTGGGCGCCCTGGGCGGTGTTGGTCGGCTGCTGCGCGGTTTGGGGCGCGCCCAGCTTCAAGGCCTTCCTCAACAACGTGTTCGCGGGCGTCCCGCTGAAGACCACCCTGTTCGGCTCCCCGCTCACGGGCTCCCTCTCTCTGCCTGCGTGGGACATGCCCGCGCTCCACAACCTCGTCCAGCGCATGCCGCCTGTGGTCGCCGCGGGAGCCAAGCCCGAGGCGGCGCGCTTCAACCTGAACTGGCTCTCCGCGGCGGGCACCGGCGTCTTCGTGGCTTCGCTGCTCACCGGCCTCCTCTTGCGCCTGAACGTCGACCAGTGGAAAGACGCCGTCGTCCGCACCGCCGATCGCCTCAAGGTCCCGGTGCTCGTGATCGCCCAGGTCCTCGGCCTCGGCTACCTCACCCGCTACTCCGGCACCGACGCCGTGCTCGGCCTCGCCTTCACCAGCGCCGGCGTGCTCTATCCCTTCTTCTCCGCGTTCCTCGGCTGGCTCGGAGTCTTCCTGACCGGCTCTGACACCGCTTCCAACGCCCTGTTCGGCAGCCTCCAGCGCATCACGGCCCAACAGCTCAACCTCAACCCGATCCTGATCGTCGCCACCAACTCCACCGGCGGCGTGATGGGCAAAATGATCGACGCCCAATCGATCATGGTCGCCGGCGCTGCCTGCTACGACACACCGGACGAACGCACCCACGCCGTGGGCCCCATCTTCCGCACCGTCTGGTGGCACTCCGTCGCGGGCGCTGCTGTGATCGGCCTCATCGCCCTGCTCCAGGCCTACGTCTTCCCCGGCTCCGTACCGACTCCACCCTGATTTTGATGCCCCCACTCGCGCGCCCAGAGGCGCGCGGTCTCCCCCAAGGGCGTGCTCACCCGCGCAGCGCGGGTTGCGCGCGCCCCGGGGAGACCCGCCATCCACGACTCCAAGTCGCGGTTTTCGTGCTTCAACGTTCGGTGAAAGCGCTCCTGTCGCCCGTTCGTTCCAGGCGAATGCCGAGCCACCCCACGGCGCGGCGTCGTGAGCCCGCCTGCGCCAACGGATGCGAAAGGAGGCCCATGGTCGGAACGAATGGCAACGGGCAACCCGAACTCGGAAAAGGCCGAGTCGAAGCCCCTTTGCACCGCTGGCCCATCGGGGGTTTCGAGCGCGGCGTCGTGAGCCCTCGACGTTGGAGGACAGCCCCAATGGTGCCCCTGTGCTGGGAGTCTGTGCTGGGAGCTGTGTGCGATAGTGATCACATAGCCGCTTGCGCAAACAAAAATTGCTGCTCTCAATCAAGTTCGTGACGACTCGCCGTCAGCTCGCTTTCCGCTTTCGTACCTGGGGCGGAGCTCGCAAAGGCGCGGGTCGGCCGCCAAAGAGGGGCGCCGCGGGCGTTTCGCATCTGCGCGGTCCGGCGTTGTCCCGGCATCATCCGGTGCACGTCACTCTGCGCATCGTGGCCGGCGTGCCGTCTCTGCGCGTGGGCGTGCTCTTTCGGAAGGTGCGCGAGGCTCTGGCGGAAGGGCAGGAGCGGTTCGGATTTCGGCTCGTGCACTTCTCGGTGCAGAGCAATCATGTGCATCTGATCACAGAGGCGGGGGATCGGCGGTCGCTGTCGCGCGGGATGCAGGAGGTTTCGATCCGGGTGGCGCGTGCCGTGAATCGGGAGTTGGTGCGGGCCGCGCGGGTGTTTATCATGCGCGGGCTTTGAAGACGGCGCGCGCCGCGTACTTTGCCGTTCGTATGTGTTGCTCAACGCGCGGGAAGCATCAGTCGGAGCTGCCCACGGGGTTTGTCGATTCGTGTTCGTCGGCGCCCTGGTTCGATGGTTTCGAGCGTCCGCCAGGGTTGGCGGTTTGGGGCCGCGAGGGCGCGGGAGCGCTGGCGAGCTTCTTCGCAGCGCGCAGCGCCAGTGGTTCCGGCACGCACTTGGTTGCTTCGGCGGGGAGTGCGGCGCTACGGCGCGTTCGATGGCGATGATGCGCCGGCGTAGATCGCTGCCGGCGAGTCCGGCGTTGGCGGCGCGGACGTGCAGCGGGCAGTCCTGGGGTCGTCAGTTTGCTCGAGTGCCGAGCCCCCTTGAAGCGCCGTCAGTTTGTGGGGTCGGTGGGCGTTTCTTCGCTGCTGAAGCGCGCCGAGACGAGCGCGTTTTCTCCGGGGTCGCCGCGGACCATCATGGTCTTGCGTTGTTTGCCGTGGATCAGGGTGACTCGGTGTGTGCCCGGGCGGACTCGTGCGGCATGGATGGGCGTGGTGCCCTTGGGCTGGCCGTCGATCAAGACGCGGGAGGGCGGCGTCGAGGTGATGGTGAAAGTGGCTCGCTCCGATCGCGAGCGGGAGCGCCCGGCAGGGCGGCGCGCGCTCGGGCGGGCCGCAGGGGTTGGCGCAGCGACGACGGGAGCCGGGTCGCGCGGGGCCTCGGGTGGCGTCGCGGTCTGCGCAGGGGGCGTTTCGTCCAGGGTCGCTGCGTTGGCGTTGGCCGGCGTCAGTTCGAGCGCGCTCTGGAGCGTGGCGATCGGTTGAGCTGGCTCGAGCTGCTGTGAGGCGTGGAAGAAGCGATAGCTGGCCATCAGCATCAGTCCTGCCGCCACCGCGCCGAGCAGGAGCGTGTGCCGGCCCAGGCGTTGCGGATGGCTCTGAATCGTGGCGCTCGATGCACCGGTGTTCGTAGGCTGGTCGAGCTGGCGAGCAGCCGCGTGCGGCAGCAGCGGCAGCGTGTCGTTCGCTTCCACGCGCGGCCCGAGCTCGGGGGTGAGCAACTCCGGCGTCAGTACCCGCCGCAGCTCGTGGGCAGCCTCCCGCGCGCTGCTGAAGCGCTGTTCCGGCTCGCGCGCGCAGGCGCGCAGGAACCACTCGTCGAAGCCGCAGGGCACTGCGCCGTGTCGTGACGGTACCGGCAGGGGGTCGGTGCAGACCGCGAGCACCAGCCCGCCCAGGCCCGCACCAGCGAACGGCAGCTGTCCGAGCAGGCACTCGTAGGCGATCACACCCATGGCCCAGATGTCCGCGCGATGGTCGCAGTGCTTGCCCTCCAGCTGCTCGGGGCTCATGTATGAGGGCGTGCCCAGCAACGAGCCGGTGCGCGTGCGCTGGGAAGGGTCGTCGTCGCCCGCCTCCGTCTTGGCGATGCCAAAGTCGAAGATCTTGATGATCTCTTCATCTTCGTTACGGGTGATGAAGATGTTGGCGGGCTTGAGGTCGCGGTGCACGATGCCGAGCTCATGCGCGCGCGCCACAGCACGACTGACATGCCTGAGCACCAGTTCCGTCTGGCGCGCGCTCAGGCGCCCCAGTCGTACCAGACGGTCCGAGAGCGATTCGCCCTCCAGCAGCTCCATCACGATGAACGGAGTGTCGCCGTCTACCCCATAGTCGAGGGTGGACACGACGTGGGGGCTGCGCAGCGCCGCCGCGGCGTGCGCTTCGCGCAGAAAGCGCTGGCGCCGCTCTTCCGAGGTCCCGAACTCGGTGGCGATCAGCTTGACCGCCACGGGTGAGGCCAGGCTCAGGTGCTCCGCCAGCCACACGGAGCCCATGCCGCCCTCGTCGAGAGGTCGAATCAGCCGATACTTGTCGGCGAGGATCCTTGTGCAGGAAGAGGCCATTTGCGCTGCCAGAAGCCAACTACCTAGCAACGCTCGCGCCACGTTCGCCGCCCATTGGCCGTGGCGGGGAGCGACGCCCCGCCTGGCGGCAGGTGAGTTGTTGTGCAACACTGCTGGTATCAACACCTCTGCGCCGTCGCGGCGGCGCACCTGTACTGGCGATGCTCCTGCTCGCGTCCGCCTTGCCAAGCCAGTGCGCTGGTTCGGTGCGCGAGCCAAAAGAGGGTGGCGCTGGCAGCACTGTCGTGCGCGAGGCCTGCCCTCGCACCGGGTCGAAGCCGGCTTCGCGAAGCGTCGCGGTTAGCGCGGACGCGGCGTTGAAGCCAGCGGTGGGGCGCGTGAGCTCGAAGTACTGCAATCCATACTTCGAGCGACGCTGCCCCGAGCCGACCGGAATCGCCTGCGCCAACTTGCCCAGGGGCGATTCCAGCGCGAGTTGCGTCGCCGGGGCTCCGTGAAGTGCGCTACAGCTCGGCGTCGGACGCGGGTCCGTAGTCCGCGCCGCCCTCGCCACTGCGCATGTCTCATCAGATCGACTGGACGCGCGCGCTCTTTCTCGCCCTGCTGCTCGGCGCCGGCATGTTCATTGCCACGCGCTTCCTTCGGCCCGGCGCTGACACCGAGCCGCGTCGCTGGGCTCGGCGCGGGATGTGGTGGATGACTTCGGTTGGGGTCGTGGGCGGTCTGGTGGGAGCGTATCTGGAAGACGCTCTGGGAGACTCGGCGCTCGTGGCCGCTCCTCATGCCCTGTACCGGCTGTGCTGGGCGCCCGCCTTCTGGATGGCGGCGCTCCAGGCCGAGCTCGCGCAGCGCGGCCTGAACGCACCCCTGTTGAGCTCGTTCGGGTTGATGCTCATTCCGATGTTTTGGTTTGTGGTCTTTCTCTGCATCGGCCAGCTGCGCGCACGGCGCCGCCCCTCGTGAAGCGGCTTGATCCGCGAGCCCTCGGCCCGCATACTCGCACGCGGAGAGGGGTAGGTGCAGCATGGCAACGCTACCGATCAGTGAGCTCGGCGCTCGGGAGACGTCGCCGGGCGTCGTCGATATCAGCGTGCTCCTGCCCTGGATCCGTCCAGGCGTTTCTGGGGGTGCGCAGGGCAATATCGTCACCGTCAAGGTCATCCACGAGCACGATCAATTTCTGAAGCACGTCCCCGCGCGCACCTTCGCGCTGGAGTACGACGTGCATCCCGTCTGGGGCGATCGCTGGTCGGTCCGGCTTCACATCACCGGCGACAGCGGCGGCAGCTCGTGGGGTCAGCCCGGTCGCTACATCTACCGTTATGCGGTCACCAACCCGCGGGCGGGGGAGGTGGACTTCATCAGCGATCCGTTCGCTCGCGAGTTCGGGGTGGGGCGCATGTCCGCCTTCACGCTGGGTTTTCGAGCGCGCAGCTGGGCAGCGAGCGAAAACAGCTGGCGCACTCCGCGCGTGCGCGATTTGATCATGTACGAGATGATGATCTCCGAGTTCGCCGTCGACATCTACGAGGCCGCCGAGCGGCTGAACTATCTCGCGGATCTCGGCGTCAACTGCCTGTCTGTGATGCCGCTCAGCAACGTGGCGCCCACGGTCGACTGGGGCTATCTGCCGATTGGCTACTTCGGCGTCGACGAGCGCTTTGGCCGCACCCGCGAACAGCTGCAGCAGTTCGTCGAGCGCGCGCATCAGCTCGGCATCGCCGTGATCCTGGATGCCGTCTACGGGCACACCAGCGATCTGTTCCCCTACGCGCAGCTGTATCGGCGGCTGGGCTACGATCAGAATCCGTTCCTCGGCAGCTTCGCCAAGGACTACTTCGGGCAGAGCACCGACTTCGGGCGCGACTTCACCCGCGCTTTCTTTCAAACCGTCAACCAATACTGGCTCGAGCGCTATCATCTCGATGGCTTTCGCTACGACTGCGTGCCCAACTACTGGGACGGTCCCACGGGCAAAGGGTATGCGGCGCTGGTCTACGAGACGTACCAGTTCGTTGCCGCCCAGCGCGGCCAGGGCGGGTACTGGGCACGCTTCTTCGATGCCGGTAATGGTGCGGCCAGTAATGGTGAGTCGAGTGATGCGCACGAGGTGCGTTTGATTCAGTGCGCGGAACAGCTCGAGGATCCGCGCGGGATCCTCTCCGGCAGCTACTCAAACTGCACCTGGCAGAACGACACGCTCGACGCAGCGAGCCGCGTCGCACAGGGCGATCGCAGCGCGCTCTACGATCTCGGTATGCGGCTCGGCGGTGACGGCTACCCGCGCAGCGTCGAGCACGATGGCGACGGCGCGATCGAGAAGCGCCCGCTCCAGTACATCGAGAATCACGACCACGAGCGCTTCGTGTGCCAGTTCGGTCTGAGCAACGGCCACGCCGGTTTGCTGCAGGAGGGCAACCGCTCCCAGTGGTTTCGCGTCCAGCCGTACCTGATGGCCTTGCTGCTTGGCTACGGCGTGCCGCTGCTCTGGCAAGGCGAGGAGCTCGCCGAGAACTACTGGGTGCCGCCGGACGGCCTGGGGCGCGTGATGCTGCTGCGCCCGGTGCGCTGGGACTATTTCTACGATGACGCGGGGCGCATCACGATCGGTCTCGTGCGCCGGTTGATCGCGATGCGGCGCGACTGCGAGGAGTTCCGCTCGGGCGACTACTTCTTCCACAACGACTGGAGTGCGTATCAGGCGCGCGGCGTGCTCGTGTTCAGCCGTTCCACGCCCGACGCACTCAGCGTGGTGGCGCTCAACTTCTCCGGCGACGATCAATGGGTGCCGTTCACGTTCCCCCGCGCCGGCGCCTTCGTCGAGCAGTTGCACGGCTCGCCCGGAGATTCCTTCAGCGTTGGAGCCGGCGAGCGCCGTGAGCTGTTCCTGCCCTCGAACTACGGCAGGGTCTGGAGCTCGGGTCCGTTCGCGTCGCTGGCGCCCCGGTCGCGGCCCGTGAACGTGGTGTCTGCCTCGCTGCGTTGAGAGAAGCGGGCTCGCCAGCGCGCGGCGCCGGACCCGCCAGGATGAGCCCGGAGCGCACCCATTGCCGCTCGTTGTCGCAATTGGGTGAACCACACTGTGCGAGAGACACGGAGTGCGGCCCGGCGGCGCCGTCACTCGATTCCTCTGCGCGGCTGAAGACTCGATGGTAGGGTTTGGGCCGGGCGGGGTCATGAGTCCACAGCGTCATCTTCGCGCGGATATCGACGAGTATTCCCGTCTGCTGTTCGAGGAGGCGACCGACGGGGTCTTCCTGTCCAGCGCCGATGGCGTCTACCTCGAGGTCAATCGCAGCGGGCATCGCTTGCTCGGCTACGAGGAGGGGGAGCTCTCCGGCAAGCGCATCTCGTCGCTGATCCTGGCGCGCGATCAACAGCGTCTGAAGGCGGCGCTGGCCATTGTCGCCGCGGGCGGAGTCTCGCGCGAGATCTGGCCGATGCTGCGCAAAGACGGGCAGCTGATGCACGCGGAGGTGCTGGCGCAGCGCCTGAGCAACGGGGCGGTGCTGGCCATCGTGCGCGATCTGCAGGCGCGTTCCGAGCTGGAGCGCAAAATTCAGGCGTCCGAGGCCAAGCTGGGGTCGATCCTGCACACGGCTCCGGATTTCATCATGACGGTCGATCGCTCCGGTCGGATCACGTTTATCAATCGTACTCAGGAGCCGCTGTCGCCCGAACAGGTCGTGGGCACGAGCTGCTTCGATTATGTGCCCCCCGAGGCTCGGGCACGGGTGGAGCGCGCGCTCGAGCACGTATTCACGACGCGCGAGCTGGATCAATACGAGGTGCCGTCGCCACTGGATGCCAGCGGGCAGCGCGGTTGGTCATCGGTGCGGGTGGGGCCGCTGCTCGAGGGCGACCGTGTCATCGCGGCCACCCTCTGCGCGACGGACGTAACAGCCTACAAGCAAGAGGTGGCACGCACCCGGGAGCTGCTGGATCGGCTGGGCAAGATCGCGCGGCTGGTACCGGGCGTGGTGTTTCAGTATCAACTCCGGGCCGACGGTAGCGCGTGCTTTCCTTACGCCAGCGATCGCATCCGGGAGGTGTTTCGCGTCTCTCCGGAGGCGGCGCACGAGGACGCGGCGCTGGTGTGGGCCGCCGTGCATCCGGAAGATCGAGGCCGCATCGTGAGCTCGCTGGAGGCGTCGGAAGGTTCGCTCCTCAGCTGGCAGGAGGAGTTTCGGGTGCAGTTCGCCGATGGGGAGATCCGCTGGGTTTCGGGCGTCGCGGTGGCCGAGAGCGCCGGGGAAGCGGGCACGATGTGGCACGGTCTGTTCACGGACGTGACCGATCGCCGGCAGTCCGAGGCGGAGCGCGCCCGGCTGGAGGAGCAGCTGCGTCATTCGCAAAAATTGGAGAGCATCGGTCAGCTCGCGGGCGGCGTGGCGCACGATTTCAACAATCTGCTCACGGCCGTGATGGCGTTCGTGGAGCTGGCCCAGGAGGAGCTGCCCCGCGACACGCCGGTGGGCGAGTATCTGGAGGGCATCCTGGCTGCGTCCGCGCGTGGTGCCGCGCTCACGCAGCAGCTCCTGGCGTTTGCGCGCAAGAAGATCGTGAAGCCCGAAAACGCTTCGCTGAACGAGCTGTTGGAGCGGCTGGTACCGATGGTGCGTCGTCTGGTCGGCGAGCACATACAGGTGGAGCTCGAGCTGGAGCCCGAAGCGGGTACGGTGCACATCGACGTCGGCAGCCTGGAGCAGGTGGTGATGAATCTGATCGTCAATGCCCGCGACGCGATGCCGCAGGGAGGGACGTTGACGCTGGAGACGCAGGCGCTGGCGCTGGAGCCGCGCGACCCCGCGCAGCGGGAGCGGCAATACGCGGTGTTGGCCGTGACCGACACGGGCTCCGGAATGAGCCCGGAGATCCGCGCGCGCTTGTTCGAGCCCTTCTTCACCACCAAGCCG
>JAICTU010000690.1 GCA_025936205.1 Polyangiaceae bacterium | reverse complement strand
TGCGGCACGGACCTGCACTTCTACCGCGGCGAGTTCACCGCCCGGGTGAAGTACCCGGTCGTGCAGGGCCACGAGTTCGGGGGCACGGTGGAAGAGGTGGGGCGAGACGTGAAGGGACTGCGGCGCGGGCAAGCCGTGGCCGTGGCTCCGATCCTCTCGTGCCATGGCTGCCGCGCGTGCCTGCTCGGGCGCATCAACGCTTGTCGCACGCTCAAGCTGCTCGGGGTGGACCTGCACGGCGGCTTTGCCGAATATGTCGCGGCCCCTGCCAGCCACGTCTACGCCCTGCCCGAGAGCATGCCGCTCTCGCAGGTGCCGATGGTCGAGGTGTACGGGCTCGGCCATCACGTGCTGTCGCGCGGGCTGGTGCAGCCGGGGGAGACGGTGGTGGTGCTCGGCACGGGCAAGCTGGGCCTGGCCGTGCTCGACGTGCTGTGCCACGGCGCGAGCCCGGCGCTCGCGATCGGCGTGGACGTGGACGCCTTCCGGCTCGGTGTGGCCCGCCGCGTCGGCGCCGAATACGCCATCGACGTGCGCGCCGAAGACCCGGTGGAGCGCGTCCTCGAGATCACGCACGGAGAAGGCGCCGATTGCGTGATCGAGTGCATTGGCCACTGGCACAACGTGCCGGGGCGCGAGCCCCCGCTGGCGCAGGCGGTGAAGATGGTGCGCAACGGCGGCCGCATCGTCACCGCCGGCCTCGGTGAAGACCCGACCAGCGTCCACTTCAAGACACTGGTGATCAAGGAGGCGCAGATCATCGCCTCGCGCGTCACGCTCGGTGAGTTTCCGCAGGCCATCCGCATGCTGGGCAAGGGCCTGCTGCACCCGGAGTGGATGATCACCGATCAGCTGCCGCTGCGCGACGTGGGCAAAGCCTTCGAGCGCCTGGACGCTGAAGACCCGAAGATGCTCAAGATGGTGCTCGACGTGCAGGCCAATTAGCAGGTGGAGCAGGGCTCGGAGCTCGAGCGCGCCGTCCGGCCCCAGGATGAGCCCACCGGGTGCGCCCGGCGCCGAGGACCGCGGCGCGCGACCTGCTGCCTTTGTCTACACCGGCGAGAAGACCCGAAGTCGAGCCACCATTCGGGCGCATCCTGACGGCGCATGACCGCCTGCCGACAGTACAAGGTGCAGTGCTGCAGCCCCACCGGGTTGCACCGCATCGCCTACCTGGAGTGGGGCTTGCGGGATAACCCGCGCGTGCTGGTCTGCGTGCACGGGCTCACGCGCAGTGCACGTGATTTCGATGTCCTGGCGCGCGCACTATCGGACCGCTACCGCGTCATCTGCCCCGACCTGCCGGGCCGCGGCGACAGCGACTGGTTGCGTGCTCCGATGGAGTACCAGCTGCCGGTCTATATCGGCGACCTGGTGACGTTGATCGCGCGGCTCGACGTGGAGGCCGTGGACTGGTTGGGTACCTCGCTCGGCGGCCTGATCGGCATGGCTCTGGCTGCGCTGCCGGAGTCACCGGTGAAGAAGCTGGTGTTGAACGACGTCGGTGCGGTGCTGGGCGCCTCCTCGCTCCGTCGCATCGGCGCTTACCTTCAGGAACGCCCGCAGCTACCGACGCTGGAAGCCGCTGAAGCTCACGTCCGTGCGGTGTACGCACCCTTCGGCGCCCATACGGACGCCGAGTGGCGGCTGTTGACCGAGTCTGTCGTGCGGCGAGCGCCGGGCGGAGGCTGGCGTTTGCACTACGATCCGGCGCTGGCCGTGCCCTTTACTGCGCAATCACCCGAAGCCGACGTCGAGCTGTGGAGCGTCTATGATGCCATCCGCTGTGCCGCGCTGGTGCTGCGCGGCGAGCATTCGGATCTGCTGGCTCGAGCCACCGCGCAGGCCATGTCCGCGCGCGGACCCCGGGCGCGCGTCGTCGAAGTAGCCAACGTCGGGCATGCGCCCACGTTGCTGCACGAGGACCAGATCCGCGTGGTCAGGGAGTTCCTGCTCGAGGGGCGGTGAGCTCAGCGGCTGTGTCCATGAATGCAAAAACTCTGGCTGCGCGTGGCGTTGCGTTGCTGCTCGCGAGCGCACCGCTGTCTGCATCGGGCGGCGAATTCGTTCACAAGACGTTCAGCGCAAAGGCCTACAGCGGCTCGCGCGAGCGGCGGTATCAGGTCTTCGTGCCGAGCGCTTACAACGGGCGGGACGCCGTGCCGATGGTCATGGTGCTGCATGGTTGCAAGCAGACCGAGCAGAACATGATCAACGAGACGCGCTTCAAGGAGCTGGCGGAGCGCGAGAACTTCATCGTCGTCTACCCCTTCATCACGTCCTACGACGAGACGCGCGGCCCCAACTGCTGGGGCTTCTGGTTTCACCAGCACATCCATGAGGGAGCGGGTGAGGTGGAGGATCTGTACGGCATCGGGCGTGAAGTCGAAGCAACATTCAAGATCGATCCCGAACGCCGCTATGTGACGGGGCTCTCCTCCGGAGCGGGGATGTCCGTCGCGCTGGCAGTGGCGCGCAGCGAGTATTTTGCCGCGGCCGGCGCGGCTGCTGGCTTGCCCTATTCGGAAAGGTCGAGCTCGATCGGGTTGGTCTGCGCCAACCCGGGCATCTTTCAGTCGATCTCCGCGGCGGTCGAGGCGATGCGCAAGGAGCAAAAGAGCGCCGCCGATCGCCGGGTCATTCCCATCATGACCATCCACTCTCGCAACGACTGCACCGTCAACCCGAAGGCATCGGAGATCATCCGCGACTCATGGCTTCGGCGTTATGGCGTGAGTGAGGCGGTGACCGCAACCAGCGACTGCTCGCAGGAGGGCGTGGCCTGTACCCAGACGAAATATGGCCCCGCGGGCCAGTCGGTGGTGGAGACCGTCGTTTACAACGGGGCTCGCGGCGGCTTCCTCGGCAACGGCTCCCACTACTGGGTTGGCGACAACGCCGGCGAGTTCGCCAATCCCAACGGGCCGAGCGCCGCGCAGTTGTTCTGGGAATTCTTCAAGCGCCATTCCTTCAGCGAGAACCAACCGCCCAGCGCCACCGGTGCACCGCTCCAGGGCGGCACTCCGCCGCCCCATCAGCAACCGGGGGGGACCGGCCCAGCCGCAGCACGCCGATGAGTCCGTGCTCGTGAAGGCGCGTTCTGCCGTACGGTGGGCAGTCCTGGTGGGCGGCAGAGTCGGGCACTGACGAGCCCACTTGCAAATTGCTGCACCAGAGGGGCGGGTGACAGGCGTGCGTCGCGGTGGCATAACGATGTGCCCGCGAGGTTGCGATGTCGTACCGCGAAATCCTGCCGCATCCAGCGCTGCGCACCTGGGTCGATCGCTTCTGGGTGCGCGAGCTGACAGAGCCGGAAGAGCCGGCCGCGGCCGGGCCCGATTGCATCCTGCCGGACGGTTGCGTGGATGTGCTGATCAGTCTGGATCTGGGCGAGGTGCACGTGGTCGGCACGATGACGGAGGCGCTGCACGTCGACGCGCAGCGGGTTTCGACGGCCGCGGTTCGCTTTCGCCCGGGGGCGGCAGCGGCGTTGCTCGGGGTCGCGGCGCATGAGCTGACGGATCGGCGCGTACCGCTCGCAGCGCTCGGGCGGCGCTGGCTTTCCGAGCGCGCGCTGGAAGCGGAGTCAGCGAGCGCGGCGGTGGCCGTGCTGGAAGAGTCGTTGCTCGCGCGGCAGGGCGGCGCGGAGTTGCAGCCGGCAGTGGCGCGCACGGTGGAGCTGTGTTTCGGCAGCGCACCGCCCAGCGTCGAGGCGCTGGCGGAAGAGGTGGGCTGGAGCCGTC
>JAICTU010000835.1 GCA_025936205.1 Polyangiaceae bacterium | reverse complement strand
GTGGTGCCGCGCATCCCGGGCGGCGAGATCACGCCCGACAAGCTGCTGGTGATCGCGCAAGTGGCGCGCAAGTACGGGCTGTACACCAAGATCACCGGCGGCCAGCGCATCGACCTGTTCGGTGCGCAGGTCAACCAGCTGCCGCTGATCTGGTCCGAACTGATCGCCGCCGGGTTCGAGTCCGGCCACGCCTATGGCAAGTCGCTGCGCACCGTGAAGAGCTGTGTGGGCAGCACCTGGTGCCGCTATGGCCTGCACGACTCGGTCGGTTTCGCGATCCGGGTCGAGGAGCGCTATCGGGGCATCCGCGCGCCCCACAAGCTGAAGAGCGCGGTGAGCGGCTGCGTGCGCGAGTGCGCCGAAGCGCAGAGCAAAGACTTCGGCATCATCGCCACGGAGAAGGGCTGGAACCTCTACGTGTGCGGCAACGGCGGCGCGAAGCCGCGGCACGCCGACCTGCTGGCCTCCGACATCGATGAAGAGACGGTGATCAGGTACATCGACCGCTTCCTGATGTTCTACATCGCGACGGCGGACCGGCTGACGCGCACCTCAACCTGGGTCGACAAGATGGAGGGCGGCATCCAGCACCTGAAGGAGGTCATCGTCGACGACTCGCTCGGCATCTGTGCGGAGCTCGAGCAGCAGATGGCGTACCTGGTCGAGACGTACCGCTGCGAATGGGCGGAGGTGGTGAACAACCCCGAAGCGCGGGCCCGCTTCCAGCACTTTGCCAACAGCCAGGAGCCGGACGACAGCATCGAGTTCATGTCCGAGCGTGCACAGACGCGGCCTATCGATTGGGGCAAGCCGAGCGACCCCAGGCGCGAGAATGCGCGCATTTCGCTGCCGGTGCTGCAGCGGTCATGGGTCAAGCTGGCCCCCGTGGCGAGCTTTCCGCGCGATGGCGGGCGGACGCTGCAATACGGCAACTCGCAGATCGCCGTGTTCAACTTCGAGTCGCGCGGCGAGTGGTACGCCACGCAGAATAAGTGCCCGCACATGCAGGACATGGTGCTCGGCCGCGGCCTGATCGGCGATCAGCAGGGAGTGCCGAAGGTGGCCTGTCCGCTGCACAAGAAGACGTTCTCGTTGCAGGACGGCAAGTGCCTGGGCGAGGACGAGTATCGCATCCTCACCTTCCCGGTGAAGGTGGTGGACGGCTGGGTGCACGTGGAGCTGCCGGACGAAGCGACCACCGAGCGCATGATTGGGTGCGAGAAGGTCAGCTGCGTGCCGGAGGCCGCGGCAGCGGAATAGCAGCAGTCGCGTTTTCAGCGACTGCTGCTGCTGTGGGGCTGCTATTGCAGTGGCGGTTCGCTGGTGCCGGCGTCGGGCGCTTCTGTTGCGTCCGGCGGAGCTTCTGCCGGCGTCTCGTTGACGGTGTCCGGTGGGGATACTGCCGGCGTTGCGGTGACGGTGTCCGGTGGGGATACTGCCGGCGTTGGGGTGACGGCCGTGTCCCGGGGGATGGGGGGTGAGCCCGCATCCACGCTGGCCAGCGGGATCGACAGGGGTGGCTGCTCCGGATGAGCCGGCGTGCTGACGGGCGGTGTCGTGCCGGGCAGGCAAACGCCCGCGTCCGCGGCGTTCGTGCAGGCCCCCACGCAGGCGCCGTCGAGGCACACGAAGCCCCCCGCGCATTCGCTGCTCAGCACGCATTGCCCGAGCGGCCGCCGGTCAGGCTGGCAGACGCCGCTC
>JAICTU010000683.1 GCA_025936205.1 Polyangiaceae bacterium | reverse complement strand
GCGCTTGCCGCGCTTCGAAAAATACGCGACCACGCGCGTGCGCGACAGCAGTTGTGCCGCCTTGATCGTCACGAGCTCCGGATCTCCGGGGCCCACGCCGACGCCGAACACGGTTCCGGGCTGCATTCCGTCACTCCTCATCGCTACCGAGCGCATTGATCGCCGCCACCGCCAGCGCACTGCCGCCTCTGCGCCCGCGTACCACGAGCGCCGGCACGCGCCCGTCCGCCTCGAGCGCGCTCTTGGACTCGGCGGCCCCGACGAACCCGACGGGCACCCCGATCACCGCTGCGGGCAGGGGCGCCCCGCCGTCGATCAGCTCGAGCAGATGGAACAGCGCGGTCGGTGCATTGCCGACAGCCACGATGGCGCCGCCGAGCCGCTCCCGGAACAGCGAAAACGCGGCAGCGCTGCGCGTGGTGCCGAGGCGCTGCGCGAGCTCCGGCACGGCGGGATGATCGAGCAGACACACGAGCTCGTTGTCGCGCGGCAGGCGTGCACGGGTGACGCCGCTCACGATCATCTTGGCGTCGCACAAGATGGGCGCACCGCGCTGCAGCGCGCTCTGCGCGGCCGAGACGAAATCAGCCGAGAAATGCACGTCGCCGGCCAGCTCCACGCTGCCGGACGTGTGAATCAGCCGCACCACCACGCGCTCTTCGGCGGGCGAGAAACGTGTGAGCTCCGCCTCCTGCCGGATGATGGCGAACGACTTGCGGTAGATCTCCGCCGGCCGCCGCTCGTAGTCGTACCGACCCGTCATCACGATCCAAGCCCTCGCGCCCGCCCACCCTCGAAGGTAGCTGTCCGAAACGCCGCGGACAGCCGCTCGCGGACCGCGGCGAGAGATAGAGCCGGAGCGGCGCCCGTACCAGCAACGTCTTGCCCGAAACCGAGCCGAACGCCGTCCGCGCCGTGCACGAGGGTGATGTCCGCGGGGCCATCCCAAGCGCAGCCCTTTTCGCAGCCCGAGACGTGCAACGTCGCGTCCGCACGCAGCTCACCACGCAAGAGCTCGCCCAACTCCGTCGCCAGCTGGCGCGTCTCCGCGTGCGCCGAACGACACGCGGGCGCGCCGCTACAGGCCACGAGCCGCAGCGCCGGTGCAGGCCGTTCCACGATGAAATGGCGCTGCCGAAACAGCTCCCCGAGCGCACGCCGGCACGCCGGGCGCACGCCGGGCAGGAGCAGCATTCGCTGCGGAGCCACTCGCACCTCTCCGCTGCCGAAGCGCTCACAAACATCCGCGATGGTGTCCAGGTCCCCGGGCGATGCCGAGCCGAAGGGCAGCTCCAAACCAAACCAATCGACGAGCCCGGAGTGGTAACCGAGCGGAGCGGCATGCCAGGTGGGCTCAGGCTCGGACGCGGCTCGGCAGAGCCGCCCGAGCGCGGCGCCCAAGCGTTCGGCTCCGCCTCGCGCGAGGAGCTGTCCGAGCCGCAGCCGTTCGCTGGCCGTTTCGGCGAGCACCGCGAGCAACGTCTCGAGCACGCGCGCAACGTCCGCCTGCGCACAACTTCCGAGCAGCCAAGCATCCTCGGCACTGCCGCCCAGACTGAGCTGGACCCGGCCCGGTTCCGAGTCGCGCAGTTCCAAGCGAACGTCTGCACCCAGCCCGTCGAACAGGTTGCTGCCGCCGCTCAATACCACCAGGAACTTTTCCGAGAGCCGCGGCAGATGACGGGAGGAGAGCACGCCGTTCAGGACTTCAGCCATGGCCTCCAGCCGCGCACTGCGCGCGTCCAGACCCGAGAGTGGACAGACCAGGAGGGCGGGGCGCGTCTCTCGATCGCGGGAAGCCTCCGCGAGCCCCAGCCGCAAGAGCTCGGCCTGGAGGCTCGGGAGCGACTGTGCAGAGGCGCCGCGGATCTGCAGATTGGTGCGACGCGTGAGCTCGACCACCCCATTGCCCCAGCGGCGCGCTGCGGTCGCGAGCCCGCGCAGCTCGGCCGCAGACAGCCGTCCGCTCCGCACGTGCACGCGCACCAAGAGCCCATCACCCGCCAGCATGGGGGCCCACACCCCCGGGCAAAAGCCGCGTCTTTTCTCCTCGGGGGGTGCCATCAGGGGGTCGCCCAGCATAGCGGGGCGCGAAGCCGTTGCAATCATCGTCGCTCGCCTTTTGCGTGCGCCGGCGCGTATGCTGCGCGCGGAAAGAGGCGCAGTGCTCGTCGCGAAAACACAGCCGCTCCATCCCGAGCAGCGCCGAGCGCTGGGGTGAGCCATGCGCAAGCTGCTCTTGATCGGAATCGGAACGGGACACCCCGACCACCTGACCGTACAAGCCATCTCGGCGCTGCGGCGCGCGCACGTCATTTACCTGGTCGACAAGGGCAGCAGCAAAGCAGACCTCAGCCAAGCGCGCCGCGCCATCTGCGAGCGCCATCTAGAGCCGGGCAGCTACCGCTACGTCGCGCTGGAGGATACGTCGCGCGACCCCGCTGTCCCCTCGTACCTCGAACGCGTGGAAGCGTGGCACGAGCGACGTCTCGAAGCCTACGCGCGATCCTTGCGGCAAGAGCTGGCCGAGGACGGCTGCGGCGCGATCCTCGTCTGGGGTGACCCTTCACTCTACGATAGCGCCCTGCGCATCGTGCAGGCGCTCGAGCGGCGCGGGCTGGTCGAGTTCGAGTGGGAGGTCATTCCGGGCATCAGCAGCCCTCAAGTATTGGCAGCTCGGCATCGCATCACGCTCAACGAAATCGGCGGCGCCGTGCTCGTGACGACGGGACGCCGACTGGCGCTCGGATTGCCCGCCGGTGTCGACGACGTGGTCGTGATGCTGGATGGCGAGTGCACGTTCGCGCAGCTTCCGGACGGCGATCTCCACATCTACTGGGGTGCTTATCTCGGAAGCGAGCAGGAGCTCTTGATCTCGGGGCCGCTCGCCGGCGTAAAATCCGAGATCGTGCGCGTGCGCTGCGAGGCGCGAGCGCGGCACGGCTGGATCATGGACACTTACTTGATTCGCCGCCGGCCCGCTGACGCCCGAGCGCGTTGAAGTAGAAGCGGCGTGGAGGCTCCCGGCAGGTGCCCTTGCCGGCCTGCGGTGGAGCTGGCAATAGTCGGGACTTCGCTCGAGCCCCAAACCCGAGCCCCAAACCCGAGCCCCTGCCCCGAGCACCCGAGGAGCCGCCCCATGTCTGTCGATCCGACCATCGATCCCGAAGCCTACCAGCGCCAGATGCAAAAAATCCGCGACAGCTACGAAGAGCGCCGGGCGGCGGCGAGCGCGGAAAAGGGCCTGATCGCCGTGTTCACCGGCACGGGCAAAGGCAAGAGCACGGCTGCGTTCGGCATGGCGCTGCGCGCGGTCCAGCACGGCATCAAGGTGGCGGTCGTGCAGTACGTCAAGGGCGCCATGGCCACGGCGGAGCCGGATGCGTTTGCACGCTTCGGAGATCGGGTCGAGTGGCACCGCATGGGCGAGGGCTTTCACTGGATTACCCAGGACGCGGAGCTCGATCGTCGCGCGGCGGAGCAAGCCTGGCAGCTCTCGCGCGAGCTCATGGCGAGGCCGGACGTGGGCTTCGTGCTGCTCGACGAAATCATCGTGTCGCTGCGGCTGCGCCAGCTAGATGAGCCCGCGGTGCTGGCGGAGCTGGCAAACAAGCGCGCCGATCAGCACGTGGTGCTCACCGGGCGAGGCGCGAGCAAAGAGCTGATCGATCTCGCGGACCTGGTGACCGAGATGAAGATGGTCAAGCACCATTATCGTGCAGGCATCCGCGCTCAACCCGGCATCGAATTCTAGACCTGGTAGGTCGGGGTGACCTGAGAGGACGCCCGGGGATCTCGGGCATCTGCTGGGTCGTGCTGCGCTT
>JAICTU010000056.1 GCA_025936205.1 Polyangiaceae bacterium | reverse complement strand
CTCTCGTCGCTGCAACAGAAGAGCGGCGCCGAGTTCGATCGCGCCTACATCGAACTGCAGTGCGATGAGCACCGAAAGGTGCTGAACGATATCGACCAGAAGCTGCTGCCCGCGGCCAAGGATCCCGCCCTGCGTGCCTATCTCGAGAAGTTGAAGCCCAAGGTGCAGGACCACTTGGCTCAGGCCGAACGCTTGCAAAAGGAGCTGGGATCCTCCAGCTCTCAGAGCTCACGGTCCCGCGATAGCTCGACGTCTGAGCGCTCAGCCAATCGCTGATGGTCCACGGCTCTCCCGGACGCGCCCCCTCGTGGGTGCGTCCGGAAGGTCGGCGGGAAGCACGCCGATCGAAATGGAAAGCGAGTCCTCTCGCGAGTGGACGAGGTGCCACCAGCGGCGCGGGATATACAACCAGTCGCCGGGGATCAGCTGGGAGCCGAACAGCGGGGAAGTCTCCCTACGGATGCAGCTGAAATCGGGCTGGGTGCCGATGGCCGTGCCCCGCGCTACTGTGTTGTCGCGAAAGTGATAGTCCTTCATCCCCACCGTCTGGGCGATGAAGACGTCCTCGAAGTCGTAGTGCCAACCGAAACTCTGGGTGCCCGCCGGAGTCACGTAGAGTTGAACGTGGACCTCGCCGGGCAGATCCCGAGCGAAGGCGCGCGCCAGCTGCGCCAGCTGCGGGTCGTGTCGCTCGGCCTTGCGGATCACCAGGCCCAGCCGGGCCGCCATCAGCTGGTGAACGTCGGACAGGTTTCGGGGTGCTGGTACATCGACGAGGCGCCCGCGTGAGGCAACGAGCATGTCGGTGGGCAGCTGCGCCAGAACGCGGCCCAGCACGGTCCAGTCAAACCAGGGAACCGCACCGGCTGCGGTACCGGGGCGTGCATGCGGAGTGCGCCCGAAGTAACCTTGGACGAACTCGTGGACAGACGCGGGCGCGAGCCATTCTTCCAGCATGCTGGCCGCCGTTCTGACCGGGTTCAATGCCGCCGCGCGAGCGAGCTGGGCTCTTGCAAGCCCATCGAATCGGCGACACCCACGCCGTGACGATTGATGAGCTCCCCGCCGAGCCAGGCTGTCACACCGCCCAAAAGCATGCCGGCGCCGGCCAGCCACTGCGCGCGCCGATCGTGGCGCGCGCGCAGATAGCGGGAACCCGCAAACAGACCCAGCAAGGCCGCATTGCCGAGCGCGTGCCAAAGTCCCACCCGCTTCGCGCGGGTGCCTGGGGGAATCGCGAGCCAGTCCACCAAGCCAAAGGGCGCCGCAATGGCGGCACTGATCAGACCGAAGTCGATGGCGCGGGCGGCGGTGAACTCATATCCGCGCCGTCGGCGGCCGGCACTCAACGCATCGCTGCTAACGGCCATGCCAAAGGCGCCAATGGGTAGTGTCACCATCATCTGGTGAATGGGGTGGCCTGCGAACCGAGCGCGACTTTCCATATTTCCTCACTGAGCAAGATGGGTGATTCACTTGGCCGTTGGTCGGCCGCAGCACAGAAACGAATGTGGTGGAAGGTGGACCTCTCCCGCCTCCAGCAGGGCGGGACCCCTACGGCCAGCGCCGCCCCACTCCGCGTCCGCGGAGGAGAGCAGGACCTGCCAGCCTCCAGGAAGCACTGGCAGCACCAGCTCACTCGGTTGCTCCGAAAAGGAGTAAGCCATCCATGCGTGCTGCCGGCGGCGCACGAAGAGTACGCGCTGGGCCTCAAAAGCGACGCATTCGTCCGGGAGCTCGCGCGGCAAGCTTGCCCTCAGCCGCAGCAGCGCTCTGTACCAGTTCTGCAACAGCTGATGCTGCCCGCTCGCCGCCAGCTCCGGGCGCAGAATGCAGCGCTCGAAAGTATCGGCCGCCGCCGGGTCGGGCGGGGTCTCGGTCCAGCCGAAGCTCGCGAACTCCTCGCAGCGGCCCTTGCGTACTGCCTGCAACAGGCTCTCATCGCCGTGGCTGATGAAGTACTGGAAGGGCGCGGTCTCGCCATACTCCTCGCCCATGAACAAGAGCGGCAAATGAGGTGAGAGGCAGAGCAGGGCAGCGGCGAGCTTCTGCTGCTCGAAGCTGAGCAGCGCTCCAGAGCGTTCACCCAGCAGCCGATTGCCGATCTGGTCATGGTTCTGGACGCAAACCACACCTTGCTCGGGGAGGAGCACTGCTCCCGGCCGCCCATGGCGGCGACGCCGGTGCTGCGAGTACTCACCCGGGCGGCTCATTCCACTCTGGAAGGCGCGGGCGAGGTCTTCCACGCGCCCAAAATCGGCGTAGTACCCGGACGTCTCCCCCGTCAGCAGCGAGTGGGCCGCGTGATGGAAGTCATCGGACCAGACCGCGTCCAGGCCCTGGCCTCCCAGCGAGCCGGGACGTACCAGGCGCGGGTCATTCAGATCGGATTCGGCGATCAGATAGGGCCGGCGCCCGAGGCGCTCGCCGTGCTCGCGCAACGTGTCCGCCAGCTCCTCCAGGAAGGGGCGAGCCGAGAAATCGATGATGGCGTGCACTGCGTCCAGGCGCAGCGCATCCATGTGAAAATCTTCGATCCATTGCAGCGCGTTCTCGATGAAGAAGCGACGCACCCCCTCGTTTTCAGCGCCATCGAAGTTGAGGGCAGCGCCCCAGGGCGTGGAGTAGCGGTCGGTGAAGTAGGGACCGAAGTCGCGCAGGTAGTTTCCTTCGGGACCGAGATGGTTGTAGACCACGTCCAGCACGACAGCGAGGCCCGCCTGATGGCAGGCGTCGACCAGGCGCTGCAGCCCGCGAGCTCCGCCGTAGGAATCCTGGACGGCAAACGGGTATACGCCATCGTATCCCCAATTGCGGGTCCCGGGAAACTGCGCCACGGGCATGATCTCCAGTGCGGTGATCCCGAGCGCGCGCAAGCGCTCCAGCTCGGGGATGACCGCGTCGAACGTGCCCGGGCGCGAGAAGGTGCCGACGTGCAGCTCGTAGATCACGTAGTCGCGCAGCGGCAGGCCGCGCCAGGAGCGGTCGTGCCAGGCGTGCGCTGCCAGGTCGCACACTCGAGACGGGCCGTGTACGCCGTTCCGTTGCTCTCGAGATGCCGGGTCGGGGCGTTCTCGCTCCCCGTCTAGGAGATAGAAGTACGCTGCACCCACCGGCACGTCGGAGAGCGTCGCGGCGAAGTGTCCGTCTCCGCTCGACTGCAGCGGCTCGATCCGACCGGAATCCACCAGCTTGACCTCGACGCGCTGCGCCTGCGGTGCCCAGACTCGGAACACACACAGCTGGTTCGAAAGCGGACTGGCTCCGAGTCGTGACGTCACGAGAGCTCGTGCCGCGCTCTGCGGGCCTGCGTTCCATTCGATGTTCTTCACGGAGAAACTCTTCCCTCGGGTTCAATCGCCGCCGTCCAGGCGACGGCGCCACAGCGCTGGCAAGCGCCATGTGTCATTGTCAGCTCGCTTACATGGCCACAGGTGCCACATCACGGGAGATGCCTTTTTTGCGCAGCGCGGTCAGATGACGCCCTCGCTCGGAGCTCGCGATGCGCAATCAGCGTACGCCCGCCGAGGCGAGGCCGCGCTGCAGCGCGAGGACCGGCAGCATCAGGTCAGCGGCTGGCAGCAGGCAGAGCTTGGCTACCTGCAACGCGCCGGACGCGATCGCTCCGAGTAGGATCATCACCCCAGCTCCAGCGTCGCGACCTGGCCGCTCATGCGCATACCGAGCAGGAGCACGAGAACCACCAGCAGGGAGTAGGCGACCGCCATGCGGACCAGCACCTCGAGCGCGAGTCCGAGCGGCGCGGCGCCGATCAGAATGCGCTTCCAATCAAGCGCTGAGTAGGCTTTGGGCTGCACGGGTCGTGCTAAGGCTTGCTCCCCTGCTGGGCCTGGCGGTGTGGCTCGGAAGTGCCTTGCAGGGCTTTCGCTCCTTCCGACGACACCGACTGAATCTTGCCGATGTCACCCAGCGACAGAATGCCCACCGGTGCCTGCTGCCGATCCAGCACCAGCAAGCGGCGCACTTGGTCCCGCGCCATCACATCGGCGGCCTCCGTGACGTCCTGGTCGTTGTAGACGGTGCTCAGGCGCGGCGTGATGATGTCGCGCACGCGGGTCTGGCCCGGATCGCGATAGTCCGCGAGCGCACGGACCACGATGTCACGGTCAGTCAACATGCCGATGGGCCGCCCTGCATCCGCAACGGGCAGTGCGCCCACGTCCTGATCGCGCATGATCTCCGCCGCTTCGAGCACGGTAGCGGTGGAGTCGATTGTCTTCACGGAGGGCGTCATCAGCTCCTGAACTTGCATCGTTGCTCCTGGGACAAACGGGGCGTTGTCAGAGCAACGTGCAGCAATCGTGCCTGCGCGGCAGAGGCGCACAGCAGCGAAACAGGGCACAAATGGGGCGCACACACCCGCCCCAACGAGGCAGTCGGTCCCGCGTGTGACCTTTCCATTGAGCGCTCGCATTCGCCGTCGCGGCAACAGCCACGGCTGAGGGAGCCCTGCCTTTTTAAGAGGTGGTGGACAGGGTTTGATTCTTGCACTCGGTAGCCACCCTTCATTCGAACCTCGAAACCTCGACAGAACGGAGAGCAGACCAGTCATGTTCATGCACAACAAGCGATTGCAGTACACAGTCCACGTGTCCGAGACGAACCCCGGGCTCGCAAACCTCATGCTGGAGCAGTTCGGCGGACCTCAAGGTGAGCTGGCCGCTGCGATGCGCTACTTCACTCAGGCGCTGGCGGAGGACGATCCCGGGCGCAAGGACATGCTCCATGACATCGCGACCGAGGAGCTCAGCCACCTCGAGGTGATCGGCACCATCGTGGCCATGTTGAACAAGGGCAACAAGGGCCTGCTCTCCGAGAGCGTCGATGAGCAAGCAGATATGTATCGGACCATCAGCGGCGGCGGAAATGATAGCCACTGCACTCAGCTTTTGTACGGCGGCGGCCCGGCCCTGATCAACTCGGCGGGCGTGCCGTGGACGGCTGCGTACATCGACAGCATCGGTGACCCGACCTGTGATCTGCGTTCCAACATCGCCGCCGAAGCGCGCGCCAAGATCATCTACGAGCGCCTGATGCAGGTCACGACGGATCCGGGCGTGCGCGAGGCGCTCGGCTTTTTGATGACCAGGGAGATCGCCCACCAGAAGTCGTTCGAGAAGGCGCTGTATTCCATCACTCCGAACTTTCCGCCCGGCGTCTTGCCGGGTGATGAGCGCTTCACTGACACGTACTTCAACATGTCGCAGGGTGAAGGGGATGAGACGGGCCCATGGAACGCCGGAAACGGTTGGCAAGTTGTAACCAAACGAGAGCAGCAGTATGCAGTCGACGGCCGAGACGGTAGCGCCAGTGTCGAATTGAAGACCGACGAAGCAGCTGCGCTGCGCACGCGCAGCGCGCGGTTGGCTTCGAACCGGACGGAGGTGCCGCTGACGGGCGCCGATCTCGGAGCTGGCCCGGGCGCTGGCTCGACGATGAAGACGAGGCGACCGAGTTGAGCGCGGCGCTGGAGGCGAGCGCCGGGCGAGTCCCGAGGGGGCGCGCTCGCCTCTCGCTGCTGGGTGCGGCCGCGCTGGTCAGCGTGGGCTATGTGGATCCAGGCAACTGGGCCACGGATCTGGAGGGGGGGTCTCGTTTTGGCTATCAACTGCTCTGGGTGCTGGTCGCGAGCGGGTTGATTGCCACGCTCTTGCAGACCTTGAGCCTGCGCCTGGGGGTAGTCACGGGGCTCGATCTGGCGGCAGGTTGTCGACGGTACCTGCCGCGCCCGCTGCTGCTGCCGCTCTGGCTGCTGGCAGAGCTGGCGATCGTGGCTTGTGACCTGGCAGAGGTGCTCGGCAGCGCGGTCGCCCTCAAATTGCTGTTCGGCATTCCGCTGCTGGTGGGCGCACTGATCACGGTTTCCGACGTCTTGCTGATCCTGGTGCTGCAACGCCGGGGCATGGCCGGGATTGAGCTGCTGGTCGCGGCGCTGGTGACCATGATCGCGTTGTGCCTGGGCTTGCAGGTTGCGCTGTCGCAGCCGGATTGGGGCGCGTTCGCGGGTGGGCTGCGGCCGCGGTTGGACGGCGCCAGCCTGTATGTTGCGGTGGGGATTCTCGGCGCTACCATCATGCCGCACAACCTGTACCTGCACTCCGCGATCGTACCTCCCAGCCGCGGCCATGGCCGGGCGGCGGAGACGCGATTGCTGCGCCGTGGCGCATGGAGCACCGCCTCGGCGCTCGGGCTGGCCTTGCTCCTGAATGTCGCGATTCTGGTGGTGGCGGCGGCCGCGTTTCATGCCCGCGGCCTCGAAGTCGCGGACCTGCAGACGGCGCACCAGTTGCTCACACCCGTGATCGGCACCAGCGTGGCGGCCTTGGTGTTCGCTGTGGCGTTGCTCTGCTCGGGACAGAGCTCGAGCATCACGGGCACACTGGCGGGTCAAATCGTGATGGACGGCTTCCTGCGCTTGCGCCTGGCGCCGGTGTGGCGGCGGCTCCTGACTCGCGGAGTCGCGGTGCTCCCCGCCGTACTGGTGCTATCGCTCGTCGGCGAGCGGGGCACCATGCCGCTGCTCGTGGCGAGCCAGGTCGTATTGAGCCTGCAGCTGCCGTTCGCGATCGTGCCCTTGTTGCGCTTTACAGGTTCTGCAGCCATCATGGGCGAGCGCGTCAGCCCGGCGCCGATCCGCTGGCTTGCTGCGCTCGCCGCGGCCGCTGTGATCTGTGCCAACGCCGCGCTCGTGGCGTCCATCCTGCGGCAGCTCCGCGATGTCTCGCCCGCTGCGGCGGCTCTCGGTGTGTTGTTTGCGGCCGGCGCCGTTGGACTGCTGGTATGGACCGCCTGCGCCCCATTGCGGACGGTGCGCACGGCGAGTGCCGGGCCGCGCTCGAGCGGCCTTTCCGCGCCGGTGGCACCATCGCGCTAGTTAGCTAGTTGCGGGGTTCGCCGGACCGATAGAGCAGCTGTCGTACACCGCGCCGGCCCAGCTGGCGACCGGCGTCGCTGAGCAACGAACGGGCCGTCTTCTCCAGAGTCTGCCGCAAGAATCCCTTTTCGGAGACCGGCTGCGAGCGCAGCAGCGCGAGAACTTCCGGAATCCTCGGCCCATGCCGCCGCCGCCGCTGCATGCGCTGCGCGATCAGGGCGATCGCGGTGAGTCCCAGCGCAGCCACCAGAAGGGGCATCGTGCGCGGGTGTGCCACACGGTTTGCCGCCGCCGTCCAGTAGCGCCGCCGCTCGAACAATGCGCGCAGCCGACGTTCGAGCCTCAGTCGGGCATCGGTGGCCTGGTTCTCCCAATACGCCCGATCCGGGTGCTTGTCCATGTCAGCTCTCCTGAAGTGTCGCGTAGGGCATCCCTGTCGATCCGGCTACTCGCGGCCGCAGTTGCGCGGCAAAGCGACGCGAGGTGGGGCAGCTGCCCCGGGGGCAACAACGCGGCCCCGGCTGTCTGGATTCGCCACGTTAGGCGTTCGAGCGCCTCGCGAAACGCCCGCGCAGGAGACTTTGTAAGCTTCGGCATGTGACTTGCTCCCCACTTACCCTTCCCAGTCTAGGGCTCATTCAACGGGAGCAGTGCAATGGAGACTCGAGATCGTCCTCTGGCCATCGTCACGGGCGCCTCCACCGGCATCGGCCTGGAGTTGGCGAAGTGTTGCGCGCAAAACGGATACGACTTGCTGATTGCTGCCGACGAACCGCAGATCGAAGCAGCGGCCCAGCAGCTCCGTGGCGCTTCGACGAGCGTCGAGGCCGTGCAGGCAGATCTTTCAACGCCTCAGGGTGTCGATCAGCTGTACGCGGCGATCCGGGGCCGCCCTGTGGCAGCGCTGCTCGCCAACGCGGGGCGTGGCCTGGGTCGCGCCTTTTTGGATCAGGACTTCGGCGACATCCGGCGGGTGATCGATACGAATGTCTCCGGTACGGTGGATCTGGTCCACCGAGTCGGCAAGAGCATGCGCGATCGTCGCAGCGGGCGGATTCTGATCGTGGGCTCGATCGCGGGCTTCATGCCCGGCACGTACCAGGCCGTGTACAACGGCACCAAGGCCTTTCTCGATTCGTTCGCCTTCGCGCTGCGCGCCGAGGTCAAGGACCTCGGGGTCACGGTGACCTGTCTGATGCCGGGAGCCACGGAGACGGAGTTTTTCGAGCGCGCCGACATGATGGACACGAAAGTAGGCACCGAGAAGAAGATGTCCGCGGCAGAGGTGGCGAAGATGGGTTTCGACGCCATGCAAAAGGGTGACGCAGACGTGATTGCCGGTTGGCAGAACAAGCTGCGGGCAGCGATGTCGCACATCATGCCCTCGGGCGCGATGGCGGAGCAGCACCGCAAGATGGCGGCTCCCGGCACAGCCGCGGAATAGCACCGCATTCGCTGGGTTGTCGTGAACAATGGCTCAGGGCGCGCAGATGGAGGCCGAGTCGATGCTCGTCACGTCGCGCGCTCACTGGAGGACTTAGCGACCCTCCTCCAGCTCGGAGGCCGCGACAGATTCAGAGTTCGAGCCTATGAGCAGGCCGCGCGGATCGTCAGGACTCTGGGTCCGGAGCTCGGGCGCCTGGTCGAGCAGGGCGAATTGCCCAGGTTGTCTGGGATCGGGCCTGCCCTGGCACGGCAGATTGAGGAGCTGTGGCGCCAGGGCACTTCGGAGTACCTGGAGCGGCTGCGCGACGAGTACCCGGCAGGGGCGGTCGAGCTCGCAAAAATCCCCGGGATGACCCTGAGCCGCATCCGGGCGCTGAGCCACGCGCTTGGAATCAGCTCGGTCTCTCAGTTGCAAGCCGCGTGTGCCGCCGGACGGGTGCGCGAAGTGCGCGGCTTCGGCGAAAAGACGGAGCAGCGCCTGCTGCTGGCGTGTGAACGGGCTGTGGGCGATCAGGGCGAGGGACGGCCCTCGTTGATTCTATCTGCGGCGCTCGAGCTGGCGTCCGACATGCAGTCCGCGCTGCGTCTGGGGCCGGACGACGTGCACTGCGTCGGGGCGCTACGGCGCGGCGAGGAGACTGTGGAGGAGATCGAGCTCGCCGTGCGCAGCGATGTGTGCGGAGCATTACGCCAGCTCGAGCGCCAGAGCCAGGTCGCTCGGGTCGACTTCTCGGAGGGTGTGGCGTACTCGACGGCAGGAGTGCCGATCTGCCTGCATGGCGTGCAGACGGGCTGGGGCAACACGCTGGTCGAGACCACCGGCTCCGCCCGCCATGTGGAGGCGTTGCTCCGTCGCGCCGAGCGCCGCGGCTTTGGCATCCAGGCTGCCGACTCGGCTGCTGCGGGCCGCGCGGCGCTGCCACCGAGGCCCTTCTCCAGCGAGCGGGAGCTGTACGAGAGCCTGGGCCTGCACTGGGTGCCACCAGAGCTGCGGCAGGGCCGCGATGAGATCCAGCAAGCCGAACACGGCAGCTTCGACGATCTGATTCAGATCCAGGACATTGTGGGCATGGTCCACTGCCACACCAACCATTCTGACGGCCAGAACAGTGTCCTGGAGATGGCGCTGACGGCCCAGGCGCTCGGCATGCAGTACATCACCATCACCGATCACTCCATGAGCGCCCAATATGCGCACGGAGTGCCGCTCAGCCGCTTGCATCAGCAGTGGGATGAAATCAGTGCCGCTCGCGAGGCAGTCGAGATTCAGATCCTGCGCGGCACCGAGGTCGATATTCTCGCCGACGGTCAGCTCGACTATCCCGACGCCGTGCTGGAGCAATTCGATGTCGTGATCGCCAGCATCCACGCGCGCCATCGCGCGGACCGACAAACGATGTCGCAGCGGCTGGCGCGCGCCATGTCTTTACCGTTGTTCAAGATCTGGGGGCACCCCCTGGGGCGGATCCTCAATCATCGCGAGGCGATCGATTGCGACCTGCTCTCTGTCCTCGACATCCTGTCGCAGTCCCCTGGAGCGATCGAAATCAACGCCGATCCACACCGCCTCGACCTGCCACCGGCATGGATCCCGGCGGCGCGCGAACGCTCGATTCCTTTCGTCATCTCAGTGGACGCGCACTCCACGGGTGGCTTCGGCGTGCTGCAGTATGGCGTCACGATGGCGCGGCGCGGGGGCGTGCGCGCCCGGGAGGTCCTGAATACCTTGCCGGCGCGCGTCTTCGCCCGCCGGGTGAAGCCAGTCGGCAGAGCCTGATTGGCACGCGTGTTGCTGTGCTCGAGCGAGTACCTATCATGGCGCCAAACTTCCTCGGCTGGCTCAGCTCCCTCGTGCTCCTGGCCACCCTCATCCAGCAAGTCGTCGTGCAATGGAGATGTCGAAAAAGCACCGGTGTGTCGCCCTGGCTCTTTGCCGGGCAGTTCATCTCCTCCGCCGGCTTTTCCCTGTATAGCTACCTGCTCGGCAACTGGGTGTTTCTGTGCACCAACCTCGCGCTGCTCGCCAACGCGGGGCTCGGTCAATGGGTTACGCTGCGCAATCGCCGGCTGGCGGAGCGGCGCGCGCCCGGCGCTGAACCGGCAGAGTGAAGGTCAAGGGTGGGCGGGAGGCGCCGGCGCGTCGATCGGCACGGCGTTGTCCGCCGGCTTGACCCCGGAGCCACGCTGCGCGGCATACACTTGCGCGAACTCCGCGCCCAGGAACAAGATCTGGGCGGAGTAGTACACCCAGACGATCAGCGCGACCAATGATCCTGCAGCGCCGAACGGGGACACCGTCGCACTCCTGCCGACGTACCACGCGAGCAACACCTTACCGATGCTGAATGCGATGGCCGTGAACAGACCCGCCATCCAAACGTCGCGCCAGGCCACTTTGACGTCGGGCACGAGCTTGAAGATCAGCGCAAACAATACGGCGTTGATGCCGAGGGTGACGGCCAGGTTGATCACGTGCCAGAGCCCGGGCACGGGAATCCAGTTGCGGAAGTGCTCGACGAAGGTCGCGAGCCCGGCGCTGACCACCAGCGATACGAGCAGCAGGAATGCCACCCCCATGACCATCGCGAAGGAAAAGAAGCGGTCGCGCAGGATCCCCTTCCAACCGCGTCCGGGCTTGGGCTTGACGTTCCAGATGCGATTCAATGCGCTCTGCAGCTCGCCGAAGACGCCGGAGGCGCCGAACAGCAGCACTGCCAGGCCGACGCCGGAGCTGATCAGCCCGGCGCTCGGGGCGCGCGCGTTGGCCACCAGGCTCTGGATGGCTTCCCCTGCCTGAGGACCCACGACAGAGGAGATCTGCTGGCTGATTTGCCCGCGCGCGGCCTCGGCGCCGAACACCATGCCGGCCACTGCCACAGCGATGACGAGCAGGGGCGCTATCGAGAGCAACGTATAAAGCGCGAGCGACGCGGCGAGGCGCGTTGCCTCATCGTCCATCCAGTCTGAGCCCGTGGTCTTCAGGAGCGTTGCAATCGCGCTCCAGCGGCTGCTGGAGCTAGCCTTTACCCCAGAACGCGAGGAGGGCGGTGGTGCCGAGGACTTCTGGACGGGACCGAGGAGCGCTGTCGTCGTTGCCACAGCGTCAACTTTGCAAGCGATGTACCATCGCCTCGCCCGTTCATCACTGGCTTCTCGCGCGCTGAGAAAGGGCGTGAACCCTTCCTTCGGTCGAGCAGGTCGGACCCCCGTGGCATTCCTGTCGTGGCTTCAATGCTCGGCCGGCACTGGCGCCGATCGACACAGAGAGACGAAACAATACAAATGAGGTTGCAGCTTCGAGACTCGCTCCCGCCGGTTCCCGAGTGGCTTGCAGCTTGCTCTCGAGTCGAATGCGCATCGACGGAAGGGTCACGCAAACGAAACGGTATCCACGCCACGACTGAGCACTGCGCAATCAGCGCAATCGCGCGCATGATCCGAGTCGAGCCGGCGTGCGTTTCACGGAGGCGATCGTGGCGGCTGGTGACAACGGGGCACCCCTGCTGTCCCAAAGCTCGAGAGCTTGTCTCCAATGTGGTAAATGTTGGTCAGATCTCGCATGGCATATCTCTTGTAGTGGCGCCCGACGTAAGTAGCTGATCATGCGGCCGACGTTGGCGGCATCCCGATCAGCTCGCGAAAAGCGGGAAAAATGGGCTTCCATGTATTGATCACCGGGGGCGCGGGGTTCATCGGCTCGCACCTCGCGGACCTTCTGCTCGCGCAAGGTCACCGCGTGCGAGTGCTCGATAGCCTCGTGCCTCAGGTGCACGGAGCCTCGCGCAGACCGCCGGGCTATTTGAACGGTGGCGTCGATCTATACGTCGGCGACGTGCGCGATCCGGGCGCGGTCGCCTCTGCCCTGCGCGGCGTCGATTGTGTCATCCACCTCGCTGCGCTGGTCGGAGTGGGTCAGAGCATGTACCAGGTCGCAGACTATGTCGACGTCAACGTGCGCGGCACGGCCGTGTTGCTGGAAGCCCTCGCGCGCCGTCCGGTGCAGCGTCTGGTCGTCGCCTCCAGCATGAGCGTCTACGGAGAAGGCGCGTACGTCGATGTCGAAGGGCGGCCTTGCCGCGGATTGAGCCGTTCGCTGGAGCAGCTGCGTCGCGCCGAATGGGAGCTGCGGAGCGAGTCGGGGGCTCGGCTGGTGTCGACCCCCACCGAGGAGAGTAAGCCGCCCGAGCTCGCCTCGGTTTACGCGCTCACCAAGTTTGACCAGGAGCGGCTTTGCCTCGTGCTGGGGCAGGCGTACTCGATTCCGACCGTCGCGCTGCGCTTCTTCAACGTATACGGACCGCGCCAGGCGCTCGCGAATCCGTATACCGGGGTGCTCGCGATCTTCTCGTCGCGCTTGCTGAACAACCAGCCCCCGCTCTTGTTCGAGGATGGCGAGCAGCGTCGGGATTTCGTGAGCGTGCACGATGTGGCCGAGGCCTGCCTGCTCGCGCTGCAGAGCCAGGAGGCCGTGGGTCAGGTGATCAACGTGGGCAGCGGTGAGCCCCGCAGCGTGCTCTCCGTGGCTCAGGATATCGCCAGCGTGCTCAAGCGCCCGCTGGAACCCGAGGTGACAGGCAAGTACCGCGTCGGCGACATCCGGCATTGCTTCGCCGATATCTCGCGCGCTCAGCACCTGCTCGGCTATCGGCCGCGCGTAAACTTCCAGGACGGGTTGCGGCAGCTGGGCAAGTTCCTGGAGGCGCAGGCGCAAAGAGGGGACGTCGCGCGGGACCGTACCATCGAGGCGCGCCGCGAGCTGGAGTCCCGGGGGTTGACGCTGTGACGCGCACCAATCTGATCACGGGGGGAGCCGGCTTCATCGGTTCCAATCTGGCACAGCGACTGTTGAGCATGGGAGAGCGCGTGCTCTTGCTCGATAATCTGTCGCGACCGAATGTCACCTGGAATGCGGCCTGGCTGAGCAAGTCCTACGGCGATCGGGCCGAGTTGCACGTCGCAGACATCCTCGATGAGAGCGCGGTGCGGCACTGCGTGAACCAGGCCGATTGCGTTTTCCACTTTGCCGCCCAGGTGGCGGTGACGACCAGCCTCACCGATCCTTTGCGCGACTTCGACGTGAATGCTCGCGGCACCTTGAACGTGCTGGAAGCCGTGCGCACGAGCCCGCGCCGGCCGGCCTTGTTCTTCACCTCTACCAACAAGGTGTACGGCGAGCTCGGGTACGTCGCGCTGTCGCTCAGCGAGCAGGGCTATCAACCGATCGCCGCTGACATCCGCCAGCACGGGGTTTGCGAGGATGCGCCGCTCGATTTTCACAGCCCGTACGGCTGCAGCAAGGGCTGCGCCGACCAATACGTGCGCGACTACGCGCGCTGCTTCGGCATCCCTGCGGTCGTGTTCCGGATGTCCTGCATCTACGGCCCTCGTCAGTTCGGCACCGAGGACCAGGGCTGGGTCGCGCACTTCCTGCTGCGCGCGCTGCGGCGCGAGCCGATCACCATCTACGGCGACGGCCACCAGACGCGCGATCTGCTGTTCGTGGGAGATCTGGTCGAAGCATTTCTGACCGCTCGCGCCAAGCTCGACCTCTGCTCCGGCGAAGCCTTCAACATCGGCGGGGGGCCGAGCAATTGCGCCAGCGTGCTCGAGGTGCTGCAGCGCGCGGGCACGTTGACAGGTTCGGAGCTGCCGCTCAGCTTCGAAGCCTGGCGTACGGGCGATCAGCGCTACTACGTGTCGGACGTTCGCAAGTTCTCCCGCCTCACTGGCTGGCAGCCGCAGGTGTCGCTGGCAGCTGGAATGGTGCAGCTGACCCATTGGCTCCGCAGCGTGGTCGCGGGCGAACGGGAACGGACACGTGAGCCCGTCAGTCAGGGTGGGGTCTGGCAGTTCGTGGCTGCACCCTCGGGAGCTGCACAGTGAAGATTGCGTTGGTCAATCCGCCGTGGAGCTTTGACGGCAGCATCTATTTCGGTTGCCGCGAGCCCCATCTGCCGCTGGAGCTCGGCTACTCCCGCGCCCTGCTGGAGCGCCGTGGGCATCAGGTGCGCTTGCTGGACGCGCAGCTGGGCGGCCTGGATCTGGCGGCACTGGTCGCTGAAGTGTCGGCGTTCGCGCCCGACGCCACGGTGATCACGACCGCTCCCAGCTATCTGTTCTGGCGTTGCGCACCGCCCGAGCTCCGGGTGCCGATCCAGACCGCCCGCGCCCTGCGTCCGTACACGCGCAGGTTGTTCGTCGTCGGTCCGCATGCCTCGACGACCCCAGGCGCCGTGCTGAGAAAGATCGACGCAGACGCCGTGGTGCTGGGCGAGTGTGAGGAGGTGCTTGCGCGGTTGGTGGAGGCGGATCCGGCGGAGTACAGCCAACTCCATTCGATCGCCTATCGAGAGGGCGACCAAGTGGTGGCGCAGAGGACACTCGCGGCTGCAGCCATGCAGGATCTCCCGGCTCTGCGCTGGGAGCAGAACCTGGTCCGGCGGCACACGCACCACCATCATCGCTTTGATCGCTCGCCGCTGGGGCCCGGAGCGGAGCTCGAGGCGTCGCGAGGTTGCCCGTATGCCTGCACGTTCTGTGCAAAGGAGAACTTTCGCAACCGGTATCGCGCGCGCCCGCTCGGGGTCGTGCTCGAGGAGCTGGATGGCCTGATCGCGGCGGGCGCCCGCTACGTTTACTTCATCGACGAGATTTTCCTGCCCAACCGGCCGTTGCTCGAGGCGCTGGTCGATCGCGAGGTCGAGTTCGGCGTCCAGCTGCGCATCGACAACTGGTCGCCGGAGCTGCTCCGCTTGCTCGGCGAGGCCGGCTGCGTTTCGATTGAAGCGGGCGTCGAGAGCATCACACACGAGGGGCGGAGCCTCTTGAACAAGCGTTGCAAGCTGTCGACCGAGGAGCTCACGGAGCTGTTGGTCCAGGCCAAGCACGGTGTGCCGTTCGTGCAAGCGAACTTGATCGGCACGAGTGACGATGCAGCCCAGGTCGCGCGCTGGCGCGCGCAGCTCTCGGAGCACGGCGTCTGGTCGAACGAGCCGGTTCCTCTGTTTCCGTATCCTGGCTCGCCGGAGTACCGGCTGAAGTGGGGCCAGCTCGATGACCGCGCATGGGAGCGTGCGCTCGACCATTACCTCGAGCAGTGCAGGGGCTTCAGCGATATCCAGGATCAGTCTCCGCGCTCTCTGCCCGAGCTCGAATCCTGAGAATCTCAAACACACATCGAGGGCTTTCGTGCACGTGTTGATGACCACCGACACGCTGGGAGGCGTGTTCAGCTACGCGACCTCGCTGGCGTCGTGGCTTTCGAGCCAGGGCGTAGAGGTGACGTTGGCGACCATGGGTGCCAACCTGACGGCGTCGCAGCGCGCTGCGGCCGAGCAAGCCGGCGCGCGCGTCCGCGAGAGCACGTACCGGCTCGAGTGGATGCAAGAGCCCTGGGACGACGTGCGCCGGGCCGGCGACTGGCTGCTGGCGCTGGAGGGCGAGCTCCGGCCGGACGTGGTGCATCTGAACGGCTACGCCCACGCGGCTCTGGGCTGGAGAGCGCCGGTGCGGGTGGTCGCGCACTCGTGCGTGTGTTCCTGGTTCCGTGCCGTGCGAGAGGAGCGAGCGCCCAACAGCTGGAGCCGCTATCGCGAGGCCGTTGCGCTCGCCTTGTCCGCCGCGCGCGTGATCGCGCCCACGCGCGCGCTGTTGAAAGCGCTGCATCATGAGTATGGCCGGCTGCGGGACGGGGAGGTGATCTACAACGGGGTGCCGCTGCCCCGGCGTGTTCAGTTTTCCGTCAAGGAGCCCTTGGTGCTGTGCGCGGGTCGGCTCTGGGATCCGGCGAAGAACATCGGCGCTCTGCAGGCCGCTGCGCACGCCGTGCCCTGGCCCATTCGTGCGGCGGGTGAGGCGAGCGCACCGGAGGGGGGAGCGAACGTGGAGCTGACGGCGCTGTCGTTGCTGGGCACGCTCTCGCGAGCGGAGCTGGGCAACTGGATGGAGCGCGCCGCCATCTTCGCTGCTCCGGCGCTCTATGAACCGTTCGGCCTCTCGATCCTGGAGGCCGCCGGCCGTTGCTGCGCACTGGTGCTCGGCGATATCCCCAGCTTGCGCGAGCTGTGGGACAACTGCGCGCTGTTCGTCGATCCGCGTGACCCGGGCGCCCTCGCGGCGGCGCTGAAGCGCTTGATCGCTGAGAGCGCCCTGCGGCAAGCGCTGGCCGAGCGCGCGTATCTTCGGGCGCAAAGCTACGATCTGGAACGGATGGGCCGCGCCTATCTCCGCTCTTATGGATTCATGCGCATGCCCAGCGTGGCGCGAGCAGCGGAGCTGCACTCATGAACGTCGCGATCTTTTGCCACTCGCTGATCTCGGATTGGAACCATGGCAACGCGCACTTCTTGCGCGGCGTCGCCCGCGAGCTGCTGCGACGCGGACACGGTGTACGGATCTTCGAGCCGGCGGATGCCTGGAGCGTCGAAAACCTGCTGGCAGAGGCCGGACCGGCCGCGCTCGAGGGCTATCGGGCGCACTATCCCCACTTCGCGGTCTCGCGCTATCAGCTCGCAGAGCTGGATCTGGAGGCGGCGCTCGACGGGGTGCAGCTGGTGCTCGTACACGAGTGGAACGAGCCAGAGCTGGTTCGGCGCATCGGGGAGCTGCGCGCGCGCGGAGGCAAGTATCGCGTCCTGTTTCATGACACGCATCACCGCCTGCTGACGGCGCCGGAGGCGTTCGCGCGCTTCGACTTTTCCGGCTACGACGGCGTGCTCGCCTTCGGCGAGGTGCTGCGCGATTGTTATCACGAGCGTGGCTGGGGCCGGCGCGCCTTCACCTGGCACGAGGCGGCCGACGTGGAGCTATTCCAACCAAGTCGCGGGAGGGCAAGCGAGGGTGATCTAGTCTGGATTGGCAACTGGGGAGATGAGGAGCGGACACGGGAGCTCCAGGAATTCCTCCTCGAGCCGGTGCAAGCCCTTCGCCTGCAATGCCACGTTCACGGCGTCCGCGACCCGGAGCCCGCTCGAGCGGCGCTGCGCGCGGCGGGCGTTCTCTACCGGGGCTGGCTGCCGAACTATCGCGTGCCGGAGGTCTTTGCTGCCTTTCGGGTCACGGTCCACGTGCCGCGGCGTCCCTATGCCGAGGCCCTGCGTGGCATCCCCACGATCCGCCCGTTCGAGGCCCTGGCCTGCGGCATCCCGCTGGTGAGCGCGCCCTGGTACGACAGCGAAGGCCTGTTCCGTGTCGGCCAGGATTTCTTGATGGCGCGCGACGGCACCGAGATGCAACGGCTTCTGCGCGCGGTCCTGCACGACGCGGACCTCGCGCGCTGGCTGGCGCTCAGCGGGCAGGAGACGATCCGTGGCCGGCACACCTGTGCGCATCGCGTGAACGAGCTCTTGATGATTTGTGACCAGATCGGCCTCGACCGCGCCGAGATAGTAGGGGGGCCTGCTTCATCGCGCACCATGGCGCGCGTCAGCCCGGAGGGAAGCGCATGCGAAGAAACCGCCTGAGGATCGCGTTCTTTGGCTCCAGTCTGGTCTCCTCATACTGGAACGGTGCGGCCACGTACTATCGCGGACTGATCCGCGCCCTGGCAGCGCGCGGCCATCAGACGACGTTCTATGAGCCGGACGCCTTCGAGCGCCAGAGTCATCGCGACCTGGCGGACCCGAGCTGGGCGACGGTGGTGGTCTACCCGGGCGACGACGAGGGCGCCGCGCTCCGGCAGCTCGAAGCCGCAGCCCGCTCCGCCGATGTGCTGGTCAAGGCGAGCGGCGTGGGCGTGTACGATGCGCTGCTGGAGCGGGCGGTGTTGGACGTGGCGCGTTCGTCGCAGCAGACGGTCTTCTGGGATGTGGACGCCCCCGCCACGCTGGGTCGGGTACAAGCGGACGCCGCCGACCCCTTTCGGGGGTTGATCCCGCGCTACGATGCCATCTTCACCTACGGTGGCGGGCAGCCCGTGGTGAACGCCTATCGCGCGCTGGGGGCACGCAGCTGCGTACCGGTGTACAACGCGCTCGACCCCGAGACGCACCACGCCGTGGCGCCCAGCGAGCGTTACACGGCCGACCTGACCCTGCTCGCCAATCGCTTGCCCGATCGCGAGGCACGGGTGCGCGAGTTCTTCCTGAAGCCCGCGGTGAGCTTGCCGCGCAGGCGTTTCTTGTTGGGCGGCAGCGGCTGGCCCGGGGAAGCACTGCCGGCGAACGTGCACGCGCTCGGCCATGTGCCGACCGGTGAGCACAACGCGCTCAACTGCTCCACGCTCGCGGTGCTCAACGTCGCGCGCGACAGCATGGCGGCCGTGGGCTTTTCGCCTGCCACGCGCGTGTTCGAAGCGGCCGGCGCCGGCGCCTGCCTGATCACCGACGCCTGGGAAGGCATCGAGTTGTTCCTGGAGCCGGGTGAGGCCGTGCTGGTGGCGCGCGGTGGCGATGAGGTCGCCGCGCAGCTCGAACGACTCTCCCCGGAGCGCGCTCGCCAGATCGGTCGGGCAGCGCAGAGAAGCGTGATTGAACGGCACACCTACGCACGGCGCGCTCTGCAAGTGGAAGCGCTGCTGTGCTCCGGGGCCATTGCGGGGAATGTGGAGGTAAGCGCGTGATGCAACTGAAGTTCGTCTTCCTGGGCCTTTCCATCACCTCGTCCTGGGGCAACGGGCACGCCACCACCTATCGCGGACTGCTGCGCGAGCTCGCGCGGCGTGGCCACGACGTGTTGTTCCTGGAGCAGGATGTGCCCTATTACGCGCTGAATCGCGACCTGCCGCAGCCGCCGTATGGCCGCACCGAGCTCTACTCGAGCCTGGACGATCTATTCGAGCGTTTCACGGGTGAAGTGCGCGCGGCCGATGTGGTGATCGTGGGGTCCTACGTGCCGGAGGGCGTACGGGTGGGCGCCTGGGTGTGCCGGACCGCGAGCGGTCTGCGCGCCTTTTATGACATCGACACGCCTGTCACTCTGCGCGGCCTCGACTCCGGCGGAACGGCCTATCTGCAGCCCGCACAGGTCAGCGACTACGACCTGTATTTGAGCTTTTCGGGTGGCCCGTGCCTGACGCGCCTGAGCCGCGATTTCCGCGCCCGCGCGGTGCGAACGCTGTACTGCTCGGTGGACCCCGAGCTCTACTACCCGGAGCCCACGACGCTTTCCTGGGACCTCGGTTACCTGGGCACCTTCTCCGAGGATCGCCAGCCCGCCCTCGATGGCTTGCTGCTGGAGTCGGCGCACCGCTGGAGCGCCGGCAGATTCGTCGTGGCGGGCCCGCAGTATCCGATGGAGATCGAGTGGCCCAGCAATGTCTCGCGCCTGGCGCATGTGGCGCCGCCGGATCATCGCGCGTTTTACAACGCGCAGCGGTTCACCCTCAATCTCACCCGGCGCGACATGCTGCTCGCCGGGTACTCGCCGAGCGTGCGTTTGTTCGAGGCCGCGGCCGCAGGGGTGCCCATTCTGACGGATGTCTGGCCCGGTCTCGAGCAGTTCTTCGAGCCGGAGCGGGAGATCGCGCTGGTCCGCGACTCCAGCGACGTGCTCGATTGGCTGCAGCGCCGTCCGGAAGAGGTGCGTGTGAGCCTGGCGGAAGCGGGGCGGCGGCGCGTGCTGTCGGAGCATACGGCGGCCCACCGTGCCGAGGCGCTCGAAGGCTATGCGAATGAGTGGCTCGTTGCGCGCGCGCGGGCGCGCCGCCGCCCCAGGGTTGGACGTGCTTTACACACGGGAGGTGAGTCATGAGACCACTACGCACGCTGGTGCTCGGTGGGGCCGGCTTCCTGGGCTCGCATTTGAGCGAGCGCTTGCTGGCTGAAGGATATTTCGTGCACGTGGTCGACGACTTTTCCACGGGTTCGCGCGCGAACGTCGCGTCCCTGCGCTCGTCGCCGCGCTTCCGCCTGGAGCAGCGCGACGTGTGTGTGCCGCTGGAGCTCGAAGGCCGCTTCGACTGGATTTTCAACCTGGCCAGCCCGGCCAGCCCGGTCCACTACCAGGCGGACCCGGTCAAGACCACGCTGACCAACGTGCTCGGCACCCTGCATGCGCTAAAGCTCGCCGTGAAGAGCAACGCGCGCGTACTGCAGGCCTCTACCAGCGAGGTCTATGGCGATCCGGAGGTACACCCGCAGCCCGAGTCCTACTGGGGCCACGTCAATCCGATCGGCTTGCGTTCCTGCTACGATGAAGGTAAGCGCTGCGCGGAGTCCCTCGCCATGGACTTCGCGCGCACGCAAGGCGTGGACTTGCGCCTCGTGCGCATCTTCAACACCTACGGTCCGCGCATGGCCATCGACGACGGCCGCGTGGTCTCCAACTTCATCGTACAGGCACTGAAGGGGGAAGAGCTGACCGTCTACGGAGAAGGCTCGCAGACCCGCTCCTTTTGCTATGTGGAGGACCTGATCGAGGGCTTCTTGCGCTTCATGCGCCAGACTGAGCACCAGGGCCCGCTCAACCTGGGCAATCCCAGCGAATTTTCCGTGCTGGAGTTGGCCCAGGCGGTGATCGAGCTCACTGGCAGCAATAGCCGCATCGTGCACCGCCCACTGCCCGCCGATGATCCCAAGCTGCGCCGTCCCGACGTGAGCCAGGCGCGTGCCTGCCTGGGTTTCGAGCCGCGCATTGGCCTGCGCGAGGGACTCTCGCGTACCATCGAGGCACTCGGCAAGGTGCTGGCGCGCAGCGAGAACTCGGGTGTGCACGTGGTGGCGGGAGCCGAGCACGAGCTGGCGCGAGCGTCATCCGCGAGGCGATCGCGATGATCAGCGAGGGGCCGGCGGCCGTGCTGCAACGCTGCTGGGGCGATACATCGGCCATCGTTGGGGTCGGCTTGATCGCTGCCGAACGGCGCCTGTCCAACGTGGTGTCTCTTGCCTGCAGGACGCAGCTGCAGCGCGAGTTTCCGCACCTGGCCTGGATCACCGCGGGTACGCTGGTACCGGGCGCGCTCCTGGTGGATGAGCGCGCCTGGCGCGACCCGCAGAGCGATCTCTATGCTTGGGATGCAAAGGTGCTCGCGCTCCGCTCCCAGCGCCTGTGGCTGCTGGTTCTGCCGGCTGGAGATCCGCTGACGGCGGTCGATGCGCTCTTGCAAGTGCTGACGCGCTACCAGCGCCTGGCGCCTCGGCTGAACGCTGGCTCGCGCAGCGAAGCCTTTCTGTGCGCACTGGCCCTGCACCGCACTCTGCACGATCTGAACAAGCCGCTCGTGAGAGCGGACTACGAGCATGCGCTCGATGTCTGGCAGTGGCTGTTACGGCTCGAGCCCGGAGCAGAGCGCGCTCTGCAGCTGGCGGCTCTGTTCCATGATATCGAGCGCCTCACTTCCGAGCCCGATCAGCGGATCGAGCAGCATGCGGAGGACTACCAGGCGTTCAAAAATGCCCATGCGGAGGTAGGAGCTCGCCTGGCCTCCGTCACGGCTCGAGCGGCGGGGGTCGATGAGGCGGATTGCTTGCGCATGCGGGAGCTGATCGAGTGCCACGAGCAGCCCGCGGAGCCAGCGCGGCCGGCGGCGGCAGCGCTGCTCGGCGACGCGGACGCGCTCTCGTTCTTCTCGCTGAATAGCCGGGGTTTCGCCGACTACTACGGCCCTGAACACACGCGCCGCAAGGTCGAATACACGCTCGGCCGCATGACGCCGCGTGCGCGCGCCTACCTGGGCCAGATCAAACTCGCGCCCGAGGTTCAGCAGTACATCGCCGCCTCGGGCCGCGCGAGCATGGTGGTGCCGCGCCCACTGGAGAATGCATGAATCAGGAGAGCATCGTGGCGCAACTGCGCCAGCTCGGTGAATGGTTTCACAACATCGACCTGCGCGGCGTGCAGACGGCGCCGGAGCATGCGCTGGGCGACTATCCGAGCTGCAAGTGGCGGCACTTCGCACATTGCCTGCCGTCAAGCCTCGCCGGCAAGACGGTACTCGATATCGGCTGCAACGGCGGCTTCTATGCCCTGGAGATGAAGCGCCGCGGGGCGGCGCGCGTGCTCGGCATCGATGAGGACGAGGGGTATCTCGCCCAGGCGCGCTTCGCCGCCGAGGTGCACGAGCTGGAGATCGAGTTCCAGCGCATGAGCGTGTACGACGTGGCGCAGCTGAAGGAGCGCTTCGACTTGGTGCTGTTCATGGGAGTGCTCTACCACCTGCGCTACCCACTCCTGGCCCTGGACCTGCTGGCGCAGCACGTGGTCGGCGACCAGCTCCTGTTCCAGAGCATGCTGCGCGGCTCGCTGGAGGTGCGCGAGCTGGAGGAAGACTATCCGTTCTCCGAAGGCCGGGCATTTGACGATTCCAGCTGGCCCAAGCTGCACTTTGTCGAGCGGCGCTACGCGCACGATCCAACCAACTGGTGGATCCCGAACAAAGCCTGCGCGGAAGCCATGGTGCGCTCCGCCGGCTTCACCATTCTCTCCAACCCCGAACAGGAAGTGTATCTCTGCCGGCTGCAGGGGAGGCAGCCATGAGCGTCGAAGCCGTGATGCTCTGGAACGAGCCCAACAATCTCTCCCACTGGGATCGCGAGCAAGACCCGGAGTGGCGGCGTTTCGGCGAGATGGTCAAGCTGGCCTCGGCTGCCATCAAGGCTGAGCGCCCCGAGCTCCGGATCGTGCTCGGCGGCATCTCGCCGATCGATCCCGAGTTCATCTCGCTGCTCGGGCGACAGGGCGTGCTGGATGCGGTCGACGTGGTGGCGGTGCACGGCTTTCCGCTCGACTGGAATCACTGGCAGATCGGTGAATGGCCCGAAAAGATCCGCTCCATCCAGGCCGTCACGAACAAGCCAGTGTGGGTGACAGAGGTCGGAGTCTCGAGCTTCGGCGCGGAGGAGGTGCAGGAGTTCGGGTTGAAGCGCACCGCCCAGCTGCTCCTCGGGCAGGTGGAACGCGCGCACTGGTACAGCTTGTTCGATCTGCCGCGCGCCTGGCCAGCAACCACCCGTCACCGCGAAGCCGAGGGCTCGTCCTACTACCGGCATTTCTACATGGGCCTGATCCGGGAGGACGGAACGCCCAAGCCCGCGCTGCGCTGGTTCTCCGAGTTCGCACCGGAGCTGGGCATTTGCCAGTGGCTCCATTTTGAGGATCACCGGTTGGACAGTGCCGTGCGCTGGCTCGGTCAACTCGGCGTCAAACGGTTGCGCACCGGTCTGTCCTGGGCGGACAGCCACCGCCCCAACGCCGATGCCTGGTTTGACCGGCAGATGCTCGCACTCGAGCGCCTGGAGCTCACACTGACCTACTGTTTCACCCCAGAATCGCGAGGCCTCAAGCCGCATCACACGAGTCCCCCTGCCGAGCCGCAGGAGTACGCAGACTTCTGTGCGCGGATGACTCGGCGCTACGCGGCTGGATGACTCCTGGGCGCCACCTGCGACCGGCGGGGTGGTTGACACAGTACGGGGCCGGGGCTAATTGCCTCGTTGCCGCGTGATCGAGACTCATTGCCACGCTCGCTCCTCGCACCTGCGGCGAGCGCTTGAACATCTGCGGCCGCACGCGCGGCGCGTGGCGACCATTTTGGCCCTCACTCTCGCCTCCGCTGCGGTCCAGGTGCTGGAGCCGCTGGCCGTGAAGCGGATCATCGATCAGCTGGGTGGAGGCGGGGCGATGAGCTCGCTCGTGCCGGGGCTCGGAGCGCTCACGGGTTTGCTGCTGGCGCGCGAGCTCATCGGCTGCGTCAGCAACTGGCTCACCTGGCGCACACGGCTGGGCATTCACTTCGAGTTGCTCGACGCCAGCGTCGAGCGCTTGCACTCGCTGCCGCTCTCTTACTATCGCGAGCAGACGGTCGGCGCGATGATGACGCGGCTGGATCGGGGCGTGCAGGGCTTCCTCAACGCCACGAGCGAGATCGCATTCCAGGTCCTGCCCGCCGTGCTCTATCTCGTGAGCGCCGTGGCGATCATGGTCTCGCTGGACTGGCGCCTGGCGCTGCTCGTGCTGGCGTTCGCGCCCTTGCCGGCGCTGATCGCCGTGCGTGCCGGCTCGGAGCAAGCCGAGCGCGAACGCGGGCTGCTCGATCTCTGGGCGAAGATCTATTCTCGCTTCAACGAGGTGCTCTCCGGCATCGTAACGGTACGCAGCTTCGCCATGGAGGACGCCGAGAAGCGCCGCTTCCTCTCCGGCGTGGAAGCCGCCAATCGCCGCGTGTTGAGCGGGGTGGCAACGGACTCGCGCTGGGGTGGGCTGCAGGGCATCAGCGTGAGCCTGGCCCGTGTGAGCGCACTCGCGCTCGGCGGCGGCCTGGTCCTGACCGGACACTGCACGGTGGGCACGCTGGTGGCGTTCCTGGCGTATCTGAACGGCCTGTTCGGTCCGGTGCAGGGGCTGACGGGCACCTACGGCGCGCTGCAGCGGGCCAGCGCCTCGATCGGTCACGTGTATTCGATCCTCGACGCGCGCGACCAGCTCGCCGACGCGCCCGGCGCGCGCGTGCTCGGGCGGGTCCGCGGTGGGGTACGCTTCGAGCACGTCTGGTTCGGCTATGATCCCTCTCGAGCGCCCGTGCTCAGGGACATCGACCTGCAGGTGGCTCCGGGCGAGCGCATCGCCATCGTGGGCCCGAGCGGCTCCGGCAAGAGCACGCTCATGGCACTGCTGCAGCGCTTCCACGATCCCTCGAGCGGCAGCATCCAGGTGGATGGTCTGGACCTGCGCGAGATCGCGCAAAAGTCGCTGCGCCGGCAGATCGGCGTCGTGCTGCAAGACGCCGTGCTCTTCGACGACAGTATTCGCGCCAACATCGCCTACGGGCGGCCGGAGGCGAGCCTGGCGGAGATCGTCGAGGCGGCGCGCGCGGCGCACGCGCACGAATTCATCCTGCGGCTGCCCCGCGGCTACGACACGCCGGTGGGCGAGCGCGGCAAGCTGTTGTCGGGGGGCGAGCGCCAGCGCATCGCCATCGCGCGCGCGCTGCTCAAGGATCCGCCGCTGCTGATCCTGGACGAGGCCACCAGCGCCCTCGACTCGGAGGCGGAGCAGCTGGTGCAGCGCGCGCTCGAACGACTGACGGCCGACCGCACCTCATTCGTCATCGCGCACCGGCTCTCCACGGTGATCAACGCACACCGCATCCTCGTGCTGCGCGACGGGGGCATCGCCGAGACGGGCACGCACGCGGAGCTGATGGCCCAGAACGGCTACTACGCCTTGCTGGTCCGTCAACAGCTGCTCGGGCTCGCGGAGCCGCTATCGCCCCGAGCTGCCTGACCCGGCACTGGCTCGCGCCGCAGCACGTAGCTGCGCGTATCGATCGCGCCCCAGGCGTATTTGTAAGCCTCCTGGCCTCGCAGGAAGTCAATGCGCCGGCGCCCTTCGGCGATGGCCCGGCGGATGATGCGCCCGATCAGCAAGCTGCCCAGGCTGACGCCCTCGATGCTGGGATCAAAGCCGTTCAGGTACAGGTAAGCGTGCCGTCGCACCAGGGTATAAGAGGCGGCCACGGCGCGGCCGGCCCACGACGCGACCTGCAGCTCCAGGAGGCCGCGCGCGATCAAGCGCGGGGCCGCCGCGCGGTGGAACGCTTGCACGCTCGGATGGTCGAGCACTCCGGCCTCGGCGCGCGATCGCCAGCGTGCAGCGTGCAGTTCAAAGAATTCCTGCAGGAGCAAGCCGGCATTGGCGCGCTGAGCGACCTGCCAGGTCAGCGCGCCTCTCAGCCCCAGGCGCCGTTCGCTATTTCGGAGATTGCGCGCGAGCCACGGCGGGAGCGTGCGCTCGAAGGCACCTGCGTCGGAGCCGGGCTCCAGCCGCGGGCACACGCCGTCCGCCCCGATGCTCCAGCAGGCGCTTTCAGCGCGGAGCAGTGGGGAGCGCTCCGGCAGAGCGCCTAGCTCGACCTGATGCGCGTCGGCCTCGATCTCCCGCAATGCAGCCCAGGCCAGCTCGAGCGCGCGCT
>JAICTU010000810.1 GCA_025936205.1 Polyangiaceae bacterium | reverse complement strand
CGCTGGCGCTGCTTGTACGCCTCGTGGTTGGCGCTGCCGGTCTCGTTGGCCTCTTCGGTCTCAGCATCCAGCAGTTGAATCTCGCACAGCATGTAGACGATCGGACCCAGGCTCCCCGAGCCAGGTGGCGCGAGATCCATGATGTGCGCTGGCACTCGTACCGGCACGTCCGCGACGAACTGAATGGTTCGATACGCCGGCGAACTGAAGCGATTGTCCCCCGGCGTGAGTGCGTCTTCCACCGGCCCCTGGAACTTGGGAATGTACTTGCGCAGGGTGGGGTGCGCTTCGCAGAAGCTGCGGAAGTGAAACATCGTGTTCGTGCTCTGTTTGGGCACGACGTAGTTGAAGGGGAAGAGCCGCTCGGAGAGGTAGAGCAGGATGGGCAGCAAATCTTCGCGCTGCCGCGTCACGATCCGGAAGCGCAACTTGTCGTACAGTGCGACCGCCGAGGACTCGGGCTTCGAGAGCAGCTTCGTGTAGGTGGAGTCGAGGTTCTTGCGCCCGCCAACAAATTCCGTGATGGGGAAACCTTCGCTGAGCATCGTCCCCACGACGCGGTAGACCTTCTCCTCCACCAGGTGAAACAGATCACGGTCGCTCACCGGCAAGCGGAAGAGTAGCTCGCGCCCATTCGTGTGATTGATGATCTGCATCGCCTTCAGCACGGTGCACGCCGCCTGCTGGCGATGCCCGCTGCCCGATGCCATCATCACCAGGTCCTCTGCGCGTGCGTTTTGGACCGGCTTCGGAAACGCCAGATTGAAGTTGCGCCGCAGATACCCGATCGCCTGCTCTTTGAGTGAGGTGATGTACGCAGCGTCCCGCTCGTCATCCGGGTCAATCTCGTGATTGCGGATGAAGTCCGCGGCTTGCTCGCGATCGGTCAGGTTCAAGCGGTGCCAGTCGATCACCGAATCGCCCCGCAAGATGAGGCGTACGGCATCGATGTCTTGCAGGCTGAACTCCGGCAGATCGCGCAGCCCGCGCAACCCTTCGGCTTGACGTTCCGGCAAGCGCCGCGTGGACGGAGGAGGCGGATCGCTATTCATCCGCGGGAACCGGTTGGGGCAAACGCATTTCGAAAGGCGCGCACCTTGCCGAGCCCCTCGCGCCATTGCTGCTCGGCAAACGAGCGGCGCGCAGGCGCGCGATCGGCGGGTGACCGTGCTCCGCTCGAGGTTCCCTCATCGCTGGTCGCCATCTCCTGCACGTGAGATGGCTGCTACAGGCCGGGATGCGAGCTTCCAGCTTCGGACCCGAGCGCAGCGCTGGGAATGGGAGCTTTTGCAATGGCAGAGCCTGGAACGGCAGCAGCCGGAATGTCACTGCGGGGGGGACTGACGCGACGGCCACGCATCGAGACCGTACCAAAGAAGATTCCGAACGCTAGCCCCACCACCGCAAGTGGCGCTGCATACGAACCCAGCGTGGTCAGTACGATCCCTACGAGAATGGGGGCAAGGTACCAGTAGCTGCGCATCATGTCATCTCCGGAGGGAGCTGCCGCCGTGCACGCAGGGCGCCTTGGGCATCGCTTCCACTACCATTTGCTCCGCCAGCATTTGCTCGACCAACATTGCTCGATGAACGGACGCCCGGGAGCCACCCACTTCTGCAAGCATTCGGTTTGCTGGCATCCCCGCTGGATAACTGCAAGGCAGGCAGCGAGGCTCGCAGGTCCTCGGCCTCGGTACGTCAGAATTCGAGCAATAGCAGGAAGTTAGCACGCGGCGCGCAAAATCGGCCAACTCTCTCGCCCTGCGGCGCCGCGCCGCTTCCGTCTTCTGGCGCCTCGCCGCGTTTGCTTTCTGGCGGCGAGCCGCTTCTGCCCTTTGCGGTCGCGCGCTTTGCGTCTTGCGGCGGCGCGCTGCGTCTTGCCTTTGCAGTCGCGCATTTGCAGCTTGCGCCGCTGCGGCGCGTTCTGCCTTTGGGGCGCCGCGCCGTGTCTTCGAAAAGCCCCCCTCGCGCACCCGGTGGGCTGTTGCCGGAGGGGAACCTTCGTCGATCACGCGACGTCAGCGCGCCGGTGTGCTTCGCGGGACGGCGCCGGGACCACGGAGCCGAAGCGCCGGGCTGCGCTCGTG
>JAICTU010000314.1 GCA_025936205.1 Polyangiaceae bacterium | reverse complement strand
GGCTCACCATCGGCAAGGTCCCACGAACTTGCGGCCTGCCCAGTTCCGCCGACAGCTCCCGCGAGCCCTGCCGACGGCGCCGATCTGCCGGCCACGGCCGCGAGCGCGTCCACCCCACTCACGGAGAGCGAAACATGGCCACGCGCTGCGCCTTCCGGGGGCGGCGAAGGAGCACTGAACCGCCCTGGGCCCCTTGCGCCGCCGCCCGACATCGCGGAGGGGGAACCACCGGAGAAGGCCGCGACGGTGCTCGCGGCAGCAGACGTTACACGTGGGGCGCACGCGCATCGGGGACCATCCTCGCCCGCTCGGGGGCGCCGCTCTTCGGAGCCAAGGCCCTTCCCCGAACCATCCAGCGCGCGCCCCTCGACCGCCATCCCAGCCGCTTCACGTGAAACATCCCCAAGTGGAGCGCCATCCCCGTCGACCCCGGTGCTGCGCCCTTCGGAGCCAGGGCCTTTCCCCCAACCATCCAGCGCGCCCCGCCCAACCGCCATCCCAGCCGTTTCACGTGAAACATCCCCGAGTGAAGCGCCAGCCTCGCCGGCTCGGGCGCGCAGCTCTTCGGAGCCAGGGCGTTTCCCCGATCCCTCCGCCACGCTCTGCTCGACTGTCGTCCCTGCCGTTTCACGTGAAACATCCCCGAGTGGAGCACCAGCTTCGCCGGCTCGCATGCCGCGCTCTGGGGAATCAGGACCCATCTCCAAACCATCCAGCGCGCGCCGCTCGACCCTCACCGCAGCCGTCTCACGTGAAGCATCCCCGAGTGAAGCGCCACCTCCGCCGGCTCGGGTGCTGCGCTCTTCGGAGCCAGGGCCTTTCCCCGAACCATCGAGCGCGCCCCGCTCGATCGTCACCTCACCCGTTTCACGTGAGACATCCCCGAGTGGAGCACCAGCCTCGGCGGCTCGGGCGCGCCGCTCCGCGGAGCCGGGGTGTTTCCCCGAACCATCGAGCGCGGCACGCTCGATCGTCACCTCACCCGTTTCACGTGAAACATCCCCGAGCGGAGCGGCATCCCCGCCCGCGCGCGTGCCACCTTCTTCGGGGATCACAGGACCGCTTCCCGAACCATCCGCGCCCCGGCGGGCCGTCGCCGCAGCCACGGCAAAAGCCGTCTCGGCGCCGACCCACTCCCGCGCGAGACCAAGATAGTCGTTGGAGCGCACGTCCACGAATCCCGCCTCCTCTCCAACGCGCGCCTCCTCCGCCGCCCCCTCGGGATCGCGATATAGACCTGCCGCCACGAGCCCGGCCAGCCGCGCACGGATACGAGCATCCAATCCCATCCCCGCCCTGTAGTCCATCGAGAGCCGCCCCGAAACCGCCGGCGAAGCCCGAGCAGCGCTGACACACGCTCAGACGATGGCACGCGGGCTCGCAGCCCGCCGCAGGCTCTGGAGCGCCCAGCCCCTCACGACGGGCTCGGCAGTGACGAACAGGCTGTCTTGCAGAAGCACCGCCGGGATCATTCTGCTCGGGCATGGAGCAACGCCCAGGCGAGCGCACCAGCGCCGCGCACCAGCCCAGCGCAGGCCATGCGGCGCGCGCCGGAATCCAGCGCCCGACGCACTCCACGCGGGCGCAGACCGCCATCAGACAGAGCACAGCCAGAACGACGCCTGCGCCGAGCAGCAGCGACCGCGACGGCCGCGGCGCATAAGGAGCGCGCAGGGCCTTCCACTCCGCCGGCCACAGCCCGCGCGAGCGCGCCGGGACGCGTGGCACTGCCGGCGCGAACAGGCTCGGACAAGCGCGGTCCCGCACCCGGCGCTACGCCGGCACTCTCCGTACGCGCAGCCGCGCCCTTGGCCCGAGCCCTGGAGGCCGGGCCGGCGGCGCCGCGACGGGGCGCCGGAAGCTAATACTCTAGCGTCTGGTCTGAGTCTCTTGCTTCGACCCGGGGCTGCCGCGGCCAGGGCACGGCCGCCCGAGTAATGTGCAGCGGCGCCGGCCACACCAACGCCTCGCGGTCCAAGCCTTACCGGCGTCTCCGAGACGCTGCGCCTCGACTCGCCGGAGGCTCGCGCGGGCAGCACGGGGCTGCTGTCCCGGAAAGAGTTCGGGAGCTCTTCATCGCACACCGCCCGGAACGGCAGCGGCCCGCCGACTCCTCCTTGTTCTGGCTCCCCATCTCGGCACTGACGCTCCGCCGGAGCCGCTGCACCGATCCCTGTGGGCGCGGACGCGCGCGGACCGAGCGCCGCATTCCCGGAGCAGACCGTCGGGATGCTCGCTGCTCATGGCTGCGACTACGCGGAGACCGCGCACTCCGCCCATATCATCGTGAGCACAGTCGGGTGGACCAGCAGCATTCAGAAGCTAGCCAGGACTTTGGGAGCAACGGCGCGGCGTGAGCGACAGAGGCGCCCGCGGCCCCGCGCACCCGAACCTGGGGCGTCAGCTCGCCTGCACCCGCTCTGTCGGAAGCGTGCAGGCGGTGCCTCCACGGACGCCCTCGAGGCGAGGGGCAACATCGGGAACGCATTCACGCGAAGGCACCTGCGGACGGGGTGCAGCAGGTCGGGCACCACAGAGCGCGGCCGTCGTCGGAGTCGCAATGCTCTCGGAGCAACGGCCAATCTGGGAATGGCCGCCGCTCTTCGCCACGGCCGCTCGGCCCCGTCCCGGCGCTCACGCGCATCGAATCCAGGCCGGCGCGATCGCGGACCAGCGCCGCTCCGCCATTCGCTCCACGTCTCTGCAGTTCCCGGCCAAGCCGCCGTTGCAAGCTTCCTTGGTGGTATCGAACGAGGAGGGGCGCTGCGACAGGCACTCGATCGAGTGGGCTGTGTCGGGTCGAGGCGCGGCTTCGCTGCCGGCGTACAGGAGCGAGCCCCGGCTCCAGGAGCTCGCTCGTCGTCAAGAGAGCGCCCTTTCAAAGCCCGCGACCAGCCGATGCCGAGCGATGAACACAGAGCTCACCAGCGACGCGAACCCTCATCGTCGCCAGCGAACAGCACCTGGCGGAGCGCTATGCTGGGTGCCCGCGAGTCGCCTTCCTCGTCTGCCGCCGACTGGTCCCTCGGCGCCCTCCGCGCGCTACCCGGAGCCCGCCCCCGCTGACCGAGACCGAGCTCGAGCTCATACGACCCAATCATGCCAGGCTTTGCAGGACCCCCGTCGGCCGCGCCAGCCAAGGGCTGCCGGGTCTGAAAACTGGACGGCGGAGGCCCGGTCAGTCGAGCACCGGAACCGCAGCGCTACACGCCTCGAGCCCGCGTCGGCGAACGCCCTGGGCTCGGCCCCGCGCGGCTAATCCGCGACGTCGCGGATAACCGCTCGGCCGGACACCTCCGGCGCTGCAAGCCGTTCGCCGGGAACGCCCCTCGCGCTGGAGCTGATGGCGCTGGCGGCCAACGTCGGTGTCGCGCGCCGCTCGCGCCCCGAGGTGACGCTCAGGGTCTCGAAAGCTGAGGCCCGGCCCCAAAAAACCGCACGTCTCCACTGCCTCTTCAGTGGTGCCAGTGCCGGCGTACACGCTGCCTCGCCCCCCCGCCAGCATGAGAGCGCAGTCGAGTTGACTTTCTCCTACACCCGGCGTCCATGTGTGGAACAGTGAGCCGCGCAAGTTCGCGGACATCGCGCAAACCCACCCGGACCGGCGCGCTTCCGCAGTCAGCCCGCGGGCAGCTGCGACAACGGATCGCCGTTCTCGTCCACGCCGTCCAGCGCTTCGTTCACTCGCCCCAGCAACTGACGGAGTTGCTGTTCGGTGTTGCTTCGCTCGGAGGCACGCTGGGCTCGCTCTTGCTCCAGGTCGTGCGCGAGAGCCATGGCCACGAGCAGCATCGCTTGCGGATGCGAGGTCCGTTCGCTGCCCGTCAGCTCGCGCAGGCGCTCGTTGACCACGCCCGCGTAGCGCTGGATCGTCTGCTCACCGGAGGACGCGACCAGCCGGTAGAGCTGCCCGCCCACGTGAACCTCGACGGCCGCACGCATCATTCCGGCACGGTACCATCACCCGACCCGGCATGGAAAACCAAGCCGGAAGATCGGCCTATCAGCCGGGTGTCTGGCAGATGGCATTCGTGGCGGCGCAGCTTCGGCAATCCACGACCGCATCCTGGCCGAACAGGCAGGGCAGCTGGGGGTTCTGGTCCGTCGCGAGTTTGCACGTACCATTCGAATTCACCCCGCCCGGGGGGAAGTCCACCAGGCAGCCCTTGCACACGCGGATCACGTAGCGCAGCGCCGCCGATTCGACGTCGAGCCCGCCCACGGTCTGTCCGAAGACCTTCACTTCCGCGACGCGCGTGCGCACGTCGCCGCGCTCCATGTCGTCCGACAGAACCTGGCCTGTCGCTTGCGGGATCAACGTCGCGCTGATCACCCCGAAGCCGGGGTCATCCGAGGAATCCGGGCGAATCACCCCCGACGCGGGCACGGTGAACGCCGCTTCCTCCGCACCGGTATCCGTGTACAGGTGCACCTCGGCGCCTGTAATTACCGCGATCATGGTCTCGGTGCGCAGGTTTTGCTTGTCCGTGCGCGGCGTCAGCTGGCTGCCGACCAGCAAGGTCGCTTCATAGTCGAGCTTGAGCCCAACATCGAGCACGCCACTGATCAACAGCGTGCTCGTGCCTTCCGCGCGCACCTCGCAGCTCGGCGGCTTCAGCTCCATGTTGCCCTGAATGAACAGCCCCGACTCCTGATCGGTGCAGCCCACGCCCGCCAAAACCAGCGCCAAGGCCATGGGGCAGCCCAGGGCTCGCAAAAGCTCTTTCATTATTGCGACCTCGTGAAGGGCTGAGAATGCCCTAGCAATCAGTCTAACGACTGGAGTGGCCCACGCCAAAAGATGGGCGGAACTCACTCGCTTCCAGAGTGCTCTCGCTGCGCTATTTTCGAGGTCGGTCTGTGTAGGACTTCCGCGCCGGCGCGCGCTCTTTCAGTCGCTGCGCGAAAGGTCGCCGGCGAGGCGCGCCAGCTCGCCCAGCTCCAGATTTCGGAACTCGATCTGCCCGGGCTCGCGCACGAGCACGAACTTCACGCGGCGCCCCTTGCGCTTCTTGTCGAGCCCCAGCAACTCCGCTGCTTTGTCGAGCGGTTCCGAGCTCAGATCGGTGGGCAGCCCCAGGCGCGCCAGCAAGCGAGTGACCCTGGCCACGAGCGGCGCCGGCGTCACCGCCAAACGTTGACCGAGGCGCAGCGCCGCCACGAGCCCCAGGCTGATGGCCTCGCCGTGCGAGAGCCGATCGAAGCCCGCCACAGCCTCCAGGGCGTGACCGAAGGTGTGCCCCAGATTCAGGGCTGCACGGATGCCTTGTTCGCGCGCGTCTTGCCCGACCACCCGCGCCTTCACGCGCACCGAGCGCCGCACAATCTCCGCGATGGCTCGGGGCTCCCTGCGCAGCACCGCAGCGCCCTCGCGCTCCAACAGCTCGAGCAATTCGACGTCGCCGATCAGGGCCGTCTTCACCACTTCCGAGAGCGCGCTCGCTCCGCGCGGCGGCTCCGTCGCGCTGTAGCTCACGTCGCAGAACACGGCGCTCGGCTGCCAGAAGGCGCCCACGCAGTTCTTCGCCCGGCCCAGATCGACCGCCGTCTTTCCGCCCACCGAGGCGTCCACCATCGCGAGCAGCGTCGTGGGGATGGCGATCCACGGCACGCCGCGCATCCAGCCCGCCGCCGCAAAACCAGCGATGTCCGTGACCACGCCGCCGCCGAGCCCCACGAACAGGCTGGATCGATCGGCACCGATCGCGCTCGCCCGCTGCCAGATGCCCTCCACCGTGCCCAGCGTCTTGTAGACCTCTCCTGCCGGCAGCTCGATCAACTCCACGCTGGCTCCGCCCAGCGCCTCGCGCACGCGAGCGGCGTGCAGCGGCGCCACGTGCCGATCGCTGATCAAGATGACGCGGGTGCGCCCTTCCGCCCATTCCGGCAGACGGCGCACGGCGATGTCCGCGCCGATCTCCACCATGTACGACTGCTCGCCCGCCGCCACGGCCACGCCATCGCGCTGCCAGAGATCGAGCAGGCGCCCCGCCAGCTCTTCTGGAGAGTGCCTGGTGGTGTCGAGCCGGGTGTGGCACTCCGCGTAGGCCAACCCGCGCTGCTCCAGCAGATGCTCGATCTGCTCGACGGCGCTCCCGCCCTGTAGCAGCGGGCGCTGCTCGGGCTGCGCCGCCACCCTGCGCGAGATCTCCTCCACGTCTGCGGCGAGCGTCACCACCAGCGCCTGCTCGAGCGCTTTGAGCCGCCGCGACCGCACCAGGAGCGCCCCGCCGCCGACCGCGACCACTTCTGGACGACCCGAGCTCAGGACCTCCTCGAGCGCCTCTGCCTCCCACTGTCGGAATGCGCGCTCGCCCTGTCGGGCGAAAATCTCACTCACGGGCATGCCCGCCCGGCTCTCGATGCGCTCGTCCAGGTCGACGAAGGTTCGACCAGCGCGCTGCGCCACGAGACGACCGAGCGTCGATTTGCCGGTCGCCATGAAGCCATTCAGGAGAAGTGGTCTTTGCATGCTCAGGTGCGGGTAGTACCCCGGCATCGCGGGGGCTGCACGAGCATTTCCGGCGAGACGGAGGCGGTGACTATGCTAGCTTCGCGACGGAGTTTTCGCCGACCCGGACGATGACCGGAGACCTCCCGCCACAGTCAGACGCGCCGCCGTCGCCCGAGCCAGAGGCACAGCTGGACGCAGCGCGCGCTCGCTTCATCGCCGAGCTGGGAGAGCGGATCAGCACGTTGCGCCAGAGCCTGGCGCGCTTCGCTGGTGCTGCCGAGCCGGCCGGAGAGCTCAACGCCTTGCGCCGGCGCGTGCATGCGCTCGCCGCAGGCGCCGAGGTGCTGCGCTTCACGCGCGCCGCCGAGGCGCTGTCGAGCGCAGAAGCCGGTCTCGCCGGGGCCGGCGGCTGGGACCCCGGAGCTCAGGTGCGAGAGCGCGTGCTGCGCATTCTCGATCTGCTGCCGTCGCTCGTGCTGGGCGCGCCGGTCGATCTGGCCGAGCTCGACAACCCGCGGCTCGCGCCGCTGCGCGAACCAGTGAGTGTCGTCGTGTACGGTGACGCGGCGCTGGAGGCGCTGCTTCAACCCGTGGTTCAGAGACCGGGGGTCAGCCATCATGGGATCGAGAGCCACGCCGCCCGTCATCACGAGCAAGCGATCGAGCTCGCCGCACAGTTGAGCCCCGACGTGCTCTTGATCGACGGAGACGACGCGGACGTCAGCGAGATCTTGCCGCGCCTGCGCCAGGCCTCGGGTCCTCGCCAGGCCCCGGTCGTCGCGGTGGGCAGCTTCGACCGCCCCGAAGCGCTGATCCGTCTGATGGGTCGCGGTGTATCGCGCATACTGCCGAAGCCCGCGGACGCGGCCACGCTGCAGCGCACGGTGCGCCAGGTCACGCTCTCGGAGTCCAGCGCGCTGCCCCGCGCTCCGCAGTATCGCAAGCTCACGCGCGACGAGCTGGTCGAGGCGATCAGCAGCGAGGCGCGCCGGGCCTTCCGCGACCCTGCTGCCGCAGCCTCTGGTGCCAGCCTCGATCTGGGCTCGAACGCGGAGGTGCAGGCGGCCTTGTGGGGTTCATTCGCGCGCCTGCGCACGCTCGCGGCGCGCAACAGCGACGGCGCCGTGGCGTTCTCGCGCGAGGGTCCGTCCGGGGCGATCGTGCTCGCACCGGATGCGCCACGCCCGAGCTCCGTCAGCTCTCGCCCGCCCTCCGAGCCCGTGCCGCTGCACGCCCGCAAGGTGGTCGTCGCCGACGACGATCCAGCGGTGCGCACGCTGCTCTCGAATGCCTTCGCCGAGCTCGGCGCCACGGTCTTGCCGGCGCGCGACGGCGCTGAAGCGCTCGACCTCGCAGAGCGCCACTGGCCCGACGCGCTGGTGAGCGACACGCTGATGCCGCAGCTCGACGGCTTCGAGCTGTGCCGGCGCTTGCGCCAGGACATCGCCGTCTCCGATCTGCCGGTACTGCTGGTCGCCTGGCGCGAGTATTTGCTGGAACGGACGCGATCGCCCGTGACGGGTCGCGCTCTCGACGCGCTCGATGGGCCGAGTCTGACGCTGGCGCTGCGCGAGTGCCTGGCACCGCGCGCCGCTCTGGAGCAGCGCCTGGCGCAGCACGACGCTGTGCACGGGCGCCTGAACGGGCTCACCCCGCGGCTCCTGTTGCAGATGGTCTGCAGCCGCTCGCCCAACGCGCTGCTCAGCTTGCGCAGCGGTCGGCTCACCTTCGAGTTCAGCATCGCCGATGGCAGACCGGTGCACGCACGCTGGTACGACGGGGACCGCGTGCGCGGCGAGGGCAAGCCCGTGCTGGCGCCGTTCCTCGGCATCCGCGCCGGCCGCTTCAGCGTGGAGTCCTTGTTTTCGCCTCCGAACCCGCACTTCGAGGGCGACGCCATGGCGGTGCTCAACCCCGCGGCAGTGCGCGCGCGGCGCGCGGCGGAGCTGGTGAGCCCGAGCGAGCTCGCCCGAGTCGAGGCGGTGGTCCTGGATCCGCTCGCGGCGGCGTACTACGCGGAGCAGTTTCCCACGCGAGACGCGCTGCTCTCTCAGCTCATGCAACCGGACGCGCTGCGGCGGCTGCGGGCGGAGGATCACGCCGGCAGCGAGCCCGGGCGCCTGAATTCCCTGCTCGCGGATCTGGCGCGTCATGGCGCCATCGGTGCACTGCTCGATCGCGACGGGCAGGATCTGCTCCCGGGCGGTCCCGCGTATCGTCCTTCGAATTCGCCGCCGGCCTCCCGATCCAGCTCGCGCGCTCCGGCGCGTCCCTCGGCTCCACCCGCAGCTGCCGCGAGCGCGCGACCGTCGCGACCGATGCCTGCGCCGGAGGCGCCGCCCGCAGCCGTTGCCACGGACGTCGCCGCCCAGGCGGCGCCAGCAGCAACTGCTGGCTCGCCGCCAGCCGTCGATCTCGGCAGTGCGGTGCTACAGCCGGCAGCCCTGCGAGCCGATCCCGAACCGGAGATCCCGCGCGCACCGGGAGTGCCGTCGTTTGCGCCCGGGCGGCGCCGTTCGGGCGCACCGCTCGACGCTGCGGGCCTCGACGCGGAGGCGGTCGAAGCCGCCACACGCGAGCCGAGCCGCGAAGAAGAACCGTTCTTCGAGCGGGACGGCAGTGCCGCCGAGCCTGCGCCGCCAGCAGCTCTCCCGGAGCCAGAGCTCCGTGCGCCCAGCGGCGACGCTGTCGGCACCAACGAGCGGACCGCCACCGAGGAAGAGCTACGACCCGCGACCAGCTTCGACGCCGACGGCGAAGAGCCCGATAGCGCCTGGCCCCCCAGCCCCGGCGCGCGGCTGCGGGTTGCCCTGGGCCGCGCCTTGCTCAGCCTCGGAGCTGCGCTGATCGCGTACCTGGCGATCCGCGCGCTGGCGTTCCGGAGCTGGGACTCGCACGGACTGCGCCGCCCGCCGCTGGTCATGGATGACAGCGCACCGCCAGCGGCGACGTTGCCGGCTTCGACCCCCGCGACGCTCAGCGCGCCGGCGACCGCCGGCGCGCCTGCCGACGCGGGCGCAGCCAGCGCGAAACCCGGCGCGAGCTCTGTTGCGCCCGGAGCCCCGGCAAGTGCTGTGAGCCCTGTTGCACCTAGCAACGCTGTTGCGCCTGGCAACGCTGTTACGCCTGGCAACGCTGTTACGCCTGGCAGCCCTGTTGCTGGCAGCCCTGTTGCTGGCAGCCCTGTTGCTGGCAGCCCTGTTGCTGGCAGCCCTGCTGCAGTGGCGGTCCGGCTCGACAGTGAGCTGCTCGAGCTCGCGCCCGGCACGAAGGTGCCCCCCGGGCAAGGCATACTCGAAGTACGCAGCGACCAGCCGCAGCGCATCTACGTCGATGGCGTGTTGATGGGCAATCACGCCGAGCGACTGATCCCGCTCGGCCCGGGCACGTACCAGCTGCGGTTGAGCAACGGCAGCCACTTTTTGGAGCGCGCGGTCGAGGTCAAGGCGGGGCGCCGGACGCGCGTCACCGCGCGCCCGGGCAGCGCTCCCTGATGGGTGCCCGAGCCATGCAGCGAGCTCGAGCCTGCGCGCTCGCTCTCGCGCTGCTCGGCTGCAACCGCAAGACATCCGAGCCAGACGCTCCGGCGGTGGCGACGAGCGCCAGCGTGCAGAGCGCGCTGCCGGCAGAGAATGCGGCCAGCGCGAGCGGCGCGCGCGAAGTGTACCCATTCCGTTCGCTGGCCCGCTGCCGCGTGGATCACGGCGGCGCCTTTCTCGATCTCGGCACCGAGAACAGCCAGCTGCACCGCTCGTATTCGCTCGGACCCTTTACCGACGTCAGCGGAGAGTCCTGGGGCGATCCGGGCTTTGCGCGCTTCGCCGCTGCCGACGCGCAATACGACTTCTGGCTGCGCGAGCCCAAGGCGAACTTGCAGCTCCGCGTGCGCGCCCGCCCTGGCAGCGCCGCGTTGCTCAGCGCCAGCATCGACCAGCTCCGGCTGGCACCCCAGCGCTTGCGCTCGCCCAGCTTCCAGACCCTGAGCTTTCCAGCGATCGAGTCGCTGGCCCCGGGACGTCACCAGCTGCGGCTGCGCTGGTCGGGGCGGGGTACGGGCGACACGACGCATTTCGGCGCCGTGGAGTGGATCCACTGGGCCGAGCCCGGACAGCCCGCGGCGCAATACCGCGCGCCACGCGAGCGCTCGCTCACCAACGACGTCAACGTCGGCGGCAAGCCGCGCCGCTCGCTCGTGCTGGAAGCGCCTGGCCACGTGAGCTGCCCGCTGGTCGTCGAGCGCGGCACCAGCCTGCAGCTGGGCTTGGGCTACTGGGGCGAGGGCGAGGGTCTGGCGCGCGTGGCGGTGCGCGCTGCCGGCGCAGCTCCGCGCGTACTCGTCGAACAGCGCGTCACGGGCGGCTCTGCCGGGCAGTGGATCGATGTGAATCTCGCTCTCGACGGCTTCGCTTCGCAGCTGGTCGAGCTGGAGCTGGAAGCCGCGAAGGAGAGCGCCACGGGCGGGGTCACCTTCAGCGAACCGCGGGTGGTGGCGGCGCC
>JAICTU010000611.1 GCA_025936205.1 Polyangiaceae bacterium | reverse complement strand
TCGATCTCGGCGCGGACCTCGCTCGTGTACAGCTCGTAGCTCTCCAGCATCGCCTCGTTGCACAAGAAGTACTCGCGGAAGCTCGAGCCGGCGCTGCCCAGCGTACCGCAGCCGTAGCCACGCACGTCCGCAAAGTAAACGGCTGCCAGCCGCTCGGGCGATCGCAGCACATCGGCCGCCGCAACGGGCTTGCCCGCAACGTCGGCGAAGGCCCAATCGAGGCTCCCGTCTGCGCGCACGAGCAGCCTGCCCAGCCAGGCCTGCTCGCGCAGCGTGATGCGCAGCAGGTGAGCGCCGTAGCTCTCACCGCCGAAGCCCCGCGCCGTGGCCCAGGCGTTGCTCCAGGCGAAGCGCTTGTTTTCGAAGCGTGGCTGCGCCAGGAGCACGGCGAGCTGGTCGTCCTGCGCGCGCGCCGCGATGACCTCTGCGGCTCGCCCCGGCTCTCCCTCGGCGGTCGCGGCCCGCGTCAGCAGCGCCGGATTCTCTCTCAGCTCGCTCACCTGCTCCGCCGTCGTCCAGGAGTACAGCGTGCGGCGCGCAAAATCCTGGTGCCGCAGCTCGAACGCCGCCATCTCGTCCGCCGGCGTATCGGCCGCGACGAGCTCATCGACTCCACACCAGCCTCGCTCGGTTTGCGCCTCGCTCGGCACCGTGGGTTCCGCGTGCACAGGCTCGTCCCCGCGACGTTCCGCTGTCGCGCCGCACGCGAGCGCCAGCGCCAGGCTCAACCCGCTCACTCGAACGTTGGATGGGGGGGTTGGCGGCATGGGGGCGTTGGTGCAACACGGTAGCATGGCGACGCCAAAGGCGCTGCACCCGTGCGCCCCGAGCCAATTTCGTCTGCGATTTTCGCCAGATGAACCGGAGGGCTCGGCACTTGCAGCGCACCGCACGACACCAGGATGAGCCCATTCAGCGCAATCCGAACCACTCACAATGTAACCAGACAGGCTGCCCTGGGCGGCTCTTCACGGATCTTCAGCAAGTCGAAACAAGAGCGCGAGACCGCGTCAAGCCCGCGGACAGTAGACCGATCATAGGTATCGTACCGGTCCATGATCTGATTCCAATGGCCTGAAAAGACGCTGTTTGGCCTGTGCCAGTATCGGTCGATTGCCCGTCATGCAAAGGACGTTTGCACTTTCCAGACAAGCTCTGGCAGCAGCGCTTTGCCGGACGTGTCCAGCGCCTGAAATGCAAGAAGTGCGGGGACATCGTCAGCATTGACGGTCGCAGCGCGGGGTCGGACCGCGACTCTGAGATAGAGAAAGAGGAAGCGGAGGAGGAAGCGGAAGCGACCGTCCGCATGCTGCTGCCGGCGTTTCTGGGCGAGTCTTGGCCGCCGCCGTCTCCCGACCTGCCACCTCTGGACGTTTCGCCGACACCGGTGCTCGCGCCGGAGCCCTCGCCAGCGGCGGTCCCCGAGGCTCCGCCGCACCCGGCGCCGTTGCTACGCCGCAAGATACCGCTGCCCGAGAAGCCTGCTGCGCCGGAGCGGTCCCGGCTGCTGCTGCCGAAGCAGCCAAGTCCACGGGAGCTCCTTCAGCAACCCGCTGCGCCAGAGCCTCCCGCCGCCGCAAAGCCCAGCGCCCCGCCAGCCCCAGAAGAACCTCGCGCAGCGAGCCCTCGACCATCCTTTCCGCCGCCGCGGCGAACGGCGCCACCTCCCTTGCCGCAGCCGACCTCGGGACGGATCAGCCGGATCCCGGCGCCCCGCGCGCAGAGCCAGCCCAGCCCCGCGCTCGACCTTGGCGGCGTTCGGCTGAGTGCAGCTGTGGCACTCGCTGCAGCGCCCCCGTGGGAGAGCGTATCGAGCCAGGAAGCACCAGCTCAGTCGAGCATCGAGTCCCGAGTGATTCTCGTCACCGAGCCGAGCGCGCAGCCATCAACGGTTGCCGATTCCAAGCTGGAGTTGCCCCCAGCGGACGCGAAGCCCGAGTCGGCGGTCGTGCCAGTTGCCTTCCCCTCACCCATCTCCTCGCCACCTCGAGCGTCGGTGCGTTCGTTCACGCCCGCGCGGCCCGTCAGCGTGAGAGTCAGCCCCGCGCGACCGGGACGAAAGCGTTGGCTGGCCCTCTCGGGTGTGGCAGTCGTCGCCCTGCTGAGCATCCGAGCCTGCATGCCGGGCAGCACGGACCCTCAGCGCAAGACAGCGTTGGAGCTCGGAGAGCCGCCGTCCGCTGCCCCGTCCGTCGAGCACGGGGCTGCATCGTTCCCCATCCACGACACCGCCGGTGAAGCCGGTGCGCTACCCGCGCCCGCGGACTCGGCGAGCGCGGACGGCACCGTTCCCCCCAAGGCCCCCACGCCAGCTCCGCGCGCGCTGCCTGCGAAACGCGCTGCCAAGCAAACCACAGCCAGCGCAGACGCCACGCGCGCGGAGGCCGCCGTGCCCTACGACAAGGCGACGCTCGCCCAGGCCCTGAATGCCGCGGTGCAAAAGGCCGAGCAGTGTGACCTCTGGGGGCGCGTCACGGGAACCGCCAGGCTGTTCGTGACCTTCGCGCCCAGCGGCAGAGTCACCGATGCGCGCCTGGAGGGAGAACCGCTGGAGAGCGCGGCAGTGGCGCGCTGCATCCTGCACCAAGCTCGTGCCGCTTCCTTGCCGCCCTTTCAGGGCCCGGCGTTCACCGTCGCTCGCAAGATCACCTTGCGCTGAGGGAGCCGCTGCGCGCCTTCCATCCTTGCCTCGCGCCGCTCAGCGCGGCAACTGCGCAAACATCTTGTCGACCGCGTAGGATAGGCGCTGCTTGCTCTCTTCGGGCGATCGGCTTTGGCGCAGCTCCCCTTCCGCACCGCCCATCCAGACCGTCTTGCCCGTCTGCGCATCGATCAACTCGACCAGCAGCGCTCCCTGTCCCACCGGATCAAAGCTCGAGAGCGAGTCGCCACGCGTCTTCTCGATCTCCTGCACGTCGTTCACATCCGCCACGATCATGAGCGCCACAAACAGGTCCGGGCGCTCCTTCACAACGGTCAGCCCCTTGTCGCGCAGCCCCTTGTCCACCAAGAACTCGATCTCGGACTGCGTGTCGGCATTCCTGGGCACCCACACGCCGGTGCTGTCGTTCAGCACCGTCTCGCTCGTTTGCCAGGCGAACGACTTGTAGGCGGCGAGGTTGGCTTTGTGGTCCCGGGCGGAGTGAATCTGGATGTCGGACGTAGCCGATGACGAGCAAGCGGGCGCCACGCTGGCCAGCAGCAGGAGCCCGGCAAGGCCGGCTCCGCGCCGGAGGATGGCCGATCCCGCCTGAAAGCGGTTGCGCTTCGTGCTGAAGTGACGGTTTTCGATCTTCGACATGGTTGACCTCCCGGCTGCGTCGCTCGCCCCTCGCAAGCCGCACGCTCCCGTTCCCCTGCTCTAACGATTCTCATAAAAGAAGGGCACTGACCCGGCAAGCGCAGAGGGGAAAGCGGCCGTCTGAAGCGCCAGGTTGGCTCTTTGCGGCGCCCCGCCATGACGCACTCGCCGTGAAAGGGCTCGATCACGTAACGCCAGGCGGCTCGTCAGCGCGCACCAGAGTGCGCCCGTATTGTTACGGATCGGCAACGCAGGGCTGCCGCGCTTGCCCACGGCTCGTTCATCGATGCTGTGGATCGGCGGCGTTGCATTGAGGCAACACGGAGTGTGCACGCCGCCATTGGTGGTCAGCGCCTCCCGATGTCCGCTGAACGGCGGGGCCTCTCCCGCGCCGCGTGGCCTCGCGCTTGGTGCTTGTAGAGGCTCGCGTCGCATGGTCTAATGCATCACGAAGGGGGGCCGGAGGTGTCGTCCCAGCGGCCTGCCAGGAGCTGGTGAAATCGATGTTCACTCACGGCGATCTTTCTCGCACCACGTGCGCTGGTCTGACCGACCTGCAACTGCGCAACGCGGAGCTAGAGGCTGAGGTTGCCCAGCTACGCCAGGCGTTGCGTCGTACGGAAGCGACGGCACGCCGCTCGGCTGTCGGTGCGCATGACATCCGTAACGCACTCACCGTGATCCTGGCGGAGACCGACCTCCTGGCGAGCAGTCTACGCGAGCCCGATCAGCAGGAGTCGATCCGAGCACTGGCCTCGGCCACGCGCATCGTTGCCTCCATCGCTCAAGAAATTCTGGTCCAGGCCCGCAAGGCAGAGTGGAGGAAGAGCGTTCCGCGAGAGCCGCCCGCACCGGAGGCTGCGAGCCCGAGGGAACAGCAAGCTGCCGATGCGACGCTCTCCAAGGCCGTCCCGACGGAGGCCGTCCCGACCGAAGCGAGCCCGATCGTGGTGAATATCGGCGAGCTGATGAAGGCCTGTCAGAAGCTGATCGAACGCATGCTCGAGCGCTCCGTGAAGTGCGTATTTGCGGCCGACGCGCCACTGTGGCCCGTCACGGTGCAGCCGGAACGGTTCGAGGCCGCGTTGCTCAACCTCGTCTCGAACGCACGAGACGCGATGCCCGCCGGCGGGAAAGCTGCCCTTCGGGCCCGGAATATTGCGCCGGATGATGTACCACCGGCGACTGCGCTGCCCCCTGGGCAGTATGTTGGTTTTTCCGTCGAGGACACCGGGATCGGCATGCCGCGGGACGTGCTGGCCAAAGCTACGGAGGCGTTCTTCACCACGAAGCCGAAAGAGCGAGGCACCGGGCTGGGTCTGGCAATGGTCCACGCCTTCGCGACAGAGGCCGGCGGTGCGCTTCACATCGAGAGCGAGGTGGGCCGCGGAACGCGCGTGGAGGTGCTGTTGCCGCGCGCTTGCTCGCGCC
>JAICTU010000154.1 GCA_025936205.1 Polyangiaceae bacterium | reverse complement strand
CCTCGGGCTCGACCTGGTCGGTCTGCCCGGGCGCCTGGCTTAAGGGATCACCTATGAAGCGAGACTAGAAGAGGTAACCGCCCTTGATGCCAGAGAACATGCCGTAGCCGACGGTCGGCGCGGGGATCGCACTCTTGAGGAAGCAGCGGTTGACGCTGGCGCCGCCGAAAGTGCCAGTGGGTCTGATGGCGAGTGTCCAGGCCTTGCAGGCCGCTGTGTTCTCACATTTTTGCTGGCACTCGGCTGCATTGGGCCCGTTGAGGAGGTCGACGAAGCTGAGGTCGCTGCCTGGGCGGTCCACGTTGATCTCGATGCCGCGCCGCAGCCCCGACGTGACTCCGCCAGATGACGTGGTCGGAGCCGAAACTGCCCCTTTGAGCCAACACCCGTTGGTGGGACTTTACGTGAACGCGACGCAGTCGTTGGTCAGCACACATTGTCGCTGGCAATCACTGGCAGACGGCGATGGCACCGGCATGCCAGCGAGGTCGTTGTTTCCGCGATCCACGTTCACCTCCAGCGATCGCTTGATCCCTGACCAGCAGCTGTTGCAGCTCGTGGCAGCTGGCACCGCAGACTTGAGCCAGCAGTTGTTGTTGTTAATGGTGAACGTGTACGCCTTACAATCGGTGCGCGCCGCGCAGGCGGCCTCGCAGCCATCGAACGACTGATTGGTGAGGGGCATACCCGCCAGGTCGGAGCCGCCCAGATTGAAGAGGGCTCGGTGCTGGGCCAGACCCGATGTCACGCCGTCGAGCGGTACGGGATTCGGCGCCCGGCTCTTGAGGTAACACATGCTATCCACGGCTCGGAAGGTGAACGCCTGACAGTCTGTGCGCTGGTTGCAGGAGTCCCGGCAGGACGTCGCCCCCGTGCTCGTAAAGTTGGTGATGTCCCCTCCGCCACGGTTGATCCCGATCTCGAGGCCGTTCTGCATGACTCCCGACGCCATGCCGGTCCCGGCGGTCGGCGTCGGGACGCTTCCCTTCAGCCAGCAAAGGCTTCCTCCAGCGTACGTATACGCGCGGCATTTCGGATTCGCGGCGCATTCGGCTTGGCACAGGGCCAAGCTGGAGCCGGCGGCGTCCGGCATGCCGGGAAGATCGCCGCCCCCGCGGTTGACGCCGGGCTCGGTAGGCTCCAGAGAGTCGTCGTCGAGCGAGCGCATCAGGGCCTCGAAATGTGCCTTGAACGGTGCCGGGTATGCGTCCGTGTCGCCAGTATTGGCACCCGACTGGTTTCCTGACGTCACCGCCACGATCGGTCCGTTCGCGGCCGCATTGCCCAGGAAGATCGGGCCGCCAGAATCACCCGAGCAGTTCACATCGACGGGAGGCCACACGAACGTGCGAGTCCGCTTGACGTCGAAACCAGCTTGATTGGGCAGCTTCTGGTTGCAGCCGTAGCCGAACTGCGTGACCGTATCACCGTTGATCGGCTTGCGCGTACCGATCACCGCCGGCGTTGCCAAGGTGGCATCGATGTCCTGCGCCAAGCGCCCGATCGCCAGATCGAAGTCCCCGGCCCCGCTGTTGTTGACGCAGGGGGTATTGGGCGGGCACGGGCTGAGCACGGCGCCTTCTGGGTTTCCATCGAGCGCGTAGATGTCTCTGATCGCGCGGTCAATGGTCGGGCTGGCTGGTGGCGCGGGAGGCGGGTTCCGGGTCAGCCGAAACGTGCCCCCGCCCATGCCTGGATCGCGGGGTCAAAACGGCTCAGGTAGCCGATGCAGTGCGCGGCGGTGAGGAAGTAGCGCCGCGAGATGAGCGTGGCGGTGCACGAGAGCGGGGTACCATTGACCGTGACGAAGATCTGCCCCACCTCGGGGCGCGCTGTCGTCTGCGTGCCGCCGATGACGTCTTGGTCTTTCGTCGTGAGCTCCAGATCCTCTGGTTCAGCGCCGCAAGCTGCTGCCAGCGCCGCCGCGCACACGATCCAACCGGTCCGTTTCGCTTGCCCGAATCGCTTCATGTTGACCCTCCGTACGGAGCGTGCGCTGGCCGCGTTACAATCTCGCTCGAGCGCGCAGCCAAACAACCCCCGCCCCCGGATGCCGCCCCGCAGATCCACGCTCGAGCGCTAGTAGACTGTCTGTTTCATTGCACGGTGCAACATAGGAGCAGCGGTCTTAACTCTGGGCGGGGGATTTCGGCTTGGACTTGTAATGGGGCAGTCACTAGCGCCACCACAAGTCGAAACAGGCGAGGGGGCCACCCTCCAGCACGACCTGGAGATCGCCCTCCGTGCCCGATCGTGCCCGCGTGTCGAACTGAAGGGTCTGGCGCAGCATGTACGCCGGGCGCGTGTGAGCTTGACCGAGTGGGTTGCCGTCGAGCTCCGCACGGATGCTGCCCGGCGCGCCCAGCGCGTCGTACTGAGCGACCAGAAAGGCGCCGAGCTTTCCGGGGATTTGCACGCGCAGTGGCTCGCGGCTGGTGGCGGTCATGCACAGATGGTCGCCGCGACCATGGACCAGCGCTGCCTCGATGCGCTGGACGCCGCAGCCATAGCCGAGCGGGCTGGTCTTGCTGCAGGGGTGGCCACCGAGTGTGAGGGGGAGGCCCCCATAGAACAGTGAGCGCGCCGGCAAGAGCCGATCGTTGTTGCGCGCGAGCAGCATCAGCATGCCGCCGAGCAAGACGCCGCCGCCGAGCGCGACCCGGAGCAGGAGCCGCCGCCGACGTGCCAGCTCGGAGAACAGGAACTGCCAGGGCCTCGGCCCCAGCCGGGTGAGGGCCCAGAAGGCAGGCAGGGCGCCGAGGGTCACGAGCAGTCCGAGCCAGTCGCTCCAGCGGCAGACGTACCGGAGCAGCAGCTCGCCGTCGCGCGCGGGCACCTCCATCAGCACCGGATCTTCCACGCCCTGAGCAGGGACCGTCACGATCGGAACCGTTCGGCCGTCGATCTCCGCCTGCCAGCGATCCATTGCACCGACGTGAATGCGCAGCCGACTCCAGGGCCCCATCTCGCTCAGGCGGATGCGCACGCGCTCGGGAGCGAACTCCAAGAGCTCGCCCCGGCCCGGCCCGAGCACGTCGAAGGGAGCCGGATCGTAATCCGTGAAGCGATAGAGCCGCAGCGCGCCGAAGCTGCGTTCCAGCTCGAACAGTGGCGCCTCGAGCGGCTTCCAGCTCACGACGTACTCGATGGAGAGCGCCTTCAACAGGTCGCGACCGTCATTCAGCGGCAGCCCATCGAAGATCTGCGTCGGGGTCACGCCGATCTTGTAGAGCAGCGTCTGGTCGTACACGGGCGCCAGCGTCGCCAGGTGATCGCCGTGCGGCATGTAGTAAGCGATGCGGTAGTGGTCGGCGTGGTTCGCGTGCAGCTCGCGCGACCAGGCCCAGACTTGCTGCAGATCGGCGAAGAATTCCGTCTCGGCCTCACCCTGGATCTGCCGTTGGCTCTGCGACGCATACCAGTGCGGGAGCGTCGAGCCCATCAGCAGAGCAGCAGCGCCGATCGCGAGCAGAGCCGCCAGAGCGATACGCCCGCGCTCAAACCGCGACCACAGCGGCCGCAGACGCTGGACCAGCGTGACGCAGGCATGGCCGGCAAGCGGGTACCAGAACAACTTGGCCACCAGCAGGCAGCGCGCAGACTCGACCTTGATCAGGCTGGGCAGGACGCGCTCCAGGTGCAGCACGCCAGTCAGAAAATCGGAGCTGGCGACCAAGAAAGCGATCGCCGAGAGCGCGATGAAGCGAGTGCGGCGCGGGCCCCTCCGCAGCGCGAACCAGCCCCCCAACACGCCGAGCGCGTGCACCACCGGAGACACGTTGGCAAAGGTCCGGAGCTCGATCAGGCGCGCCGCCACCGCCGTGAGCGATTGAGTGGCGTAGCCGAGATCCATCGTGTAGTGGCTGCGGGCGAGAAACGGCAGCAGTGTCGTGGCGGGCAGCGCAAACCCGAGCAGCGCGGCCCCGAGCGTTTGCGCTAAACGCAGCGTTGGAAGGGGCCGACGCATCGAGCACTGCCCGAGCAAGAGCAACGGAACGGTCACCGCCAGCACGAGCAGCGCGATCTGGTGAGTGATCAGCGCAGCGGCGCTCCACAGCCCTGCTTGCAGCACGTGCCGCGCCTGCCCCGTGCGCAGGACCGCGCTCAGCTGCAGGAGCGCGAGCAGCAGGAAACACATGGCGAGCGAGACCGGCCAGACTCCCCATTCGACGCTCCAGACCCAGCCGCCCTCAGAGAAGCCCCCCACGTCGAGCGAGGTGAGCCAGGCCGCGAGCAGCCCCGCAGTGGGGCCGAAGTAGCGCCGCGTGAACAGGAAGGCGGTGAGCGCCTCGAGGATCAGGAACGCCGCGAACGCGAGCGCGTAAGTCCGCAACCAGGAGAGCTGGCCCAGGCTGAGCGCGCGGAAGAGCGAGACCCAGAGCTCTCCGCCGCTCGGAACGAACTCATCCGAAGGAAAGCCAAAGCCCCAGAAATGGCTCCAACCGCGCAGCCGCCACTGGCCGAGCATCTCCGTCCAGAAGTGCCAGGCCTTGAACAAGTGCGTGGGGTGATCGTGGCTGAGCGGAGTCTTCCAGAAGAGGGGCAACGCCTGAACCGCGGCAGGCGCGAGCGCCAGCCAGACTGCAGCTGCCCGCCATCCTCGCACCGGAGACTCGCCCAGCGCCGCGATCCGCCCCTCGCTCACTCGCTATCACTCGCTGCGCGAGTACACGCGCACGTAATCGACCTCATAGTGCACCGGAAAGGGCACGGCCGCGGGATCACCGCCGGCTTGCCCGCCGATCGCCAGGTTCAAGAGCGTGTACGCCGGATTCACGAACGGAGTCTGCCCGTCCGGGTTGCGCAGCGCAGAGAGCTGCAGCGTGTTCAACTCCGTGCCGTCGACGGAGAGCGTGATGCGCTGATCGTCCCAGTCCATTCGATACACGTGGAAGCGCGCGTCCCAGTCGCCGTCGCCGAGCGAAGTCAGCGGCGTCGCGATCGCGTCCCAGTTGCCCTCGTAGCGCGTGTTGGTGCCGACCACGAAGTTCGCGTGCAGCGAGCCCTTGTAGAACTCCAGGATATCGACCTCGCCGTTGCTCGGCCACTCGCCGTTGTTGCCCAGCATCCACCACGCGGGCCACAGCCCGTCATACGCGGGGAAGCGGGCGCGCAGCTCCAGCCGCCCGAAGCGGAAGCTCTGCTTGCCGCGCGTGTTCAGGCTGGCGGACGTGTACTCCGCGAACTGGCGCGACGTCTTCCAGTCCGTGCTGCCCGCGCGATAGTTCGGATTGGGGATGCGCTCGCGCTTGCCCTCGATGACCAGGAAGCCCGCCGCGACGCTGGCGTTCTGCGGCTGGTACCACTGGGCCTCCTCGTTGCGCAGGAAGCCAGTCTCGAAGCCCCAGTTCTTCGGGTTCGGAGCGCCGTCGACCTCGAACTCGTCTTGCCACTCCAGCTCGAAGCCGTCGTAAGCCGGGACGGTCGGGCGCAGGCTTGCCGACACGGAAGGACACGCCGGCAGCTCGGCGGCGCACACCACCTTCGCGTCTCCCCAGTCGGCGTGGTCGCTGCCGTTGTTGTCGCCGGCGTCGGCCACGAGCTGCAACTCCTGCACCCCCGTGACATCGACATCCAGGGCCTGCGGAGCGTCGGCGCCCGTGACCACGGCAGTCTGCGCCAGCACCTGACCGTCTCCGAGCACCTTGAACTGTGCCGAACCGGCGCGCTTCATCTCGCTGTCGATGCCGGCGACGGCCGTGAAACGACTGCAGCGTCCGCCGAGCGTGAACCCCACGTTCGACGGCGCGTGCGTGCCGAGACCCTTTTCGTACAGCTGGCCGCCGATGCGCAACGGACCCCCGTCGCCCAGCGCCTGCTCGCCGTTGCTCAGATCCCGCTCGATCGGACCCCAGCCGTTCTGCTCACCTGCAGCGGCGCACACATCGCTCAAGAAGCGCGCGCCATCGGCGCCGGGTATCGCGGGCGGAGCGGGCGTCAGCGGCAGCTCCGTCGAGAGACCTTCGTTGCTGGCTGCGCCGTTCGGATCGGTGCCCGCCGATGGATCTGCGGTGGTGCCGCTGTCATCCGGGTCTTCGAGCGTCGTGCCGGACGCCGTCGGCGTGCCGGCGGTTTCCGGGTGCCCGCTGCCGGACTCCGCACAGCCGAGCTGCGCCAGCAGGGGGAGCGTCGCGAAGACGAGCGAACGGCGCAGCGCGGTCATCGTCGCCATCGTGCCCGGAGCGAGCCGTGTGAGCAACCCTGAACCGCCGGCCAGGCCTGGCCGGCGCCAGGATCGCTGAGCCAAAGTGTGGCATGCTGAGAGACAAGCATGAACGTCCCCGTACGCCGCCGCGCCACGTATCAAGACGTGCTCGACGCTCCGCCCCACCAAGTGGCGGAAGTGATCGATGGGGTGTTGTACACGCATCCCCGCCCGGCGACTCCGCACGCCCAGGCCAGCTCGGTCCTGGGCGAAGAACTGGGCCCTCCATTCAAGCGTGGCAGAGGGGGCCCTGGCGGTTGGATCATTCTCGACGAGCCCGAGCTCCACTTGGGCGTTGAACCCGACATTCTCGTGCCGGACCTTGCGGGCTGGCGGCGCGAGACATTGCCGGAGCTGCCGGATGCCGCCTATCTGACAACAGCACCGGACTGGCTCGCAGAAGTCCTGTCGCCATCGACTCAGCGCGTCGACCGCGTACAAAAGCTGCCGATCTATCGGCGCGAGAAGGTACGTCACGTGTGGCTCATCGACCCCGCAGCACAGTTGCTCGAGGTGCTTCGCCTCGATGGCGAGAGCTACCGGCTCGTAGCCAGCCACGGCGGCGATGCCAAAGTGCGCGCGGAGCCCTTCGACGCCATCGAGCTCGAGCTGGCCGCGCTCTGGGCGCGCTAAAGCGCCGGCGCTCAGTCGCCGGCGGCGAGGGCGGCGCTCGACGCGCGCGGTCGGCGCGCCTGACCCGACGCAATCGTCTGCAAGGCGTGGAGCATCTCGGGCCCCGCGCTCTGCAGCTGCTGCCGGTGCTGCGTGGAGAGGCCGCGCAGCAGCTCGGCGCCGCTCTCGGTGAGCCGCAGCAGCACCTCGCGCCGATCGATGGTGCTGCGCTCGCGCTGCAGCAGGCCGCGCGCCTCGAGCTTGTCCACCAGCGCCACCGCCGTGTGGTGTTGCACGCACAGTCGCTCGGAGATGGTGCGAATCGTGGGGCGCAAGGTCTCGGGCAGGCCGCGCACCGCGAGCAGCAGCTGGTGTTGCTGCGGCTCGATGCCGGCCTCGCGCGCGGCCTGCTCACTGAAGGACAGGAACTTGCGAATCTCGTAGCGGAAGGCGGCCAGGGAGCGGTAATCGGCGTTGGAGAGCTTGGGCATCCCCAACACGTTGGGCGAGGGCAGATTTCGCGCAGATGTCGGGGACATCTGCGCTCGACGAAATCCATCCTGCATCGATCGGCGACTGTATCGATTCTGGATGGCTCGCTCGGCAGAGTATCCGCGCAGCGCGGATACTCCCGAACCAGCGTTCGCTCAATCCTTCGCGATGATCACGTCGGACGACTTGATCACGGCCGAAGCCGAGTCGCCCACCTTCAGGGCAAGGTCGTCCACTGCCTCGTTGGTGATGGAGGCCGTGATGATGGTACCGCCGACGTCCAAGCGAACATGCGCTCGTCTGGCCCTTTTTCACATCGACCACTTTGCCCGGGATGACGTTTCTAGCGCTGAGCTTCATGTTCGGCCTCCTTGGCTGCGTCTAGATGACAAGCAAACCTGGCATGTTGTAAACCATCATTGGACGAAATGCTGCGGATCACCTCTCGGTCGCTGGCTTTGAGCCTGCTCGTTCTCGTTGGGCTGCTGAGCGCTTGTTCCTCCGCGGCGCGGCCGGCTCCAGCCGCTTCCGCAGCGGAAAGCATTTGCTCGGCTGCCGGTGCCCGATCAACTCTGCGCAGGACCGGACGGCAGCATCTTCAGCGCGCAATTCAAGGCTGTTCCGGGCTCTTCCGAGGCCGTCGCCGTCCGGCAGATTCATGCGGATGGCAGCGTCACGTCGTTCGTCGCTGCCCCGGCAGTGGCCCGACCGAGCGGCGTGGCCTACGATCCGGAGGAGCATCGTCTGTTCGTTGCCGATTCCGGCGATGACGCTCACAATGTCACCCAGAAGGGCGTGCATATCTTCCCGGTGCGTTGAACGCGCGGGGCGTTCAGTTCGCGACTTGCAGGGCGGCAGCGGGCTTCCTGACGAGGGTAGAGACGAGCTGCCCGAGCTCACCTTTGCAAGAGCCGCAGCCGGTGCCGGCCTTGGTGCATTCGCCCAGGGCCGCCACCGAGTCGGCTCCGTTGGCGATCGCTTCGCGCAGGGTCGCCTCGCTCACCTTGTGACAGTTGCAAATGGTGCGATCGGCGGGGGCCGCAGCAGCGCCGCTGCGCGCGCTGACCAGGGCCTCCAGCGGGTCTTCAGGCAGCGGATCGCCGCGGTCGAAGAGCTGCACGAGCGTGGCGGCCGCCGCCGTGTTGCCCACCAGCATCGCGCCCACCAGCTGTCCGTCGCGTACGATCAGCTTGCGGTACGCGCTGCGGCGATCTTCGATCACCTGGTAGACTTGGTCGCTCTCCAGCTCCGGCTCCAGGTTGCCCATGGAGGCCACGTCGACGCCGGCCACCTTGAGCCGCGTATAGAGCTTGGAGCCGCGATAGCGCGCCTGCGGCTTGGTGCCGCACAGCACGTCGGCCAGCACCACGGCTTGCTCCCAGACGGGCGCGACGATGCCGTAGAGCTTGCCCTGGTGCTCGGCGCACTCGCCGAAGGCGTACACGCCGGGCACGGAGGTGGCGAGCGTGTCGTTGACGAGGATGCCCTTGTTCACGGGCAGCTTGGCGGCGCGCGCCACGTCCACGCGCGGGCGCACACCGCAGGCCAGCACCAGCAGGTCCGCCGGCAGCGAGGTGCCGTCGTCCAGGATCACGCCCTCGATGCGCTCCTCTCCGTAGACGGCCTCGGCAGTCCTGCCCGTGCGCACGAAGATGCCGGCGCGCTCGATCTGCCGGCACAGCATGCCGCCGCCGAGCAGATCCAGCTGTGCGTTCATCAGCGTCTGCGCCACGTGTACCACCGTCACGTGCAGCCCCAGATCGGAGAGCACCTTGGCCGCCTCCAGCCCGAGCAGGCCGCCACCGATCACGACCGCGCAGTCGCCCGGGCGGACCCGCTCGCGCATGCGCAGGCAGTCGCCGATGGTGCGGTACACGAAGGCGCCCAGCCGCAGCTCGCCGTTTTCGACGAGCAGGTTCTCCAGCGGCGGCACCAGCGGCTGGCTGCCGGTGGCGAGCACGGCCAGATCGAAGCGCCGGCTCTGGCCGTCGTCGGTCTCGATGCTGCGGCGCAGGGGATCGAGGGATTGGACGCGCGTGCCGGCGAGCAGCCGCACGCCGTGTTGATCGTACCACTCGGGCGGCTTGGTCACGATCGCGCTCGGAGCCTCGCCGGCCAGCACCTTGCCGAGCTGGATGCGGTTGTAGGCGCCGCCGATCTCCTCGCCGAAGACGGTCACCTCGTAGCGCGTGAAGCCGTCGCGTTGTGCAAACTCGTCGAGCAGCCGGCAGGTGCCCATGCCATTTCCGATGATCGCCAGCTTCTTCTTGGCCACGGCTCGTTCTCAATCCTTCAGCGGTCCGGCGGCGCGGGCCTTGACCGCGCACACTTTGAACTCCGGCATGCGGCTCGCGGGATCGAGCGCCGGTATCGTGAGTAGGTTGGCGGCTTGCTTGCCGCCCCAGTGAAAGGGCGCGAACAGGGTGTCCGGGCGGATGTCGCCGGACAGCAGCACGTCGAAGCGCACCTGGCCGCGCCGGCTCTCCACCAGCACGGCTTCCCCCTCGCTGACGCCGAGCCGCCGCGCCAGGCTGGGGTGCATCTGCAGCCGCGGCACGGGCTTGGCGTCGACCAGCTGCGCCACGCGCCGGGTCTGCGCTCCGGAGTTGTAGTGCTCCTTGTAGCGCCCGGTGGTGAAGTAGAGCGGGTACTCGCTGTCGGGGAGCTCCGCCGCGGCGCGATAGGGCACGGCATGAAAGCGCGCGCGGCCCGAGGGGTGCGCGAAGCGCTCGGCGAACAGGCGCGGGGTACCCGGGTGCTGCTCGCTCGGGCACGGCCAGAACACGCCTTGCTGGCGCTCCAGCTTTTCGTAGCTGATGCCGCTGTAATCCGCCTTGGAGCCCGCCGTCGCGCGCCGCAGCTCCTCGAACACCTCGCGCGGCGACTCGAACTGAAAGCCGTGCGGGCGCCCGAGCCGAGCGCTGAGCGCCACGAACACCTCGAGGTCCGAGCGCGTACCCTGCGGCGGGTCCTGGACGCGGCGGCGCAGGATCACGCGGCCCTCCAGGTTCGTGGTGGTGCCGTCTTCCTCCGCCCACTGCGTCGTGGGCAGGAGCACGTGCGCGTTCGCGGAGGTGTCGTTCTCGAAGGCGTCGCACACCACGAGCAGGTCGAGCTGCGCGAGCTTGTCGACAATGTTGCCGGAGTTGGGCGACGCCACCGCCACGTTGGACCCGAACACGAGCAGCGCGCGGATGCCGCCGGCGGGTCCCAGCGAATCGAGCAGCTCGTAAGCGCTCTTGCCCTTGCCGGGGAGCTCTGCCGGATCGATGCCCCAGACCTTGGCTACCTCGGCGCGGTGCTTCGGCTCTTCGATGTAGCGATAGCCGGGCAGCTGATCCGCCTTCTGACCGTGCTCGCGCCCGCCTTGACCGTTGCCTTGCCCGGTGAGACAGCCATAGCCGCTGGCGGGCTTGCCCACCTTGCCCAGCGCCAGCATCAGATTGATCAGCGCCAGCACGGTGTCGGTACCCTTGGACTGCTGCTCCATGCCGCGGCCCGAGAGCGCCATGCTGCGCTCCGCGCCGGCGAGCCAGCGCACGGCTTTCCGCTGCAGCTCGATCGGCACGCCCGTGACGCGCTCCACGTGCGCCGGATGGCTGGTGAGCACGCTGCGCCGCACGGCATCGAAGCCCTCGGTGCGCTCGGCGATGTACCGCTCATCGAGCAGCTTCTCCTCGATCGCCAGGTGCAACAGGCCGTTGGCCAGCGACAGATCCGTGCCGGGGGTCGGCTGCAGGTGCAAGGCCGCCGAGCGCGCCGTATCGGTGCGGCGCGGGTCGACCACGATCAGCTTGCCGCCGCGGTTCTTCTGCTCGAACACCCATTGCATGATGGGCGGCATCGTTTCGGCGCAGTTGGAGCCCCAGAGCAGCAGCGTCTGCGCCTCGGCCAGATCCGAGACGGGGAAGGGCAGGCCGCGATCCAGTCCGAAGGCCTTGTTCTGGCCCGCTGCCGCCGAAGCCATGCAGTAGCGGCCGTTGTAATCGATGTTGGGCGAGCGCAGCGCCAGGCGCACGAACTTGCCGAGCAGGTACGCCTTTTCATTGGTGAGCGCACCGCTGCCGAAGGCGCCCAGCGACGCCGGGCCATACTGCTCGCTCAGCTCGCGCAGGCGCTGCGCGACGAAGTCGAGCGCATGATCCCAGCTGACGGGCACGAGCCGCCCGTTCTGCCGCAACATCGGGCTGCGCAGGCGCGCCGGATGATCGAGCAGCGCGGCGGAGGTGAAACCCTTGATGCACATCTGCCCGCGGTTCACCGGGAACTCGGGATCGGCCTGGATCGACAGCTGTCGCCGATCGGCGTGCTGCGCCGTGATCGTCATGCCACACTGGAACGCGCAGTACGGGCAATGCGTCTTCGTGGTCTCCGCCGTCACGAGTCGGAGTTGCGGTGCGGCGCGAGCCATGCGCCCCGACTCTGGGCGAGGGGAGATTTCGTGCAGATGTCGCGAGCGGTTGTTGCTCGAGAAAAATGCATCGAGCGTCGACCCTATCGATCCTGGATCGATCCCGGATCCGTCAGCGAAACACCCGAGAAACGCGCAAACGGCGGTCCGTTCTCGAAGCGAACGTGTGCCGATTTTCGACGCTGGAGACATGACAAGTATACATGACTCTAGGTAACTGTGCTTTCCCTGGTCGAGGGAAGGCCAAATCAGCTTTGCTTCGGTGCTGGAAGCGATCCGTACGGGCTGGAGTGACTGGCCGCTTTTACACGCGGCCGGGTAACCGCCGCCTCGGTCCTGCGTAGGTGTGCTAGAGGCTCGATATGCGTGCGCAATTTCAGCAAGTTTGGATCATGTTGTTGTGGCTCGCTCTGTTCCAGTGCACCCGGGAGCAGGCCGGTGCACAGATGCAGACCACGTCACCGGCGAATCAGAGTGCTGCCCAGAGCGCGGCTCCCGCGGCCAGCGCGCCGCAGCCGGTGTATTCCACGCGCGCCTACCAGAAGCCCAGCGACGAGGAGCTGAAGAAGAAGCTCGAACCGCTGGAGTACGCGGTGACGCAGCGGGGCGCGACCGAGCCCGCGTTTCAGAATCGCTTTTTCAATCAGCACCTCGATGGGCTGTACGTGGATGCGGCCAGCGGCGAGCCGCTGTTCAGCTCGCGCGACAAGTTCGACTCCGGCACGGGGTGGCCGAGCTTCACGCGGCCCGTGGAGCCGAATCGGATCGTCACCGACAAGGACGAGAGCCTGGGCGTCGTGCGCACCGAAGCGCGCTCCAAGGGCGCCAACTCACACCTGGGGCACGTGTTCGACGACGGCCCGGCGCCGACGCACTTGCGCTACTGCATCAACTCGGCGGCGCTGCGCTTCATTCCCGCCGCGGAGCTGAAGGCGCGCGGCTACGGCGAGTACGCTCCGATCTTTGCCTCGGCAGCCGCCGCTCCCGTCGCGCCTGCCACGAATAGCTGCGTGGCGCCGGCTCCCGGCGAGCAGGCGGGCTGCCAGGCAACGCTGGAGACGGCGGTCCTCGCGGGCGGCTGCTTCTGGGGCATGGAAGAGATCCTGCGCAAGATCCCGGGCGTGGTGCAGACCGAGGTCGGCTACACCGGCGGCACCACCTCATCGCCCAGCTATGAGACGGTGCACACCGGCAGCACCGGCCACGCCGAGTCGGTGCGCATCGTGTTCGATCCGACGCAGCTCTCCTACTCGGACCTGCTGGAGAAGTGGTTCTTCCGCATGCACGATCCGACGACCAAGAACCGCCAGGGCAACGACCGCGGCACCCAGTACCGCTCGGCTATCTTCTACACCTCTGCCGAGCAGCAGAAGACGGCGCTGACCGTGATCCAGCGCGTCAACGCCAGCAAGAAGTGGAAGGATCCGATCGTGACCGAGGTCACTGCGGCGGGCCCCTTCACGCTCGCGGAGGACTACCACCAGGATTACCTGCAGAAGAATCCTGGTGGCTACACCTGCCATTACCTGCGCGACTAGGCCGGAGACCCGTCGCGGGGCGCATCTGAAAGTTCGAAACCCTGTTCGGCGCCGAACAGGGTTTTCGCCAATGAGAAGGGCGGCCTCCGTGAATGGTGGCGACCTCTCGAGTCAGCGCGCGTGCTTCTTCACGATCGCCAGCAGCCCCTCGTTCTTCTGGCAGTTCTCGATCGCAAACGACGAGAGCACCCGGTCGATCTCCGTCTCCGACAGGCCGCGGAACGCTTCGGCGTAGACGGGCTGCAGGAAGCCGCCGAAGAAGCCGTCGAGCGCCGCTTGCTTCAGGTAGGAGGCGAACTCCTTCGCCGGTAGCTCGGGGTTGCCGATCGCTTCGGAGGCGAGCTCGGCGGCCTTGTCCATGAGCTGGGCGATGTCGCCCGCCGGCAGCCAGCCCGCCCAGGAGTCCGTGCCCAGCTTGCGCTTCAGATCCAGCAGGCGACCCACGCGCTGCATGTACTCCGAGCCCGGTTGCGGCATCACCCAGCCCATCGTGCCCACGTCCTTGTACGTCCAGGCCGTCCAGTGCGCGCCGTTCCGCTCGAAGACCGCGATCTGGTCATCGATGGCGCGCAGACGGTCCGGGATCTCCTCGGGCCGCCCGTTGTAGACCGAGCCGAACTCGCCAACCCAGAGCGGCACCTGGTGCTGGCTCGTGAAGCGCGCGCCCTCCGTCTGCACGAACACCTGCTGCTGCTTGGCGGCATCCCACTGCTCGCCGCCGTTGCTGCCCGGATACGCGCCGGGTCCGAAGCCCGCGGCGTTGTAGTTGTGGCTGCTGTAGACGAGGTTGTCGGCGAAGGGCGCGTCCAGCTCGGCGAAGCGCATCGAATACAGGTCACCTTCGAGGAAGATGATGTGGTCCGGATCGATGTTGCGGATCGCGCCCACCACGCGGCGGTAGATGGCGTTCAGCGGCTCCCAGTGGGAGCGGTAGCGATTGCTGAAGCGCCCGCGCGGGCAGCCCGTGACCGGCTCGTTCATCACGTTGTAGCCGGCGACGGCGCGGCTGCCCCGATAGCGGCGCGCCAGCTCCTCCCACAGCGCGACGAAGCGATCCTGGCACTGTTGATTGGCCCAGAACAGTGCCTGGCGCGAGCCGTTGTCGGAGTGCCAGTCGGGGTTCTGCCAGCCGGGCAGCGCGTGCAGATCGAGGATGGCGTACAGCCCCTGCTTCTCGCACCAGCCGATCGCGCGCGACAGCCGCTCGAAGCCCGCCTCCAGGTATTCGAAGGGCGCGCCGTCGCTCTCGAAGTGCCGATAGTTGAGCGGCAGCCGCACCGTGTTCATCCCCAGGCTCTTCAGGAACTTCAGGTCCGACTCCGCGAGCATGTGGTCGAGCAGGCGATCGAAGAAGAACTGCGCCTTGCCCTCGCCGAGCACGTCCACCATCGCCGCTCGTAGCCCGTGCTCCGAGCCCGGGTAGCCGTTGATGAAGTTCTCCATGTTCATCCAGCCGCCGACGCACACCCCGCGCAGGCGCACCTCCCGGTCCTGTGGATCGACGATCTTCCCGGCACTGACTCGTAGCAACGACATGCTGAATTCCTCCGGCGACCACGCTAGCTCGAGCCCGCGCAGACGTGGAAGCGTTACCAGCCCCGCGCCGGCGTCAGCGTCGCTCCAGGAGCCGGAAAGCTACCGTGGACCGGTAGTCGGAGTGCGCCGAAGGCGCACAATCAATACAGCTAGTGGCGCGTCTAGAGCTCCGCGCGGCTTGGCCCGACGCGGGCCGCCACCAGGCGAACCGGCCCGCGTCGGGCCACGAGTGCAACAGCTGAGACGCGACACTAGCGTTTGGGTGGCACACCGAACCGTCAGCAACCGGGCCCTGCTCGCGCCGGCACTGACGGCCCACCAGGAGGAGCGCTGCACAGACCACTCAGCACGGCGGCACGCCCCGGCTTGATTCGGCGCCAGTCGCGATCCGCGGCCCCGTTCCGGACGCCGGCGACTGCGGCTCGAGCGCCGGAGCCGGGAAGTACTGCTGCGCGCGAGTGGCGCTCGAAGAGCGCTCCCGGAACGTCCGAGGTGTTCACAAAGCAACCTGTCCGGCCCGTATCCGGACAAACCCCGGGGAGCATCTCCCGGCAATCCAACCGACTGGACGACGAAATGGATTAGTGCCATAATCAAATGATGTCGTTGCCTCGACAGCTCGAGCTGCGCTTCCCTTCCAGAGGGGGGCGGCGTAAGGGCGCCGGCCGTCCGCGCAGGGATGCCTCGGGCGTATCGCACCTGCGCCGGCCGTCACTGTCGCGGCACCATCCGGTGCACGTGACAATGCGGGTGCGGCGCGGGATTTCGTCGCTGCGCGAGCGGGCATTGTTTTCGAGGGTGCGGCTGGCGTTGAACGCAGGGAAGGAGCGCTTCGGCTTTGCGCTCGTGCAATTTTCCGTGCAGCGGGACCATCTGCACCTGATCGCGGAGGTGCGCGACCGGCGGGCGCTGTCGCGGGGCTTGCAGGGCTTGTCCATCCGCGTCGCACGCGCGGTGAATCGCGGCCTGGAGCGCGAGGGGAAGGTGTTCGCCGATCGCTATCATGCGCGTGCGCTGAAGACTCCGCGCGCCGTGCGTTTTGCGCTGCGCTATGTGTTGCTCAACGTGCGGAAGCACGCCCGCGGCCCGGAAGGGCCCGCGGACGTGCTCCCGCACGCCCCCGTACAGCCCCGCAAATCGCCGAGCCGACGCCCGCCGGAGGTGCCCCCCGGCTTCGTCGATCGTTGCTCCTCCGCGCCCTGGTTTGCGGGCTTTGCGCGTCCCAGCGAGCTCGCATTCGGCGCGCGCGCGGCGCGCGCCGAATGGGCGCGGGCAAACGGCTCGGCGGACCCTCCGGTGATGCCGGCGCAGAGCTGGTTGTTGCGCGGGGGCCAGCTTCGCGCGAGGCCGTTCGATGTGGACGAGGTTCCGGGCGCCTAGCAAGGTGATGCAAAAGCCCGGTGCAGGCCCTGAGAGACTTCGCGAAATGCACGCAACGAGGCACCACCGCGCCGGGTGTATCGAGTCGAGGATGCACCCCGCCGGTGCGCCCAGCTCTCCGCGACTGTGCGCCGACCCCCCCCAGGTGCTGGCGGACCGCACGGGAGGGGATCGGCACCGTCCGACGGCATGGATACAGAGTGCCCATGCTCGGAGAGTCTGAGCGGCAACTGGGTTTTTCGCTGGTTCATCCCGATCTGCTGTCCCGGAAGACGGTCCCCCCGATCGCCATTCAGAATCTGTCACTTGGATTCGAGACTCGGCGAGCACCCGGTGAGCTGGGGGCCGCGCGCGGCCGTGCCCGCTTGCTTCGGGGACACGTCAGCGCTCCGCTTTGCTCCTGCCTCGCCGATTTCTCGCGCAACCAGCAGCCGCTCACCACGCCAATGCGAGGACTGCGACACAGGTCGTTGGTATGGCTGGCTTGGCACTATCGTGGGAGGGGACTCGATGAAGAAGTTATCACGAACGTTCGGCTTGTGCGTCCGACCAGGCGCGGAGCGCCGTCAGCATCTCGATTGCATTCGCTGAACAGTCCGACCAGCAGTGGTGTTGCTGAGTGCTCAAAACCTGGACGAGAGGCGACGCCTCCGGGTCGGCGAACCACCAGCGTCCTCCCTCTCCAGTCCAGGACCTCGGCAGAGCGCCCTCCATCGCCTGGGCCACATCGGGGTCCGCGAGGAGTGGCACTTGCTGCTGGCTGTCAGAGCTGTGGCAAGACTGGCAATGGCTTGTCAGTAACGGATAGAGGGTCTCCTGGAAGGTCTCACGGATCACCGTCAAATGGGTATCCATCGTGCACTCGTTGTCCCTGCAGACAGCGCGCCGCTGGTCGAAGGGCGTTTCCCCGCCGCCGCAAGATGAAGGGATTGATGTACAGCGCGTGGGACAAAGTTCTGCATCCACGCGATCGATCGCTGCGTCCAGCAGCGCACCATCAGCGACGGCCGCAAACAGACCGCAGTCGTATACACAGTTGGCTCTCCTGCCATACACAGAGCAATCTCGGTCCACAGCACAAGCTCGCGGAGCAGCCGCGACAGCGTCGCTCAAGATCCGGAGCGTCTCGTCGCGCAGCACCGAGCAATCTGCTCCGGTGCCGCCCAGACCACCACCGCTTGCCGCTGGCCCGGCGCTGCTCTGCGCACTCCCATCCGTTGTGGAGGTAGCGCCTGCTGATGCGCCCGGATCCCTTTCCCCCGCATGCGGCGAGCAGCACTAGGGCCAATGCCGTTCATTTAAGACGCTCGACAGAAGGCCGCTTGCGGTCGTAATTGCTCATCTTGATCTTAACTACGCGGGGATACAGGCGTTTCGGGCGCCGCGGGGGAAGGATGTAACGCTTGATGTTGGCACGCATCGAGG
>JAICTU010000261.1 GCA_025936205.1 Polyangiaceae bacterium | reverse complement strand
GGCAGCTCGCGCAGCGCCGCTTCGCCCAGCGCCAGCAGACCGATGTAGTCCACAGCGCCCACCTCCACCCCGACGCTCTGACCCCGGACGCGCACCATGTGGCCTGCGGCATCGAGCCCCAGTGTTCCGGATCCGGTCGCTGGCGCGACGGCGAGGCAGATTCCGCTGCTGGCGCTGACGCTCGCCACCAACTCCTCGAGCGGTGGATCGTCGATCAAGATGTCCCCATTCCACACCACCACGGGCGCGCGTAGCAGGTGCCGCCCTCCCGCGATGCCCCCGGCCTGGCCGCGGATTCGCGGCTCGTGAATCAGAGTTAAGTCAAGCCCCAATTCATCGGTTATTGCTTCGAATTTCTCCGGCAGCCAGTGCGTGTTGGCGAGCGCCGAGGGATAGCCCGCGCGGCTCAAGCGCGCGGTGATGTGGGCCAGCATCGAGCGGTCCCCCACCGGCACCAGCGGCTTGGGCAGCTCTTCGCTCAACGGGCGCAGGCGCTCACCGAGGCCGGCGCACAAAACCATGGCGTGATGGGGAGGCTGGACGGTTGCACGGCTCATTGGCAGGTCGTTCGATGCTGCTCCGACGGGGCAGCCCGGCGCAAGGGCAGCCGCTCTTCAAAACTCGCGGCGAGCGTCAGACCGTGATAGGCACCGCGCCGGTGCGACGACTCGCTTTGGGCGCGTGTTTCGTGTGGCTGGCCGGCAGCTGCGGCACGGACGCAGTGGGAGTGTCCGAATGCCGCGAGGTGGAGGAGGCCCGCTGCAGTGCAGCAGTGAGCTGCGGGTACTCCGATGTGGAGGAGTGTCGGCGCTTCTATCGTGACCACTGTCTGCACGGGGTGGCGCTCGACAAGATCGATACGGTGCAAGTCGACCAGTGCGTGGCGCAGATACAGAACGCGGGGCAGTGCGCGGCAGAACAGCCCGGAGCGGCGCCCGCGAACTGTGCGCAACCGATCGAGACGCAAAGCAACGTGGCGAAGGTGTGTGACGTGGTGCTGCGCCCGGAGCTGGCGACGGCGTGCGCGTTCCTCGTTCCAGCGCCAGAACCCGCGCCCGCGCCGGAACCTGCACCGGCGGACGCTGGAGGAAAGTGATGCCGCCGAGCAGCTGGGGCCTTCGACACGGTGCCGGCGGGTGCGCGGCGCTGTGCCTCGCGTTCGGGGCGCTCGGGTGTTCCGGCTCGGCCGGACCGCCTCCAGGCGCTCCCGCCGTGGAGGGGCCCGAAGACGCGATCCTGCGCATCGGTAGCTTCTGGGAAGCGCGCTACACCGACAAGGGGCTGCGCTCGAGCCCAAGTCCGATCGCTTCCTTCGATCGCGCGCTCGTGAGCCGCCTGGAACTCGCCAAGGGGCAGACGACCGCCACCGAGAGCTCCAGCTTCGAGGAGCGGTTCATCCTGCGTGACGCGCGCGAGGTACATTGCGTCGAGCGCTTCGATGGCCCCGTATCGGTCAAGTTCGGCGTGCGCCAGGGGGAGGCCGCGCTGGAGTTGGAGTGGCCGGCGGTGCAGCGGCCCCGGGAGTGCGACGTCGCCGGAGCTCCGATCCCGGCGTTGGATCGTCCCGCGGGGCGTGCCCGCTTCGTGCTGCGTTCGGATCAGCTCGTCGGCGTCGAGCCCGCCCTGGAAAAGCGCATCTTCCTGCCCGTGGAATGACTCGCGGCAGCGGCGGGCAGGGGTGGGGCGCCGCCGGTTTGCGCGCGCCGCTCCGTGTTCCCGTAGCGGTGGCGCGCGGGACGCGCTATGTCGCCGCCATGCTGCGTTGGCTGGCCCCCTGTATTCTCGCCTCGGCGAGCCTGGCGTGCGGACAGGGACGTCTCTTGGACGGCGTCACGGCCTCAGCGACCCGCCTGCGGGTCGTCCCCGAGAGCTTCGTGGGCAACGTGCCCTGTCAGAAGGGTGCCGAGGGCGCGCTCCAGTGGTACACGGTGCGTTTCGAGCAAGTGGTGAACGGCCAGTATCAGCCCGACGCAGGTCTGCTGCGCGTGGTGTCCGGGCCCGTCCCCTGCGATCAGGCGACTCTGCTGACCACCCTCGTCGTGCCGGGCAGCACCTACGTCGCGGACATCTACGGCTTTGACACTCCGCTGACCGCTGACATGGCGCCGGCCCTGAGCGACGCGCGCTGGACGGCGAGCTGCGGGCGAGGGGACGGCACGCCAGATGCTGGCACGGGCTCACCTACGGTCGCGGTGTACGGCGCCACCGTGGTGATGGGCGGCTGCACGACCTTCAGCGGCGAGGGGGGCAGCGACGGCACCCGTCTGCTCGTCGATCAAGCGGGCGCCCTGGGAAGTCTGAGCTGTGGCTCGGGTCCCGGGCAGGTGAACCGCCTGGAGGGCGTGCTGGGGGACCAGCGTGTCTCGGCGGCGTGTGGTCAGCCGCTCGCCTTCGACGTGCCCGGCCCCTCCCAGTTCTACTCCATCGCGCTGACGGCGTTCGAGGCCACGGTGAGCGCGAGCCCCGGGCCCGTCTCGCCGGCGCCCCCGTCGTCGAGCGCGTCCGACGTGCTCGATGCTTCGGTCCTGGACGCGGCTTCCGGCGATGCCGCCAGTGCGCCCGGCGGCGGGAGCCCGCTGGACGCCGGCGTACCCGCCTCGGATGCGGGCGAGCCGGACGCCGGCGCCGATCCGGGCATCCCACGCTGGACCAGCGAGTGCATCGGCAAATCGCTCCCTGGCGTCACAGCGATCGCCACCTGCGATCCCTTGGTGGCGATTTCTCGAGCCGTCCCTTGAGGTTTGTCGGCCGCGCTGTTGCAGTCGCAGCGCCGCCCCGCTAACTCTCTGGACGATGGCCCGCTGGGAGTCGCAGAGCCCCGATATGCAGCTGCCGCGCCCTGGGCGTGCGCTGAAGGCGATCCTGATCAGCCTGCTCGGGCTGTGGCTGATGTTCGCCATGGCCTTGAACTGGGCCAACGCCGATCCGGCGATCTTCCAGTTCTTCGCCGGCAACACCGAAGCCATTCTGCACGGGCAGCTCTGGCGCTTCTTCACGGCGCCGCTGATCCACGCACCCGGTGACCCGTGGCACGTGGTGGGGAGCTTGCTCGGCCTCTACTTCCTCGGCGTCAGCCTGGAGCAGAGCTGGGGGGGGCGGCGCTTCTGCTTCTTCCTGCTGTGGTCCGGAGTGCTGGCGTATATCTGTCAGTTCCTCGGGGAGTTGTTGCTTCCGGAGGCCATCGCTTCGCGCATGAGCACCGGCTTTTGGTACGGCAGCGTGCCGGTGATCGAGGCCATCTCCGTCGCGTGGGCGCTGAACTTCCGCGGCCAGACGGTGCGCTTGTTGTTCGTGCTCCCCGTCACCGCGCGCGGCCTGCTCGGCTTCGTGATCGGCTTCAGCTTGCTGCGCCTGATCGCCGTGCACCAGACGCCGGAGGGCCTGATTTCGCCCTTCGGCGGGCTCGCCGCGGGCTGGTTGCTGGGCGGCGGCACGCCCTCGCCATTGCGTCGCGTGTACTTGAAATTCCGCTATGCCCAGCTGGAGCGAGAGGCGGCGCAGGAGCGGAAAGACCGCGCGCGGCGGGCCAAAAAGGGGCCTTTTTCGGTGATCGAAGGCGGCCGCGGGCGCCGCGACGAAGAGCGTGGCAACGGCGGCGGCTCCCACCTGAACTAGTGTCGCGTGCCCCGAGTTCGTGCCTGGTTTCGCCGTGCCCCACTGCGCCGTGAAGGGCACGACGAGAGCTGGCAGATGGAGGCAGTCTGCACTCGGTACTTCCTCTACATTTGGAGAAACCGGCGCGGGCTTCGGGTTTCTCCTACTTGGGCTCGGGTGCGCGCCTGAAGTGTGGTAGGCAGCCGGGCATATGCGCGTCCTGCTCGATGCCGCGAGCCTGAAACGGGGTCTGACCCGCGTGGCCGGTCAGATCGCCGAGCGTCACCACGGCTCCAGCGGGCTGGTGCTGGTGGGTATTCGACGGGGCGGGGTGCCCGTCGCCGAACGCCTGCGAGCCTGCCTGGAGCGGATCGAGCCCGGGGAAGTGCCGATGGGTACGGTCGATATCACCCTCTATCGGGACGACGCCGCTTCCGCGTTGCCCAATCCGCGCATCGGAGCGAGCCAGATACCGGTCGCCCTGGACGGGCGGCGCGTGCTGCTGGTCGACGACGTGGTGGGCACGGGCCGCACCGTGCGCGCGGCGCTCGACGCCTTGCTCGATTACGGGCGCCCGCGCTCCGTGGAGCTGATGGCAGTGGTCGATCGCGGCGGGCGCGAGCTACCGGTCCAGCCCGACTATTGCATCCAGGCGGTGCGCGTGGAAGCAGAGGAGCGCGTCGACGTGATGCTAGAGGGTAGCGACCTGATCGCGGTGGTCTCGAAGTGATGAAGGTGTGCAAATGACCCAGCGCGCTGTTCGCCATCTGCTCGGTATCGAGGGCCTGACCAAGGCCAACGCGCTCTCGATCTTGGATACCGCGCGCGCCTTCTGGGAGATGAATCGTCGTCCCGTGAAGAAGGCGCCCACGCTGCGCGGCAAGACGGTGATCAACGTGTTCTTCGAGAACTCGACGCGCACCCGCACCTCATTCGAGCTCGCTGGCAAGCGCCTGAGTGCAGACGTGGTGAACATCAACGTCGCCCAGTCCAGCGCCAAGAAGGGCGAGACGCTGCGCGACACGATCTCCACGTTGGACGCGATGTCCCCGGATTTGATCGTGATCCGCCACGCCTCCTCGGGCGCTCCGCACTACCTGGCCAAGCGCACGAACGCGGCGGTGATCAACGCCGGAGACGGCTTGCACGAGCACCCCACGCAGGCGCTGCTCGACGCCTTCACCATCCGCCAGCACAAGCCCTCCTTCGAGGGCCTCAAGGTGCTGATCTGCGGGGATATCACCCACAGCCGCGTGGCGCGCTCCAACATCCTGCTGCTCAACCTGCTGGGCGCTGAGGTGCGCATCGCCGGGCCTCGTACGCTGCTACCACGCGACGCGGAGATCCTCGGTGCGCGCGTGTTCCACGACTTCAACGACGCGCTCGCTGGCGTGGATGTGGTGATGACGTTGCGCATCCAGCAGGAGCGCTTGCTCAACGCTCTGTTGCCCAACACGCGCGAATATTCGCGCACCTTTGGTCTCGACGCTCGGCGCCTGGCGCTCGCAGCGCCCGACGCGATCGTGATGCACCCGGGGCCGCTGAATAGCGGAGTTGAGATCAGCGACCAGGTCGCGGACGGGCCCCAGAGCGTGGTGCTGCAGCAGGTGGAGTCCGGCGTAGCCGTGCGCATGGCCGTGCTCTACCTGTACGCGCCAGGCGGCGTGGACGCCGAGCTCCCGGGTCGAGAGGCGAGCTGAGCTCCCGCCTCGACGAGCGCCGGCGCGGCGGGCCGCGCAGGCAGCTCCGGCGCGGCTTCAAATGTCTTCGATGCGCATGAAGCGGGGCCTGCGCTTCAAGAACGACGCATTGGCCACCGCCCGCACCGCCGCCCGCACCGCACCTTCGCGGCAGCGGTGGCTGATGATCAAGATCGGCACGGCCGCGTCGCGCGTCACCGCGCGACCGTCTTGCACCATCTGCTCCACGCTCACGCCCTGGGAGCCCAGCGCGCTGGCGATATGTCCCAGCACACCCGGGTCATCCGCGACGTCGAAGCGCAGGTAGTAGCGCGTCTCCAGGTCATCCAGCGGCACCAGTCGGCGCGGCCGAGCATGGATCGCACGCGTCGCGAGGCCCGACACTTGCGCCAGGCGATCGCGCGCCACGTCCACCAGGTCGGAGACGACGCTGACGGCCGTCGGCATCTCGCCCGCACCCTTGCCCACGAGCAGGCAGGGCCCGAGCGCGCGCCCCTGCAGATACACGCCGTTCAGCACGTCGTTGATGTTCGCGAGCACGCTGGACTGCGGCACCATGGCCGAGTGAACGCGCAGCTCGAGGTCGTTGCCCTGCAGGCGGCCGATCGCCAGATGCTTGATGTTGAAGTCGAAACGCGCTGCGAAGCGGAAGTCCACATCGTCGACCTCGCGGATGCCCTCGACGTGCACGGCATCCACATCGACCGCTGCTCCGAACGCCAGCATACCGAGCACCACCAGCTTCTGGGCAGCGTCGTGACCGTCCACGTCCATGCTGGGATTGGCTTCGGCGTAGCCGAGCTTCTGCGCGTCGGCGAGGATCGAGTCAAAGCTCGCGCCCTCATTGCGCATCCGCGTCAGAATGTAGTTGCAGGTTCCGTTCAGGATGCCGTGCACGCTCACGACGCTGTCACCCGTGAGCGCCTCGCGCAGCGTGCGGATCACGGGGATGCCGCCGCCGACCGCTGCTTCAAATGCGAGGTCCACCGACTGCCGCGCGGCCATCTCCAGCAATGCCGGGCCGTGTTTGGCCAGCAGGAGCTTGTTGGCTGAGACCACGCCCTTGCCGCCGAGCATGGCGCGCTCGAGATAGCCCTTCGTCGGCTCCTCGCCGCCCATCACCTCGACGATCACGTCGATCTCGGGATCCCCGAGCACCGCTTCCGGATCGGTGGTGATCCAGCTCTTCTTGCACTCGTCCGGGCGCGGGCGGTTTGGATTCCGCACCAATACCCGATGGATCTGCACTTTGGCGCCAACTCGCGCCTCCAGCTGCTCCGCGTTGTGAGACAGCAGGCGCACCACGCCGCTGCCCACCGTGCCGCATCCGAGCAGCCCAACCTTCAACACCCGATCCGTCACGGGCCAGGGCATATCATGCCCCGGCCGATGACTGGATAGGAAACTGCCTGGCCAGGAAACTGCCCGGACAGGAAACGCGGCTCAGTTGGACTGGGTAGCGGCAGCTTCCTGTGCTGCCATCTTGTCGACCCATTCCTGCGACGGTTGGGGCTCGCGCTCCAGCGCCGCCTTGAGCACCTCATCGAGGCGGCTCACCAGCACGAACTCCAGCTCGTCCCGCACCTCGCGCGGGATGTCTTCGAGGTCCGGCTTGTTCCGCTCCGGCAGGATGATGCGCTTGATCCCGGCGCGATGCGCGGCGAGTACCTTCTCCTTCACGCCGCCGATGGGCAGCACACGGCCACGCAGCGATAGCTCGCCGGTCATGGCCACGTCGTGGCGCACGCGGATCCCGGTGAGCAGCGACACCAGCGCCGTGAACATCGTGATGCCGGCGCTCGGCCCGTCCTTAGGCATCGCGCCCGCGGGGATGTGGATGTCGCACTTCTCGATGAAGTCGCGCGCTATATCGTACTTCTCCGCGTTGCTGCGCACGTAGCGGAGCGCCGCTTGCGCGCTTTCCTTCATCACGTCGCCGAGCTGCCCGGTGAGTTGCAGCTTGCCCGTGCCGAACATGCGCGTGGCTTCGATGAACAGGATCTCGCCGCCGGCGCTGGTCCATGCCAGACCGGTGGCCACACCCGTCTCCTCGGTTCGTTCCGCGACCTCGCTCGTGTACTTGGTCGCGCCCAGGTAGCTGCGCACGTCGTCCTCGGTCTTGACCACGCGCGGAGTGTCGTCACCTTCCGCAACCTTGACCGCCACGCCGCGGATCACGCTCGCCAGTTGCCGCTCCAGCGAGCGCACACCCGCCTCCCGCGTATAGTGCTCGATGATCTCCTCGATGGCCTCATCGGTGATCGTCAGACGCTCCTCGTTGAGGCCGTGCTCCTCTAGCTGCTTGGGGATCAAGTGCCGGCGAGCGATCGCCAGCTTCTCCCGCCGCGTGTAGCCGGGCAGGTCCAGCACCTCCATGCGGTCGCGCAAAGGCGGGGGGATCGGATCGGCGAGGTTGGCCGTCGCCACGAACATCACCTTGGACAGATCGTAGGGGATCTCCAGGTAGTGGTCGGCGAAGGAGTTATTCTGCTCCGGGTCCAGCACCTCGAGCAGTGCCGCGCTCGGATCGCCGCGGAAGTCGTGACCGATCTTGTCGACCTCATCCATCATGAAGACCGGATTGACGGTCCCGGATTTCTTCATGCCCTGAATGATCTGACCGGGCAGCGCCCCCACGTAGGTGCGCCGGTGGCCGCGGATGGCCGCTTCATCGTGCACGCCGCCGAGCGACACGCGCACGAACTTGCGCCCCAGAGCCCGCGCGATGCTCTTACCGAGCGACGTCTTGCCCACGCCGGGCGGACCGAGCAAGCACAGGATCGGTCCCTTCTTGTCCTTCTTCAGCTTGCGCACGGCCAGGTATTCGACGATGCGCTTCTTGACCTTTTCCAGGCCGTAGTGGTCCTCGTCCAGGACCTGCCGCACCTCGCTGATGTCCATGTTGTCATCCGTCGCGTCGTGCCAGGGCAGATCGAGGATCCAGTCCAGATAGGTGCGCACCACCGTGTACTCGGCGCTGCCGACCTGCATGGTGCGCAGACGCTTGAGCTGCTTCTTCGCGACCTGGTCCGCCTCGCTCGGCAACTCCGCCTTGGCGATGCGCTCCTCGAGCCCATCGAGATCGCCCTGGTCGCCCTCATCCTCGCCCAGCTCTTCCTTGATGGCTTTGAGCTGTTGACGCAGCACATACTCGCGCTGGTTTTTTCCCATTTCCTCTTTGATCTGGGAATTGATGCGCTCGCGCATCTTCAGGATCTCGAGCTGGCGCGTCAGCAGGCGCAACACCTTGCGGATGCGCTCCTTGATGTCGACCGTCTCGATCAGCTGGGACTTCTCCTCGACCGGCGCGTCGAGATTGGCCGCGACCAGATCCGCCAGGGCGCCGGGCGCCTGGATCGAGTCGATCAGCGAAGCCGCTTCCCGCGGCAACTCCGGCATGAGCTGGATCACTTGCTTCGCCACATCGCGCAAGCTCATCGCCAGCGCCTCGGCTTCGACGTCCTCCAGCGAGGGCGACTCGACGCGGTGGATCTTGGCGCGCAGGTAAGGCGTGGTCTGAGTGAGATCCGACAGCCGAATCCGCACCAGCCCCTGCAGGATCAGCGAGTAGTTACCGGAGCTGTGTTTCAGCGCCTTGAGCACACGCGCGGCGCACCCGACCGGATAGAGATCGTCTGCACTGGGGTCATCCGTGGCCGGGTCGCGCTGCGCGAAAATCGCGATCACGGGGGAGGGCTGGTTGTGGACCTCTTCGACCAGGGCAACGGACTTTTCCCGGCCCACGTCGAACGGGGCTACGGCGCCTGGAAAGAGCACCGCATTGCGTATCGGCAATACCGCAAGCTCATCTCCGAACCGCATCTCCTCTTCGGTGGGAGGCGGTGCCGGGGTAGGGGGCATCTTCTTGCTGCTCATATCGTGGTCCTCGGAAGGCGGCGGTGACGGACGCTCGTCAGCTGTCCAGGGTACGTAGATCGGAAGCTAATCATGGTGAACGGCCAGCGCTATCATTTCGCCCCGAAATTTCCTCTTCGGGTGCGGCCCACTACAAGCGCGCGGGCCGGAGCGCGGCGAGCGCTCGTGGTGGGTCATCTGAGATTCTGCGCGAGCGCTCGGGCTCTCTCAAATCTGTTTGGCCATATGGCCCGAGCACGGCGGGCATTGCTCTGCTGTCATGGCAGCCCCAGCGATGAGTGCGGCTAGGTGCGTGTCGGTGTGATGCGCACGCGAGGGCCGCTCTACCGAGTGTAGTTCGGACCGAGTGTAGTTTATGAAGCAAGCCGTGATCCGCTCTGTGTTCTTCGGCACTCCCGCTTTCGCGGTCCCTGCGCTGCGAGCGCTCCACTCCGTTTCCAGCATCGTGGGCGTTGTCTGTCAACCCGATCGGCGCGCCGGGCGCGGCATGCACTCGAGCGCCCCTCCGGTGAAGCAAGCGGCACTGGCCCTCGACCTGCTGGTTCACCAGCCCGAGCGCGTGCGCAACGGTGAGCTGGAGCGCTGGTTGCACGAACGGGATGTGGACGTCGCGCTGGTCGCGGCCTATGGGCGCATCCTGCCGGGCCCGGTGTTGTGCGCACCGCGGCGAGGCTGTCTGAACTTACACGCCTCCATTTTGCCCGAATATCGGGGCGCTGCCCCCATCCAGCGCGCGCTGCTCGACGGAAAGACCGAGACCGGCATCTCGCTCATGCAAATGGACGAGGGCATGGATACCGGCCCCGTTTTCGCCACCCGCCGCCTGGAGATCCGCCCGGAGATGAACGGCGGCGAGTTGACGGACGCCCTGGCGCAGCTGGCAGCCGCGATGGTCGGTGAGGAGTTTCTGGCTGCACTTGCGGGAGAGCTGCGAGCAGTGCCCCAGGACTCCGCGCGAGCCACTGCCGCTCCGCCGATCCAGCGCGAGGAGGCATGGATCGACTGGACCCGCTCCAATGTGCAGATTTTGAATCAGGTTCGAGCCTTCGCCCCGGCTCCGGCCGCGGTCACCCGCGTCGGCGAGCGCCGGTTGAAGGTGTTGGAGGCGCGGCTCGGTAGCAGCGGCTCGTCGGGGCCGCCGGGACTGGTGCTGGCGGGGGCGGCGGCTGCGGCGCTGGAGGTGGCGTGCGGCAGCGGCACGCTGGAGCTGTGCCGCGGCCAGCTCGAGGGCGGAAAGCCGCTGACCGCGCGCGAGCTGCAGAGCGGTCGCCTGCTCCGGCCCGATCAACGGCTCAGGGGCAGCGCCGATGGCTGAGGGCGAGAGTGCGCGATATCCACGCAGCGAGCAGTTCTTGCTGCGGCTGAGCCAGGAATTCCCCGCGTTCCGGATCGTGCCCAAACACGACAACCTGTTCTCGCATGCGATTGACGTGGCGCTCAAGGTCGTGACGCTCGGGGCGCAACGGCGTTACCTCACGCACTATCACACGGTCATCGGCTACACGTTGTACGTCCCCCCGGGGTGGGCCCAGATGTCGGACATCGCGCGCGTGATCCTGCTGCGTCATGAGCGTGTACATCTGCAGCAGCGACGCCGTTACGGCTTCGCGCTCTTTGCGTTCTTATACCTCGTGCCGTTTCTGCCACTCGGACTCGCCTACGGCCGAGCCCGCTTGGAATGGGAAGCTTATCGAGAGACATTGCGTGCAACGGCGGAGTTGCAAGGCGTGTCGTCCCTGGCCGATGGCAGGCTGCAGGAGGAGATCGTGCGGCGTTTCGTGGGCGGAGACTACGGCTGGATGTGGCCGTTCCCCGGGCGCGTTCGAGCTTGGATCGATGAGGCCCTCGCCGAGATCGAAGAGCTCGGTGTCACCCCTGCAGAGACCGGGCCGGCCGGAAGGGCCCATTAGCACCGATGTGCTCTCGAGTATGTCGGCTCACGGCGTCATGAAGCACTCGGAAGTGGCCGTCTGTAGGGGGGCGCCTCGATCTGACCGCGCTGCCATTTCACGTTTGAACTACTCGCCAGTCTTTCGGTTAGTATGCTAGTTAGCGTTGCGAATCGGGCGATCTGGTTCAGATTTGCTGGGTTTCCCGAGCTGGATTCCTCGTTGGGCATCGCCGGCAGCAGCTGCCCTGGCAACCGCATCTTCGGCACGCGCCAGAGTGGTTTCACCGGAGCGAGCCCAGCCTCTTCTCGGGAGATGTATGCTCCTGAGAGAGCTTCTCGTGAACTAGCCTCTCATGAATTTCGGGGACAGCCCGTCCCTGACGCGTGCCGGCACTCAGAGAGGAGCCGGCGGGGCCGAAGCACGGGGGTGCCGGCCCGACTAGATTTTCAGTGCATTGACTCGACTGCCGTTGGAAAATCAATCGACGTCTGTTGGAGCCTGCCCTTCGATGGACCACGGGTCTAACGACAAAGGCCGAATGTGAAGATCTCTTGCCCCACCTGCTCGGCGAAGTACTCGGTCGCCGACGAAAAGATTCAGTCCCGTCTGGCGAAGATTCGCTGTCGGAAGTGCAGCTCGACCATCGTCATCGATGGCACATCGAGCCCAGCCAAAGTCTACGTCGGGGAGGGGGGCGCGGGTTCTCCGAGCGCTCCTCCGCCGGACATGGACGCCGCGCCGGGAGGCGTGTCCGCCCCGGCTCCGAGCCTGTCCGATCCGGTGGGGCCGGCTGCGGATGAGTACGCCGTGGACATCGCTGACAACGATCAGCGCAACATGACCATCCACCAGATCGTCGGCGCCTACAACGAGGGGCTGGTTACCGCCGAGACCTATATCTGGAAAGAAGGGATGGCGGACTGGCAGACGCTCGGGGAAGTGCGCGAGGTAGCCGCCGCTCTCCACGCCGCGGCCCGTCCGGCAGCGGCTCAGCCTGCGGCCGTACGTCGCGGCAATCACAATTCCTCCGCCGACTTGTTCGGCGGCATCCACACCGCCGGCGGTGAAGACGACATCACCACGAGCGCTCCGGAACCTGCAGGGGCGATGACCGCAGGCACGGGCGCGCGAAACGAGTCGTCGGTGCTGTTCTCGCTCAGCGCGCTCACCGGCTCCGCCGCTGCTCCCGTCGCGGCGGCTCCCGCTGGGGCGCCCAAGAAGCGGAGCGACGACTCGGGCTTGATCGACCTGCAGGCGCTCACGGCGACAGATCCGACGGCGGCCGGCGGGGCCTTTGGCGCCGCGCCGAACGCGTTCGGGGCCTCTCCGCTGATCTCTGCGCCGCTCGGTGGCGTGAGTGGGCCGGCGTTGGGGGCGAGCGGCGGCCGCTCCGGCGGTCGTTGGGGCCTGATTGCGGTCGCGGTGGTGTTGGGGGCCGTCATGATCGGTGGCGCACTGATGTTCCTGAAACCGAGCGGGAACGAGCCAGAGCAGCCCACCTCCTCGCTGGACCGCACCGGCACGGCGGCGGCAGGCACGGAGCACGCGGCGGCTGCGGCGAAAGCCCCGGTCGCCAAGGAGCCCGAGGCGACGCCGCCGAGCGAGC
>JAICTU010000276.1 GCA_025936205.1 Polyangiaceae bacterium | reverse complement strand
TTTTTTTTTGTTTCTTCTCTCTTCTGTCGTTTTTTCCTGTCCCGGCTCTCGGGGGGGGGGCGGGCCCCCCCCCCCCCACCGGGGGGCGGCGGGGCCCCCCCCCGTGACTCCGGGTGCGGGGTGTCCCCGCGGTCTGCACCGAGCATGACCCGCAGTAGCACGGTCCGGACGTATACGATAGATCCCGGACTGGCGGCGGTGCTACAAGATCCGACCCCCGATTTCCGGGCTATTTCTCGAGACCGTGTCCGAAAGCGAACACACTTCCAACGGGGTCTCCCCCCACTCTGACCCTCCCGCAAACGCCCACTCCGCTGCGTCGGAGCAGGCCGCCTCCGAGCAAGAGGATGCCGAGCTCCAGACCATCACGGGTGAAGAGGAGCGCTGCCTCTCCCGGGTGGTAGCCCACGTGCGCGAGAAGCCGACCAATGCGGTTGCCCGTCGGCTGATCGACTACGATCGTCAGCTCCTCGACCTCCGTGATCAGATCGCGCAGGCCCGTCTCGAGGATGTGCCGCCCCTGCTCGAGCAGATGGAGCGGCTGCAGAATCTGGCGGCCCGTCAGGGGCAGTCGAGCGTTGGGCACGTGGATGCCAAGTCGCCCTACTTTGGGCGAATGGTCCTGCGCGAAGCAGGTCGCAATCGCGAAATCCTGATCGGTCGCTCCACGTACGTCGACACGCGCGCGTCCGTCCGGATCGTGGACTGGCGCGATGCGCCGGTGAGTCGCCTGTATTACCGCTACGACGAAGGCGACAGCTACGAGGAGGTCTTCGGCGAGCGCGAGGTCGAGGGGGAAATCGTCACGCGCCGCAGCCTCACCATCGTCGATTCACGCCTGCGCCGCATTGTAGCGCCGCAGGGCGTATTCGTGCATCCGAGCAACGGTGGCTGGAAGCGCGGTGGGGCCGGCCTGCGCCTCCAGGGCGGTCAGGGCTCGGCCCTGCGTGCCGATCACCATCGCCGGGGCAGGCTGGGCGTCGGCACCGATGATGGCGGCGAAGATCGTCACCTGAAGGCCATCACCGCGCTGATCGACCCGCGGCAGTTCGAGCTGATCACCAAGCCGGATTCGGGCCTGGTCGTGATCCAGGGTGGCGCCGGTAGCGGCAAGACCACGATCGGTTTGCACCGCCTGGCTTACCTGGCGTTTCAGGATCGGCGGCGCTTCCGCCCCGATCGGATGCTGGTGATCGCGTTCAACCAGGCGCTGGTGCGCTACATCTCGCAGGTCTTGCCCGCGCTCGAGGTGACGGGTGTCGGGGTGCGCACCTACATCGAATGGGCCGCGCGCCTGCGCACCACCCACTTCCCGGAGCTCACGCGCAAGCATGCCGAGGACACCCCAGCCGTGGTCACGCGGCTCAAGAAGCACCCGGCGATGCTCCGCGCCATCGACGAGCACGTCGAAGGGATTGCGACCACGCTCCAGGGGCGCTTCGAGCGGGTCGTGGCGGAAGTCCCGGAGTTGCTCGCGGAGGTTCGTCAGCGCTTCGCGAGCCAGCCCGAACGGCCGCTCTCGCACCGCCTGCACGCGCTCGCCAGCTGGCTCGAGCAAGGGTCCGCGCAGGCCCCCGCTCGGGGGCCCCTGTTGCGCGAGGTGAAGCGCGGCCTGGCCCTCAGCCAGGACGTGGTGGGCGCCTGGTCGGAGCTGATCACCGATCTACCGGAGCTGACCAGCGCCATGCAGCGCCATGCTCCCGGGCAATTCTCCAGCGCGGAGCTGAACCAGGCGCATACCTGGTGCGCGGCTCAGTCCGCCCTCGTCATCCTGGAGCTGGAGCGAGCCCGCGAGGCGGCGGAGCGGCGCGAGGAGGCGCGAGGCGCGAGGCGCGCGGAGTCGGACGAAAAAGAATCACGCACTCGCGGGCGCGCTGCCGATCGCGAAGGCTCCCAGCGCGAGCAGCTGGAGCGGGACGTCGCTGAGCGGATCGAGCGCGACTCCGTCGACCGCGAGGCGATCGATCGCGAAGCCATGGGCCGCGATGGCGGCGAAGGGCGCCGCCCCGCCGACAGTGACGGCGAGGCAGGCGAGCGTGAGCCCAACGATTCGGACATGCTGGACACAGTGGTCGAAGCCGAATCGCTACCCGAGGCGCAGCTGGACCCCGAAGACGACACGTTGCTGCTGCGGCTGCATCAACGCATGCGCGGTCCATTGCTGCGCCCCGGCGGGCAGGACGCGCTGAGCTACGAGCACATTCTGGTCGACGAAGCTCAGGATCTGAGCCCGGTCGAGCTCGCCGTGCTGACGCAGACGGTGAGCGGCGGGCAGAGCATCACGTTGGCGGGCGACGTGGCCCAGCGCCTGCACATGGACAATGGCTTCACGGGTTGGAAAGACCTACTCGAGGAGCTGTCGCTTTCGCACGTGCAGGTCGAGCCGCTGCGCATCAGCTATCGCTCGACGGAGCAGATTGTGCAATTTGCAGAGGCGGTGCTCGGACATCTCGCGAGCGCCAGCCCACCTCAGACGACGAGAGCCGGTGTCCCGGTCGAGCTGTTCACGTTCGCTCATACGGGCGATGCCGTGGGCTTCCTCGCGGAGGCGTTGCGCGAGCTCTGCGCCGACGAGCCGCAGGCTTCCGTGGCGGTGGTGGCGCGCTACCCCGAACAGGCGGACTTGTTTCACGCGGGCTTGCGCCAGGCGGAGATTCCGAATCTGCGCCGCATCGCCGAGCAGGACTTCCCATTCAAGGCTGGCGTGGACGTCACCGATTTGCGGCAAGTCAAAGGCTTGGAGTTCGACTACGTCGTCTTGGTGGAGGTCAATCAGTCGACCTACCCCGTCGACGACGAAGCGCGCCACTTGCTCCATATCGGCGCGACGCGCGCAGCGCACCAGCTCTGGCTCCTGTGCGCAGGCAAGCCCAGCGAGCCCCTGCCCCGTGAGCTGCGTGACCGCGAATATTGAGGCATACGGGCAGGTGCCTTGGCCGTCGGGCTGAATCAGGCTCGTCGGGTATCGAAGGTCGAGCTGGCGCGTATTGGGTTGGAGGTCGTAGATCGCGTCGACCGATACGGAGGCTGATGGAAAAGCGGTGGAACTCGGATTTCGATGCAGTGGCTGAGCTGCGGTCCCGGCGACGTTTCATCCAGCAGGCAGCGGCCGGCACAGCCCTGGCGGTGCTCGGTGGGCTCTACGTATTGGAATCCGGTGCCCGGGCGGAGACGCAGGAGAAGAGACCCGATGGTCGTCCTCGGCTCCCGCCGGGGCAACGCGTATTGCAGGCGCTCAAGCCGATGGGCGGGCAGCCTGGCAGCCCTCTGCGCAAGGACTTTCGGTTGCGCATCTCCGGGGAGGTCGAGCAGGCGCTGGAGCTCGACTTCGAGCAGCTGGCGCGGCTCGGAGCCACGGAGGTGAGCGCGGACGTGCATTGTGTGACGGGCTGGAGTGTCCTCGGAGCGCGCTTTACCGGCGTGCCCATCCAGGCCTTGGCGAAGCTGGCTCGGCCCCGGGCAAGCGCGCGACACGTGATTTTCGAGGCTGCCCATGACTATACCGCGAATGTGCCGTTGCAGCAGGCACTGAGCCCAGCCTCCCACATCGTGTATCAGCTCGGCAGTGAGCCGCTCCCCGCGCCGCACGGGGCGCCGGTTCGCGCGCTGGTGCCCGACCTGTACTTCTGGAAGAGCCCGAAATGGCTCACTGGGCTGCGTTTCGTGAGCCGAGACGAGCCCGGTTTCTGGGAGCGCCGCGGTTACAATAACCACGCCGACCCCTGGCGTGAAGAACGCTATGGCTGAGGCCGGTCGGGGCGGGCGGCGCTTTCGCTGGCGTCTGTGGCTGCGAGCCATCCACCGTGACCTGGGCTATTTCTGCGTGGGCCTGACCTTCGTGTACGCCCTCTCCGGCTTGGCGGTGAACCACATTGCGGATTGGGAGCCGAATTTTCGCCAGATCAGCCGCGAACGGCAGTTGCCGCTGCCGTTGCCCGCTTCCGACGAGCAACTCGCCGAAGCGGCTGCTCGGAGCCTCGGTTTGCAGACCCCCGTTCGCGAGTCGTATCGCAGCGACGAGCAGACCCTGCAAGTGGTCTTGGATCGGAGCACGCTGCGCATCGATACGCGCAGCGGTCGGGTCAGTGAAGAGACCCAGGAGCCGCGCTTCTTCCTGCGGGTGGCGAACTGGCTACACTTGAATCGCGGCAAGAAGGCCTGGACGTACATCGCGGACGCCTACGCCATGGGGTTACTGGTATTGTCGCTGACAGGTCTATGGATGTTTCCTGGTCGCAAGGGGCTGTTGGGTCGCGCTGGGTTGATCGCAATGGCAGGTGCGCTGGTGCCAGCGCTCTATGTCACACTCTCGGGCGGGCCCTGAGGGCGCGCCTCTTCTGGCGCCTACTCACGGGGCTGTGTCTGCTGGCGGCCTTGCTGCTGGGCAGCGTGGCTCCAGCGCGAGCGCAGACGGCGCCGGATCCGCTTGCGCCCAAAGTCAGTGTGATCACCTTCGGCCCGGGCGACGAAACCTTCTCCAAGTTCGGTCACGACGCCATTTTGCTCAGCGATCCGCGCCAGCCGCCCCAGCGGCGCGAGCTCGTCTTCAACTACGGCACCTTCCGCTTCGATTCGCCCTGGCTGATCCTCGACTTCTTGAAAGGCAAGCTCAGCTACTGGCTGAGCGTGAGCACGCTCCAGCAAACGCTGGCGGTGTATCGTCGAGCCAACCGCAGCGTCTCGGTGCAGGAGCTTTCGCTGACGCCGGAAGCGGCGCGGGCCTTGAGCGCGTTCTTGTACGAGAATGTGAAGCCGGAGAACGCCTACTACCGATACGACTATTATCGCGACAACTGCGCCACGCGCATCCGCGATGTGGTCGATCGCTTCACTGATGGACGGCTCGCCGCAGCCTCGCACGGCCCGGCCGCGCTCACCTATCGCCAGCATACGCGCCGCTTGACGGTGGGGGCGCCATTCCTGTTCTTCGGCCTCGATCTGGCGATGGGCCCGCTCATCGATCAGCCCGTGACCGAGTGGGACGAGATGTTCTTGCCTTCGCGCGTGGCAGCCAAGCTGGAGCAGGTGACCGACGCCAGCGGCGCCCCGCTGGTTCGCGAGCATTACACGCTGTTTGAAGCCGCCAGGCCCCCTGAGGCGACCGGGGTGACGGGCTTTCGCTGGGGCTGGCTGGTGCTCGGCATAGCCCTCGGCGCTGCGTTGTATCTCTTCGGGAGGCTTCCCGGGGCCGGAGGGCGTGCGCTGCAAGCGCTCGGGGTTTCCGCGATGGGGCTGCTGGCGGGCTTGCTCGGCGCTGCCTTGCTCGTACTTTGGCTCCTGACGGATCACGATGTCACCTATTGGAACCAGAATGTGCTGCTGTGTCCGATCTGGGCGCTGGCGCTGCCGGCTCTGGCGTTTGACCTCGCGCGGCAGAGGCCACGGCGGCCCCGCTTAATGATGAAGCTGGTGGGCGCGTGCGTGGTCAGCGCCGTGCTCGCATTCTTGCTGTTGCTCTCGCCCCTGCGTCAGTCGACAGGGCCCGCTGTCTCACTTTTTCTGCCGATTTGGCTGGGTTTGGGCTTTGGTGTGTGGGAGCGCCTGGGTAGGCCCGCGCTCGGGGTTCTGGCGCGCGCGCCGAGCCACGGTGCTGATTCACCGCCCCTGGCCTGAGCGGCTGCGGTCCCACCACCTGCTCGGGGGCGCTTCCGAGCGCGGCAACAGAGTCCTGCGCTGCACCCTGGCGCGCTGGAGCGGGGAAATTTCGGCGCTAAGCGGCCGCTCCAGAGGTGCCGTTACCGAGACGGAGAGCGTAGACAAACTGGGTTGCGATTCGTATTGGGTCGATACAACATCCGCGTGAGCTCGTTTGCCGGTGGTCGGCTGGCGTCGATGCTCGGGAGTTTCATTGGAATGATTCGCTGGTCGGCTTGGTCGGCAAGCGTTCTCGCTAACTTTGAGTCGTTCGTGTCGCGGTCCGCCGTGTCGCGGTCGGCTATTTTTGCGGCAGCCCTCTTGCCAGCAGCCTCGTGTCTCGGATCGGTGATCACGGGCTGCGGTGGCGGCTACCCTGAACCCCGGAACCAGCTGGTCGCCTCTGAAGCAGCGGTGCGTGCCGCCGAAGTGGCGGGTGCTCAAGACGGCCCGCAGTCGGCGTTGCACTTGAAGCGCGCGCGAGAGCAGGTCGAGAGTGGCAAGTCCTTGATTCAAGAGGGTGAGAACGAGAGGGCGGAGTGGGTCTTGCGGCGCGCTCAGTCCGACGCCGATCTGGCCCTGGCGGTGGCCACGGAAGAGGCTCGGCGCAAGCAGGCGGCCGCAGCCAAGAGCGAGCTCGACCAGCTGCGCGATAACGTACGGCAAGGCAACCCCCCCCAGTAGCGGCGCGCTGTGATGGCACGAGAGGACTCCCCGCGCGGGCTCTGTAGCTCCCCCAGCAGCGTGAAGAGGACAGCAAGAATGAATCGGTTCGCCAGCGTGTTGCTCGCTGCTTCGGTTTGCGGATGCGGAGCGGCGGCGGCGCCTCAGGAGCTGCACAACGCGCGGCATGCCTACACCCAGGCGAGCCAGGGGCCAGCCGCGCAGCTCGCGCCTGCACAGCTCGACACCGCCCGCCAGGCTGTCGAGCGGGCCAACATGGCGTTCGGCAGTGGCGCGGACGAGTCGGTGGTCAAAGACATGGCGTACGTAGCCGAGCGTCAGGTGGCGATCGCCGTCTCCGCGGCTGCGCTGGAGCAAGAGAACCGCAACCTCACGAAGTACCAACAGGAAGAAGCCGAGCTCCGGCGCAAGCTGCAAGCCGCGACCCAGACCGAGCTGGCGCGCATGAAGAAAGAGCTCGAGCAACAGAAACAAGCTGTCGCGACCGAGCACGAGGCGCGCATGGTCGCGGAACGCAGCGCCGCTGCTGCGCTGCAGAGCCTGGACGAGGTTGCGCGCGTGAAGGAAGAATCGCGCGGCATCGTGATCACTCTCTCCGGCTCCGTACTCTTCGCGGCGGGTCAGCACTCGCTGCTGCCGATCGCGAAGGAAAAGCTACGCGAGGTGGCACAAGCCCTGCTCGAGCAGGGCGACAGCACGATCGTGGTGGAAGGCCACACTGATTCAGTGGGGCCCTCTGTCAGGAATCACGAGCTGAGCCTTCTGCGCGCGCAGGAGGTCCGAGGTTATCTCGTGAGCCAAGGCATTCCGACCAACAGCATTCAAGCCATGGGCATGGGGGAAGATCGTCCCGTCGCGTCGAACGACACTGCCGAAGGGCGTGCGAACAATCGTCGCGTCGAGATCGTCGTCAACCCGAAGAAGTCCAGGCCCCGCGCTGGCGACTCGAGCGTCGGCGGATGAGCTAGCTCGCGCGGCTCCGCTCCCACCGAGCCGCCAGCTCGGGGAACGCTGCCGGTGGCTTCGCGTCAGGAAAATTGTTTCTGCAGCGAAAAACGGTTTTCGCGCCGCGAAGTCACTTCGGTGCAGCAGCCCGGCTCGGCCATCAGCGCGTGGTGGTTCGCGCCCTGAGTTCGAGGAACACCCTGCGGGGTGAGCACGCAGCGGCAGCGGCAAATCGAAGAAAAAACGCTGCAACTGCAGCGTGAAATTGCTGCGAAGCGGAGCGCTTCATCAGTGCGGAGTTTCCTGTCTCTTTGTGATAGAGCGATCGCGCGCGCGACCCCGGCGCGTGAGTTGAAAGCGGACTCCCCCCGAGCCGCAACGGTACGAGTTTACAAGCGGAATCAAGTTTTCCCCGCGGGCTGTGCGAGTCGAGCGGGAAAGCACGCGCTGGCAGAAAAATCTGAGCAAAAGTCGGTCAGGCGAGACACAATGGAACCGACGCAGGGATCTCGTGAGAACGAGCTGATGTCGGTTGAAGCGCCCCCTCGAAAGGGAGCCGTTCATTCGGCATCGGGTCAGAACCTGCTCGAGAGATCCGCGATCTTCGGATGGATCGAGTCGCACGGTTGAGATGGAGCCAAGGCAGTCCACATGACACAGAGCAACAACGACATCGAGGAACTCGAGGAGCTTCTCACTGAGCTGGAGGGCCAGGAAGCCCAGCTCGTGCGCCCGTACGCAGAGGACGACGACGCGGTCACGCAGCTCATGGACGCACCTCTCGGTGACCAGGAGTGGATGGTTCAGGTCACTGCGCTGGATCGGCGCATGATGTCGACAGATCAAGTGCTCGCCGAGCTGAGGACAGGCAAGCTCAGCAACCGCACGCTCGTGTGGCGCGGTGGAATGGACGACTGGCTGCCGATCTCGCGAGTGGACTCGCTCGCTGGTGGGGTGTCTCAGGGTGGAATACCGGCGCCGTCGGGCCGTCTCGGTGCGCCAGCGCCCCTGCCCGCTTCGCCCATGTGGGCCACGCTGCCCAGCGCTGCGCCGCTGCCCCCGCCACCCACCGCGCTGCCTCCGGTAGTGTCATCCGGGATGGTAGTGCCCTCCTCGGGCGCTTCCCTCGGGTTGCCGCCCGCCGCTGCAGCCCCGGTGCCTCCCCCGCCCAGCGAACCCTCCTCGCCGAGGCCAATCTCGTTGCCCCCGCCCCCGCCCGCCATGATGTCCTCGTCGAGCAACACCGCCCGCCCGGTGGCGATCGACTTCTCGGAGATGGTGGAAGACACCAGCAGCCCGCTGCGCGGCAAGCGCGCGATCCTGGCGCTGAGTGCGGTGGCAGTGCTGGCAGTCTTCCTGAGCGTGTACGCGCTGTCGTCGAAGAGCGACGGCACGGCCACCGCCGCGACGGCGAGCACGGAGCAGCCACACTCGGTAGCTGCGCTCCAGCCGGCGATGGAGAAGAAGGCCGAGCCCGCCCCGGCGGCGGCCCCCGGCGCCAAGCCTGCCGAGCCCGTTGCCGCGCCGACGCCGGCGCCCAAGCCCGCCGAGAGCGAGCTGGCCGCCAACGACACGTCGGCTTCCAGCGGTAGTTCGGCGCGGACAACGGCGCCCGCTCGCTACTCTCCCCGCTCAGAGTATCGCCGTCGTTCCCGCGGCGGTGCGGAGCGCCAGGACGATTCGGAGGCTTCGGAATCTGCAGAGTCGCCGGCGCCGCGTTCCCCCTCGCCTCGCGCGGCGGTGGCCGCGCGTGCTCCCGCCGAGGAAGAGGCTCCGGCGAGCGAGCCCGCTGCCGCCCCTGTATCGAGCGCCGCGTCAGACGATGCGGACGCCACCGAAGCTCCCAAGAGCACCGGCGGCAAGTCCAACACGTTCAACCGCGAAGCGGCCAAGGCCGCACTCGCCGAGGCCGCCACTCAGGCGAAGAACTGCCGCCCCGCGGGCGGTCCCAGCGGTACTGGCCGAGTTCAGGTGCACTACGAGCCGTCCGGCAAGGTGTCCAAGGTCGATATCCTGACGGGGAAGTTTGAGAACACCACCACGGGCAGCTGTGTGGTGATGCTCTTCCGTCGCGCCAAGGTGCCGGAATTCACGGGCGCCCCCGTGGTGACGGTCAGCAAGAGCTTCGAGATCCCCTGAGCAGCGCTCGAACTGAGCGGCACTTCGACTGGAGTGCCGCTCTAGCGGGGCTGCCGGGCCAGGCTATATGCCGCCGCTTCGGCGATGGCGCCGCGCAGCTCCGGGTCCTCGACCAGGTCTATGGATTGACGGAGCTGGGCGGGAATCTCTGCGCGCCGCACCGTCGTGACAGGCCGGTCGGGAGTCTGCGCCGAAGGGGCGCAGACCTGGAAGCGTAGGCGTTGAACCGAGTGGCCCGCTGCCCGCAGTCGTTCCGCGACCACATCGGAGAGCAGCGACAGCTCCTGCGCCCAGGTCGAAGACGGTACCCGCACCGTCAGAACGCCCTCGGCGAGCCGCTCCGGCAACGTCTTCTGCGCCAGGCGCGGACCCAGCGCACGCTGCCAGTCGGCCATGCTGATGTGAGCGGTCCGAGCCCCCAGCATGGGGCTATTGGAGAGCAACTCTGCGAGAGTCGACGGGCGGCGCGGGCTCATCACGGTCAGTGCCGAAGTGAAGACCGTAGGCCCCGCGTCGTCAAGCCGAGCAGCGCCGAGCGCATGCAGGTCAAGTGATACGCAGCAGCTCTTTCACGGTCGCCATCACCCGGGGTGCCTGAATCGGCTTGGTGATATAGGCGTTGGCGCCCAGCCGGAGCGCGCGCTCACGATCCTCGCGACCCCCCTCCGTGGTGATGACCACGATCGGGGTGTCCTTGTGCGTGGCGTCCATCCGGACGCGCTGGATCAACTTGAGCCCGTCCATGATGGGCATGTTGATGTCGGTCAGGATAATGTCGAACTTGCCGGCGGCCAGCTTGCGCAGGCCGTCCACACCATCATCCGCTTCGGTGACCGTGAGGTTGCTGATGCGCCCCAGCGCGAACACCACGAGCTGGCGCATCATGGGCGAGTCTTCCACCACGAGGCAGGAGTATTCAGCCATGTGCTCCCGAGGTGCGGGGTGCCTCCGCGATCGAGTAGTCGGGGCAGAACGGATCGTGGTCCATGCGTCGAGGTCGGCCTTCTCTGAACGCTGCAGAGCCGAGATTACTACTAGTTACCACCACCTGGGGAAAGTTTGCCGGTCTCTCCATGGCCTCGGACGCTGTGCTCGCCGCACCCGTTAATGAAGCCGCGGCAGTGGTGGCAAGCCCGGTCTGCTCGAACGAAAAGCGCGGCGTGCTCCCACCATCCCGACCTCGCGCGGCGCTCATCCTGCCTATCGGTTACGTGCGCGACTCCACGTCGATTAAGCCCTGTGACAGCAGACGACACCCACCCCGCTGGCTTCTTCGTGTCGAGTGTTCCAGTCCACGGGCCAGCGCGGCCCGTTCTGCTCCGGTGCGACGCCCCCCCCAGGGCGGGGGCACTGGCGCATTCCAACCGGCCCGGGTGACCAGGAGCCTTCAGGGCCAAACCCTGCAACTCGGTAGCGAAGACCGGACTTGAACCGGTACGCCCTTGCGGGCGGCGGATTTTGAATCCGCTGCGTCTGCCAATTCCGCCACTTCGCCTCGTGCGCGTTTCGCCTGCCGACTCTAGTGCCTCGATTTTGATGAATCGAGCCCAAAAGTGAATGCGTGATGAAACCAGTGCATCGGCGGACGGACCTCGCACCGGACCGCACGCCGGCGCCGCCCGCCGGAGACCACCCCTGAACGTGCCATCCGGCGCAACGGCGCGGGCAATGTCGAGCTCGGGCCGGCTACTTGCCGGAGATGGGCAGAATGGGTGCCCATTCCAGCCGGTTCAGCATCTCATCGCTGATCAGCAGACCGCGGTCGCCGAAGCTGAGCACGTTCTGGTCTGAGTCTTCCCGACGCTGGCCGACGAAGATGATCCCGCGACCGCGTTCGTTGTAGCCGAGCTGAACGATGGCATTCTTCAGCCAGAAGCCGCCGCCCTCGAGCTCGATGCGGTCCGGCAGCGTGTAGAACCCTTCCGAGCGCAGGGGAAACAAGGTGGCCGCCCAGCTCGGTGAGCGCAATGGTGTGGTCGGCTCGCCCCAGTACCATCGATTGTGTTGGTTCCGTCCCGGACGGGTCACGAACTTCACGCCGCCGTTGCTGGGCTTACCCAGATACACGAGTACGTCCGCGGGGAACTCTTGCTCGTGCCCGGGCATGGGCTCGGTTGTCCTATAAAGTCCGGGATCAGGCAGTTCCAGCATGAGATAGCTCCGATACGCGCGCCGCCAGTCTGGTCGGCGCGCTCGATAGAATGGATGACAATCGCTTCGAGAAGAACCACGACCGCGAGCTCGATCGAGCGACCAGCGCTCGGTGGGCCCGTTGTCAGCAGTCTCGATACGGAATATGAATCGTTCTCATGGCGGCCAAGAAAAAAAAGGCGAAGCGGGTGAGCAAAGGCTCTCCGGCTCGGGCCAAGGCGGTGGCAAAAGCGGGGGCGACGTCCCCGACACTAAAGAAGAAGCGCGCCAAGGCAGCGCCCCAGCGGGCGGCCAAGGCCGCAGCCCCGCGGGCGCGCAGCAACTCCAATGGAGACGCTGTGGGCGCTCCGGCGCCTACCGGTGCAGTCGGTGAAGGAGACACGGCGCCCAGTTTCACGCTGCCAGACGAGATGGGAGCCGAGGTTTCGTCCGCCGGCTTGGCGGGAACCCCATACGTCCTCTATTTCTATCCGAAGGACGACACTCCCGGTTGCACCACCGAAGCCTGCGGCTTTCGCGACGCGCTACCGGACTTCGAAAAGCTCGGCGTGCGAGTGCTCGGCGTGAGCCCCGA
>JAICTU010000385.1 GCA_025936205.1 Polyangiaceae bacterium | reverse complement strand
GTTCCAGCTCGGCACTTCGAGCCTGCAGCGCTCGGTTCGCTCGCAGCAGAGCTCGACTCGCCCGCTGCCGCTGCGCATCGAGGGAGGCAATCCCGAGCGTCGTGAAGGTGGCAATGCTGATGAAGAGCTGCAGCGCCAGGACGACGTTCGTCGCCGTCTCGGGCGCGAGCAAGCTCGTCGAAGCGATAGCGGTCGCGATGGCGACGGAGGACATGACCGACGCCGTGATCGCAGCGCCCGCCGGACCGGAGCGCAGAGCGCTCAACACCAGCCACGGAAAAACCAGGTAGCGCGAGGTCAAGGTGGACCCCGGCGCGCTGACATCTGCCGAAATGGTGAGCCAAGTGGTCGCGGCCGTGGCCACGACCACGAGCGCGAACCCCATGCGGGCCCGCGTGGAAGGACGATGCTTGCGCGCGAGCCAGCCGGCTGCACCGAGGATGACGGGCGCGACGAAGATGATCCCAACGCCATCGACGATCGCCCACTGCCGCCAGCGCTCGAAGAAGGGAGCAGCGCCCCCAGCAGGGGCAAGGGCCGTGCCCAGCACGGCGCAGACCGGCGCCACGATGAGCGCAATCATGCTCAATCCCACGACATCCCGCAGGCGCGTCATGTCCACGCGCCTGCGCGCGAACCGGGCCAGCAGCGCGGCCCCGCCCGCCGCTTCCAGCAGATCCGCAATGGTGGCGAGCCCCGCGGCACCAATTTGCGCCTTCACCGCCCAGTTCGCGACCAGATTGGCGAGACCAACTCCCAAGGCGAGCAGCCACCAGCGCCGGCGCTCGATCAGGTGGAACGCAGCGAGCGCGACGCCGCTCGCAGGCCAGGCGATGGCGATGTGGTTCGACGGTAGATGGAGCGCCGTGCCAATCCGGGCTGCTGCGAAGTAGGCGCACGACGCGACGGCAATCCAGAGCAGCGACCGCGAGGAGATCCCTGCTACATTTCCCTGAGAGAGAGCGCTCGGCGCCGGTGAGCCCACGTCCAATGTCACCGCACCAGCCGCTTGGCCCGCCGCAGCGCGCTGCGAAGCCAGGCCGTCCGCGACGTGCCCTTCCCCAGTCGTAACGTGCCCCCCCATGGGGCAATCCTTCCCGAACAGGCCACGCTTCGCAAGGGGACTCGCCTGCCTGCCCGGGATGCCTTCCCTGGACCTTTCCCGGCGGCCCCGGAGCGCTCGAGCCAGCATCCCTCCGGCGCGCCTTGCTCCGGCTCCACCAGTGCAGGGCAAGCGGGCGCTGCGCAAAGCGCGCGGCGCGTAGCCCGCTGCACGTGCTCAGAGCTCGAAGCGCAGCCCGTCCAGAAATTCCATGGCGAGCATGCGCTCCGGCCTACATGCTCTTGCCGTCGAAGGGCATGGCCTTGACTGCGCCCAGATCCAGCCCGTCGAGGCAACGCAGATTGACGGCGTACATCTGCTTGCCGTCGGGGCCTTTGCCTTTGCCGAAGCTGTGAATGCCGCAGTTGGAGCAGAACAGGTGGTGGATGTTCTTCTTGTTGAACTGGTAGTCCTTGAGCTCGCTCTCACCGGACAGCAGCTTGAACTGCTCGGGCGCCATGAACGTGAGCATGTAGCCCAGGCGCGCACAGATCGAACAGTTGCACTGAATCACCGTCTTCAAGTCCGTGGTGGCCTCGAACTTCACCTTGCCACAGTGACAGCTCCCGCTATACGTCTTCGCTTCCGGCATGGATATCTCCTCCAAGCGATAGCCTAGCCCAAACCCTGCAGCGAGCGCGGGGCGAACTGCAACTCAGAAGCGCTTGCCCACGCCGAGCAGCGGGCCCCAGGCGAACACCGCGTGCAGCTGGCGGGCGTCCGCGTCCGCAGCGCGGGCGCGCGAGCTCTGCTGCTGAAACACCACGAGCTCACCGCTGAGCTCCGCCAGTGAGTAGAACCCACCCGCGAGGTCCCAGCCCAGGTTCACGAGCGCGCCGATCTCGCCCGCGGCGCTCTCGCGCGCGGGCGCGAGCCCGTCCGTCTCGAAGCTCTGGTGCAGCCAGTCCACGCCCGCGCTCACGCCGATGCCCACGCTCGCCGGCGGGAAGTCGTACACGCGGCGAGCAGAGAGCGCGAACGAGAGCTCATCCGTATGCGCGCGCAGCGCTTCGTTGAAGAAGCTCGCGCGGCAGGCGCCCACGCTGCCTGCGAGCGTGAGCTCCGCTAGATCGAGCGCGTAACCGGCGCGTGCTCCCTGGCAGTACCCGACCCCATCGGACAGCGGCGATCGCAGCGCATAGCCGGCGAAGGGGCCGTGCGCGAGCGCGCGAGCCGAGCCCCCCTTGCGGGCCAGGCGGGCATATTCGACGCGCTCCAGGCCTGATCGGAGAACCGCCGCGGCGCGCCGGCGAGCCAGAGCACGCCCACGTCGGCCGCGGCAGGACTGGCCTGCTGCGTCTCCACCCGTCCCGCCAGGGTCACCAGCGGTTCCCCCTGGTATCCAGCATCTACCTGCGCCTCACACCCCTACTCCGCCCCCAGCAGGAACAAGGAGCCGACCGCCGTGCTCGGGGGCCTCGTCTTCAGCACAGCTTCGACCTTTCTCGGCGCCTTCTCGGGAGCCTGCAGGTTGGTCGCGCAAGCACCTCCGTCTGCTACCAGAAATCGTCAGCCGTCGTGCGTCGCGCGTCGCGCGCTCGCCCGGACTCGACTCACACCGGCACACATCTGCACCAGTGCTCAGTTATCGAGCGACGCGTGCTCCCTTCTGGTTCACACTTTCCAGGAATGGCGGGAGAAATTGAGAGCCTGGCCCTGAGCGGTGCGCCGCTGAGCATCGCGGACGTCGAGCGCGTCGCGCGCGGCGGCGCGTACGTATTGATCGACGCCACCGGGCGGGAGCGACTCGCGCGCTCCCGGGCGGCGCTGGCTTCGGCGCTGGAGAGCGGTGAAGCTCTGTACGGCGTGAACACGGGCTTCGGCTCACTCGCGAAAGTGCGCATCGGTGCCGACGATCTGCGCGAGGTGCAACGCAACCTGATCCTGTCGCATGCGGCCGGCGTCGGCGATCCGTTGCCGGACGACGTGGTGCGGGCGATGCTGCTGCTGCTCGCCGCGTCGCTCACGCGCGGGCTCTCCGGCGTGCGCCCGGCGGTCGTCGAGCGACTGCTCGCGCTGTTGAACGAGGGGGTCACGCCCGTCGTTCCGGAGCGCGGCTCGGTGGGCGCCTCCGGCGATCTCGCGCCGCTGGCGCACGCCGCGCTGGTACTGATCGGCGAGGGCGTCGCGCGCAGCCGGGAGCAGACGCTGAGCGGCGCCGAGGCGCTGGCGCGCCTGGGGCTGGAGCCGCTGGTGCTGGAAGCCAAGGAGGGCCTGGCGCTGATCAACGGCACCCACCTGATGGGCGCGCTCGGCGCGCTGGTACTGGCCGACGCCGAGCGGCTGTTCTCGGCGGCGCTGTGCGCGGCGGCGATGTCCACCGACGCCTGCCGCGGCACCGACGCCTACCTCGACGAGCGCGTGCACGTCGCGCGCGGGCAGAGCGGGCAAGCGGCGGTCGCCGCCCGCTTGCGCGCGCTGATCGAGGGCAGTCAGATCGTGCCCAGCCATCTGCACGACGACCCGCGCGTACAGGATCCGTATTCGCTGCGCTGCGCGCCGCAGGTGCTCGGGGCCGCGCTCGACGGGCTCGAGTTCGCGCGCACGATCGTCGAGCGCGAGCTCGGCGCCGTCACCGACAACCCGCTCGTGTTTGAACCGCATCCCGGCTTCGAGCGCAACGTGGTCGCCGCCGGCAACTTCCACGGCATGCCGCTGGCGCTCGCCTTCGACACCCTGAACATCGCGCTCACGCACGTGGCCGGCATCGCCGAGCGCCGGGTATACTATCTGCTGGCGGCCTCCAGCGCCGAGAACCGGCTGAACCCGCAGCTCTCGCCGGTGCCCGGGTTGCACTCGGGCTTGATGATCGCGCAGTACGTGGCCGCGGCTTGCTGCAATGAGCTGATCGGTCTGGCCACCCCTGCCAGCGTCGCAAACCTGTCCACCAGCGCCGGCATGGAAGACTACAACTCGTTCGGCGCGCACGCGGCGCTCAAGGCGCGGCGCGTGCTCGAGCGGGTCAGCGACGTGGTGGCGATCGAGCTCTTGTGCGCCGCAGAGGCGCTCGAGTACCAGCGCCCGCTGCGCTCGGGCGCCGGCGTCGAGCACGCGTTCGAGACGGTGCGCTCCGTGGTCAGCCGTCGCACGCGCGACCGGCCTCCAGCGCCCGACATCGAAGCCATCCGCGCACTGATCCGCGCCGGGCGTTTCTCGGACGTCGGCGGCGCCGCTCCGCGAGGGTTGAACGAGCCATGACATCTCCCATCCTGCTCGACGCTTCCGCGCGCACGGTGCGCGCTCCGCGCGGCGATCGCCTGAGCTGCAAGAACTGGCACGCCGAGGCGGCGCTGCGCATGCTGATGAACAACCTCGACCCGGAGGTGGCGGAGGACCCGGCGCACCTGATCGTCTACGGCGGCCGTGGCCAGGCGGTGCGCTCCTGGGCGGCGTTCGACGCGACCGTGGCGGCCCTGCGCAGCCTCGCCGGCGACGAGACGCTGCTGATGCAATCGGGCAAGCCGGTGGGCATCCTGCGCACCCAGCCCAGCGCGCCGCGCGTGCTGATCGCCAACAGCAATCTGGTGCCGCACTGGGCCACGCAGCAGCACTTCGACGAGCTCGCTCGCAAGGGCCTGATCATGTTCGGGCAGATGACGGCGGGCTCCTGGATTTACATCGGCACGCAAGGCATCCTGCAGGGCACGTTCGAGACCTTCGCGGCCTGCGCGCGCCAGCATTTCGGCGGCGAGCTGCGCGGTCAGCTGGTGGTGACCGCGGGCTGCGGCGGCATGGGTGGCGCGCAGCCCCTGGCCGTGACCTTGAACGGCGGCGTGTGCCTGATCGCCGACGTGGACGCGAGCCGGCTGGAGCGGCGCCGCAAAGATCGTTATCTCGACGAGCTCGCTCCCACGCTGGACGCCGCGATCGATCGCGCGCTCCAGGCCGCCAGCGCCAAGCAGGCCCTATCGATCGGCGTCACTGCCAACGCCGTCGATCTGCTCGAGCGGCTGCTCGCGCGCGCTGTCACACCCGCCGCGCTCACCGACCAGACGAGCGCCCACGACGTCGCGAGCTACGTACCCGTCGGGCTGTCACTCGCCGAAGCCGCCGAGCTGCGCTCGAGCGATCCCGCGGGCTACGCGGCGCACAGCGTGGCCACGATGGTGCGGCACGTGCAGGCCATGGTCGAGCTGCAAGGCCGTGGCAGCGTGACCTTCGACTACGGCAACAACCTGCGCCAGCGCGCGCGCGAAGCCGGCTTCGAACGCGCCTTCGACTTCCCCGGCTTCGTGCCGGCCTACATCCGCCCGGAGTTCTGCCTGGGCCGCGGCCCCTTTCGCTGGGCGGCCCTCTCGGGCAACCCCGACGACATCTTCACCATCGACACCGCGTTGCTCGAGCTCTTCCCGGAAGATGCCGCGCTCGGCCGCTGGCTCGCCATGGCCAAGAGCCGCGTGCAGTTTCAAGGCCTGCCGGCGCGCATTTGCTGGCTCGGGCTCGGGCAGCGCGATCGCGCCGGCGTCTTGTTCAACGATCTGGTGCGCAGCGGCCGCGTGAGCGCGCCGATCGTGATCGGCCGCGATCACCTCGACTGCGGCTCCGTCGCCTCCCCCAATCGCGAGACGGAAGGCATGCTCGACGGCTCCGACGCGATCAGCGACTGGGCGTTGCTCAATGCAATGGTGTCCACGGCCAGCGGCGCCTCCTGGGTGAGCTTCCATCATGGCGGTGGCGTCGGCATCGGCTACTCGCAGCACGCCGGCCAGGTGTGCGTGGCCGACGGCACGCCCGAGGCGGAGCAGCGCCTGCGGCGCGTGCTCACCAACGACCCGGCGCTGGGCGTGCTGCGCCACGCCGACGCGGGCTACCCGGCGGCGATCGAGTGCGCGCGCGAGCAGAGCCTGCGTGTGCCGATGCCCCGCACGAATGATCAGCCGTACGGCAATCGGGGGCAGCCATGAGCCCTCGCGTTCCGCACACCCGCCCCGGCGCGGAGTACGACGCCAAGCCCGGGCGACTGGCAGCGCGGCTGCAACGCGCGTCGCACCACGGCTGCCGCTGCGCGCTGATCGGCTTGCCCGACGATCTCGGCGTCCAGCTCAACGGCGGTCGCCCCGGCGCCAAGACAGGCCCCAGCCAGTTTCGTTGCGCGCTCGCGCGCTTCGGTGTGGCCTGGGACGGCCTCAGGGAGCGGGAGCTCGCTCTGCACGTGTTCGACGCGGGCGACGTCGAGCCGGCCCCCGGCGATGACGAGACGGCTCTGTTCGAGACGCACCGGCGCGTGCAAGACGCCGTCAGCTACCTGCACGAGCACGGTCTCGTACCCATCTGCGTGGGCGGCGGCCACGATCTCAGCCTGCCCTCGATCTCCGCGCTCAGCCGCGCGGCGGGCGCGTCGCTCGGCGGTATCAACCTCGACGCACACCTCGACGTGCGCGCACGCGTCGGCTCCGGTATGCCGTTCCGCCGCCTGATCGAGGCGAGCCAGCTCGATGCGCGGCGCTTCGCCGAGGTCGGGCTGGGCCGCTTCAGCAACGACGCCGCCGACCTGGAGTGGATCCGCGCACGTGGCGCCCGGCTGGTGTTCGCCGAGACGCTGCTCGAGCAGGGGCTCGACGTCGCGGAGCTGCTCGGCCACGCCACGAGCGGCGGGCCCGCCTTTGTCAGCATCGATCTGGATGGGCTGGATCAGAGCGTGGCGCCTGCGGTGAGCGCTCCGAGCCCGCTCGGAGTGCGCCTGCACGATGCCGTGCGCCTGGCGGAGGCGGCGGGCGCGCACCCTCAGGTGCGCCATTTCGACTTGATGGAATTCTGTCCCCGCTTCGACCTCGACTCGCGCACCGCGCGCAGCGCCGTGCTGCTCTTCTTGCACTTCCTGGCTGGGCTCGCGGTGCGGCCGGCATGAGCTGGCTGATCCGCGACGCGCGGCTGATCCCCGGCGCCGGTGGCGCCCCGCTCCGCGGCTCGCTGCGCATCGAGGGGGAGCGCATCCTGGAGCTGGGCCCGGCGCTCACGCCATTGCCGGACGAGACCGTGCTCGATGCAGAGGGCCGCGTGCTCTTGCCCGGCTTTGTCGACGCGCATACGCACGCGCTCTTCGCCGGCGACCGACTGGACGAGTTCGAGCTTCGCCAGCAAGGCAAGAGCTACCTCGAGATCCTCGCCGCGGGCGGCGGCATCCTCTCGACGGTGCGCGCGGTGCGCCAGGCCAGCGAAGAAGAGCTGGCCCGCAGCCTCGGTGAACGCCTGCAGCTGATGCTGGAGCACGGCACCACCAGCGTGGAGGTCAAGTCGGGCTATGGCTTGAGCACGCGCGACGAGCTCAAGATGCTGCGCGCCATCGTGCGCGCCGCGCGCCGCTTCCCCGGCACGGTGGTGCCCACGGCGCTGCTCGGCCACGCTCGCGATCCCGATCAGCCGCGCTTCATCGAGCAGGTGCTCGAAGAGACGCTGCCGGCGGTGCACGCCGAGTTTCCGGGCATCGCCGTCGACGCCTTCTGCGAGCAGAATGCCTTCGGCGTGGACGATTGCCGGCGCCTGTTCGAACGCGCGCTGGAGCTCGCCCACCCGATCCGGCTGCACACCGATCAGTTCACGGCGCTCGGCGGCCTGGAGCTCGCGATCGAGCTGGGCGCTCTCAGCGCCGACCATCTGGAGGCGACTTCGCCAGCGGGTTTGCAGGCGCTCGCGGGCAGCCAGACGTTCGGCGTCGTGCTGCCGGTCAGCGGCTTTCACACCGACGGGCGCTACGCGGACGCACGCGCGCTGCTCGCGGCAGGCGGCCGGCTGGTGCTGGCCAGCAACTACAACCCGGGCTCTTCCCCCTGCTTCTCCTTACCGTTCGTGATTGCGCTCGCCCTGCGCAAGCTGGGCCTGTCCGCGCCGGAGGCGATCAGCGCTTGCACGGAGCGCGCCGCCGACCTGCTCGGTCTGAGTGATCGCGGACGGCTCGTGGCAGGCGCGCGTGCCGACCTGATCCTGCTGCGACACCGCGACGAGCGGCTCCTGGGTTATGAGCTCGGCGGCAACCCGGTGGAACGCGTGATCGTGGCGGGCCGCGAGATCGCGCCGCGCGCCGGCTGAAACGCGCGCTCATCGCCCGCGCAGGCCGTGCCTGTCAAGTCGCTGGGTGATCTCTGGCGGGTGCACGCTGTCTCACGCTGTCGCTCGCAGATCCACGAAAGCAACGAGCACGACGGGAAGGCCCCGCCCAGCAATGCGCGTACGTATCGCGACCGCGCGCGATGTCGCTGGAGTTCGCGCGGAGAGTTGGTTAGCTTCGCCCCGGGTCGAGCGAGTTGGGAGGCGGGCGCCTGCGCCCTGCCGCTCACTCGCTGCTTTCTTTGCGGAGCGACTGGTGCGGGGGGCAAGCCGCGCCGGCCCAGCGCCGATCATTCACTGGAGCAACACTCATGACACTGAAAAACAAGGCCTCGTTCGCCGCCGCCACGCTGCTCGGCCATGCCTCGCTCGCGGGCATTGCATCCGCCGCCGAGACCGTCACCGCGCAGGAAGCCCCTGCCTCGAAGGTCGAGCAACCCCCGGAGCAACAGCAGGAAGCCGCTCCGAAAGACGAGCACCCGGCGGAGAGCTTCTGGATGCCGAGGAAGAAGGAGCCCGCGCACATGGCCGTGGCCGTCAACCCGATCGGCTTGATCTTCGGGTTGATTCTGGCCGAGTTCGACTACGGCTTGAGCGACCAGATGTCGCTGAACATCAATGCCGAGTACTGGAACTTCGCGGTCACCAAGGCCTATGGCGTGGGCGCGGGCGTGCAGATCTTCTTGCCGGAGGTCGCTGACAGCGGGCCGCTGTATCAGGGCTTCTACCT